>CAYTPO010000001.1:0-6365 GCA_964439815.1 uncultured Thiotrichales bacterium
GAAGCCATGAACTTCCGTCATGCCTGCAAGAAATTCGATCCTGATAAAAAGATCTCTGATGGAGATTTCCAAACGATCCTCGAATTTGGCAGGCTGTCTCCCTCATCCTTCGGCATGGAGCACTGGCGCTTCAAGGTGGTGCAGACGCCCGCAAAACGTGAGGCGTTGCGAGCTGCCTGCTGGAACCAGCCACAAGTCACCGAGGCCAGTCATGTCGTTGTCATTTGTGCACTGACAAAGGATGTGGAGCCGGGGCAGGAGTATGTGGAAAAAATATTCGGTCGTCGAAATTTGCCAGCAGAAGCCACGCAGGCCTATCTCGAACGCTATGCCCTGTTCCACAAGACTGAAGTGGAACCCTACATGAGTACTTACGCCTGGAGTGCAAGGCAATGCTACATTGCCCTGGCGAACATGATGACCGGCGCGGCGTCGCTCGGTATCGACAGCTGTCCGATGGAGGGGATCTCGAAATCCGACGTGGAAAAGGTACTGACGCTGGATACGGAAAAATACGAGGTAGCTGTTGTCGTCGCCTTTGGCTACCGGGCCGGTGCACAGACGCCCAGATTACGGCAGGAGATGGAAGCATTGGTGGAGTATTTGTAAGTTGTTTTGGATAGGGAGTCCCGGGAGGAAAGAGCCAAATAATCCCGTTCTGAATATTAGAGTCTTGGTGTTTCCAATCGACAGGAACGCAGCATCAATTACAAAAAACCTGCGGTAATTCTTGCCCTTTGTGTAACTATTCAGCGAGTAGTTACCCCTCTGTTTCGATATGCTGCTGCAGATGCTTCATGAGAATCCTCAGCCTGGATAATCCCGGGAATATTGCCAGGTAAAAAAATAGCCCGAATATCGGGCTATTTTTCATTGTGGCGGCGTAAGCTGCTATTTGGACAATGTCAGCATCATGTCATTCATGCGATGAACGAAGGCTGCCGGGTCTTCCAGTTGCCCGCCTTCGGCAAGAATGGCCTGGTCGAGCAGTAGCGCTGTCCAGCCTGCGAAGCGGTCGTCATCGGTCTCTTCTTCCATGCGCTGGATGATGGGGTGTCCTGGGTTGATTTCCAGCACGGGCTTGCTGGAGGGCATCTCCTGTCCAGCCTGTTTCATCAACTGCTGCATATACAGTGCCATGTCGTGTTCGCTGAGCACGATACAGGAGGGGGACTCGGTAAGACGTTGGGAGATGCGTACGTCTTCTACCTTGTCGCCAAGTGCCTTTTTCATCTGCTTGAGGATTTTCTTGGCGGCTTTTTCCTCTTTTTTCGCTTCCTTCTTGTCTTCTTCTTTTTCGTCGCCGACGATCTTGCTCAGGTCGAGTTCACCCTTGGCGACGGACTGGAAGGATTTGCCATCGAATTCGCTGATGTAGCCCATCATCCACTCATCGACACGGTCGGACATCAGCAATACCTCGATGCCTTTTTTCTTGAAGACTTCGAGATGTGGACTGTTTTTCGCTGCGGTGTAGTTGTCCGCAGTAATGTAGTAGATCTTGTCCTGACCTTCCTTCATGCGGCTGATGTAATCTTCCAGCGAAACATTCTGGTCGCCGTTGTCGTTGTGTGTGGAGGCAAAACGCAGCAGCTTGAGAATCTGTTCGCGGTTGGCCATGTCTTCGACGGGCCCTTCCTTCATCACCTTGCCAAACTGCTCCCAGAAGGTCGCATATTTGGCAGGATCATTTTTCGCCATGGATTCCAGCAGACCCAGCACCTTTTTCACCGAGCCGTTTTTCATGCTTTCGATAACGCGGTTGCTCTGCAGTATTTCACGTGAGACATTCAGCGGCAGGTCGTTGGAATCGAGCACACCGCGGACGAATCGCAGGTAGCGCGGCATCAGGTGTTCGGCATCTTCCATGATGAAGACGCGCTGTACATAGAGCTTCAGCCCATGAGTCTGCTTGGGTTCGAACAGGTCAAACGGTGCGCGTGACGGAATGTACAGCAGTGAGGTGTATTCCAGCTTGCCTTCGACACGGTTGTGCGTCCAGGCCAGCGGATCTTCGAAATCGTGGGCAACGTGTTTGTAGAATTCCTTGTACTCCTCGTCGCTGATATCTTTCTTGGGCATCGTCCATAGTGCGTTGGCCTTGTTGACGGTTTCCCATTCCGTGGCCGGTTTTTCCTCTTCGCCTTCCTTGACTGGCTCTGGCTCCTTCAGCATCTTGATGGGGAGGGGGACGTGATCGGAATACTTGTGGATGATGCTGCGCAGTTTCCAGCCATCAAGGAATTCCTCTTCGCCTTCACGCAGATGCAGCGTGATTTCGGTGCCGCGTGTCTCCTTTTCGATGGACTCCAGGGTGTAGCCGGCCTGACCGGTGGATTCCCAGCAGACGGCTTCATTGGCTTCGGTGCCGGCGCGGCGGGTTTTCAGTGTGACCTTGTCGGCAACGATGAAGCTGGAGTAGAAGCCTACGCCAAACTGCCCGATCAGGTGGGAGTCCTTGGCCTGGTCGCCGGTCAGCGTCTTGAGGAATTCGGCGGTGCCGGATTTGGCAATGGTGCCGATATTGTCGATGACCTCATCACGGGTCATGCCGATACCGTTATCGCGAACGGTGATGGTGCGGGCGTCCTTGTCGAATTCCACTTCGATACGCAGCTCCGGGTCATCAGCCATCAGCTTGTCATTGGCCAGCGCTTCGAAACGCAGCTTGTCGCAGGCGTCGGAAGCGTTGGAAATCAGCTCCCGCATGAAGATCTCCTTGTTGGAGTACAGGGAGTGAATCATCAGGTGCAGAAGTTGGTCGACTTCTGTCTCGAATTGCATGGTTTCCTTGGTTGCGGCGTCGCTCATTGCCAGTTTTCTCCAGTCTGTTGAAACGAATGGTTGGGACTATGGGGATGCTTTTCAGGAATTCAAGATGATATTCGGGTAATCCTGGTCAAGTTTGCTCGGGATCAGCCGATAACTCGATAAACAATTGATTTGAGAGGCCACCCACCATGTCGAATGACACACTTGACCACAACCGCCTGCTGCTTGAACTGACTCGTGCGATTCAAAACGTCAACCGTGAAATCATCAATCCCAAGATCCCCGAGTTGACGCTGGATGGGTTGACCCCGGTCATGTCGATGGTGGCTCGGGCGCGTGGTGAGTATCTCAAGGATCTGTTTGAACTTACAGAATCTGCAGGTGAAGGGCTCCCCACGTCCACGCAGATAGCGGAGCTGCGAGTCCGGCGGTTGGCCTATGAGGAGCTGTTGGCGGGGGCTAAAGCACTGGAGGTTGCCATCGAACGGGGGTATCTGGATGTGAGTGGGTAGCAGGAACGGTGTCAGGTACGGTAGGCGGTGATATCCCCCAATCATTGTGTGATATGCCCCAACCTTTTCAATGTGACTGACTGTATGTGACTGAAAAGCCGGAATTAAATGTCTGGTACGGGGTTTGCTTGTCCTGGTTGAATACAATAACCAGGATGTAATCCCGATGAACAAGAAACTGATCCTAACCACACTGGCGGTTGCAATGGCCGCGCTGTCTGTCTCTGCAATGGCTGATGAGCTTGCACCCATCGTCGTCAAGGAGACTATCGCCATCAATCCCAATGTCTCTGAGCCTGAGTTGTACAACGCAACCCGGGGAACGCCGGCCGATGGCGGGGATTTCCTTGGTCAGGTCAATGGTATTTCGATGAGTCGGTTTGGTGGCCGCGGGCTGGAACCGATCATTCGTGGGCAGTCGCAAACCCGGCTCAATATTCTGCTCGATGGTGCCTATATACATGGTGGTTGTCCCAATCGCATGGATCCGCCGGCCAGCTGGGCTGCGCTGGAAACCTATGAAAAGGTCGATGTACTCAAGGGCGTACAAACCGTCATCTATGGGGGTGGGGGCAGTGGTGGTACCGTCCTGTTCGAGCGTGATACCCGCGGTCTGGCGCAGGAACAGCCGGGCTTGAGCGGCCGTGTCAGTGCCATGGGCAGTGATAACGGAATCGAAAGCGATCTGATGGCCGATGTGCTTGGTGCCGATGAACAGGGTTATATCCGCCTGCTGGGTGAAATCAAGAAGGCCGAGAATTATGAAGATGGTGATGGCCGGGAAGTCCGTTCTGCCTTCGATCACAAGCAGGGCGGCATTATTCTGGGGTATACACCGACGCAGGATCGCCTGCTGGAACTCAGCTATGAGAAGAATGACTTCGAGGATGCATTGTATCCCGGCGCGGGTATGGACAGTCCGGAAGAGTCGGGTGATATCGTCCGCTTTCGCTATGAGGACAAGCCGGCTGCGGCGTGGCTGGACAAGATCAGGACCGAGCTGTATGTCAGCGATGTCGATCACGTAATGAACAACTTCAGTCTTCGCACCCCGCCGAATTACGGGCCCACCATGGCCAAGGCGGGACAGCCGATGAAACGTGAGACCACAACCAATTCAACGACCAGCGGTGGCCGGGTCATATTGACTTCCATGGCTGGGGATATGCAGTGGACTTATGGCGTTGATTTGCAGAAAAATGCGCGTGATGCAACGTCATTCAATATGGATACCGGTGTGCCAAAGGAGCTTGCCAAGATGTGGCCGGATGTAACAATCCGGCAGAGTGGTCTTTTTGGGGAGGCATTGAAACCGTTGGGTAACAGTCAGCGGATCAAGGCGGGATTGCGGGTCGATTATGTTGATGCGACCATCGACAGTGCAGCGGAAAAACCACCGGCAGCTCCGAAAACACCCGACCAGGCTTATCAGTTCTACTATGGAATCGTTGCCAGGGATAAAACCGAAACCAATGTGGGTGGGTTATTGCGCTATGAGCGGGATCTGAACTCAGGTATGAGCTTTTTTGCCGGTCTTAGCCGTAGTGTGAGGACTGCCGATGCCACAGAACGTGCTTTCAATAAATGGGCACCAATGGCAACAAGTCGCTGGATTGGTAATCCGGGGCTCGACCCCGAACAGCATCACCAGCTTGATATGGGGTTGAGTCGTTCAACCTCCGACTACAGCTGGAATGGCGTGATCTTTTTCGACAGCGTTACCGACTACATCCTGCGGGATTCGGCGCATGGCCAGGATGGCATACTGCAGAGCGACAAGGCGGATATCTATCGGAATGTCGATGCTGAAATCCTCGGTGCCGAGCTGGAAGGCCGTTTACGGATCAATGAAACGCTGGATCTCAGTGGCAGTCTCGCCTGGGTGGAAGCCACCAATACGACTGATGGTGACCGACCCATCGCGCAGACACCCCCGCTTGATGGCAAGGTACAGCTTGACTACAGCCAAACAGGCTGGGGACTGGGTGCACGAGTTCGCTTTGCCGACAGGCAGGATCGAATCGATGACCTGAGCAAACAGGAGGTGGGAGAAACTGCGGGATGGGCTGCCCTTGACCTCTATGGCAACTACCGCTTTTCCTCCATGTTCACCGCACGCCTGGGAATCGACAATGTGGATGACAAGACCTACGCACTGCATGCTAGCCGCTCCAATCTGCTGGATCCCGTTGCCATCAAGGTCAACGAGCCTGGCCGTATTGTCTGGGCCAGAGTGACTGCGGAGTTCTGATTCTCTCCCGGAATAGATGCAGGCACTGTCCTGAGGCCAAGGATTGAATGTGGGTGGAAAGCGCAAGGTCTTGTACCAGACGTTCAATTAACCCGTCTTATTCATGGTGGATCCTGGCGCTGGGCGGGAGCGTCTGGGCGCCACTCTGGAGCGAAAATTGTAGCAATCGCTACAACTTGAGTGGGGCGCAGGCGTGCCAGACCAAACCAGGGCCGTGATAGGCTCTCACTATTTTGGTGAAATGGTACTGTCAAGGGTTTGTTATTGTGCAATTACTCAGAGAGTAGTTCACATAAGCAGTAGTTGAGTAGTTGCGAAACGGATAGGTTTGCCAGGACTCCTGGCGTTGCAGGATGAAACAGGTAACCATGAGTCATGAATTTTCTCACGTTTAAGTATTTTATTAGTACCGATGCTTTAGTCGTGTTTTACTACTTGGGTGCGATTCTGTTGCCTGTCGGTGTATGGATTCTGCATGTTTGGCTTTTAAGGAAATACAGTCCGTTTAATGCGGTATATGAGAAAGGCAGGGAAATGACATGGAGGGCATTGAGTGGTAAACAACGAGCCAAGGTCTTATTGATTATTATGGTACTGTTTTTGTTTATGGAGCTGTTTTGGAGAATGCTGTTTGAGTTTCTGATTGCCTATATGCAAATTAGAGATGCAATATTGAAGTGGGTGTGGCCACAAAATGATGTACCAATCAGCACTCCACACCATATTGGCTAACCTTGCCCCAAAATTGCTCCCAGCGGCTTGATCGCTCCAGGGTTCGCAAACTTAAAATAATCGAGGCTCCTTTTTCGTTCCACTTCATACCCGATTGA
>CAYTPO010000002.1:0-16599 GCA_964439815.1 uncultured Thiotrichales bacterium
AATGATTGTCGTTATTAATACGGAAGGTGGTTTGGTTTTTTGTCAACCTATTCTCGGACAGGCTCCTAGGCATGGTGGCCGGGACAGTGGAGCAGTCGATAATTCCTGTTGGCTGAAAGGTTTACGTTGGTCTGAGACACACAGGGGGTTAAGATGCGCCCATGAGTGAATCCATACTGACATCCGCCTTCCAGTCATTGACGCCCGATACCATGCTGGACGCCATCGACAGCCTTGGTTATCGCACCGATGGCCGCTTCCTGGCGCTCAACAGCTATGAAAACCGGGTCTACCAGATCGGTCTGGAAGATTCGGATCCGGTCATTGCCAAGTTCTATCGCCCCGAGCGCTGGTCCGATGCCGCGATTCTCGAAGAGCACGCCTTCACGCTACTGCTGGAAGAGGATGAGATTCCTGTCGTTGCGCCGATCCCCGATGCCAGTGGCCTGACGTTGCACCATTTTGCCGAGCATCGCTTTGCGCTCTATCCACGGCGGGGTGGCCGCACGCCGGAGCTGGACAATCCCGAACAGCTGGAAATGATCGGCCGCTTCATGGCGCGCATTCACCTGCACGGTGCGCTGCATCCCTTCGAGCATCGCCCCACACTCAATATCGAAACCTTCGGCGAGATTCCTTCGCGGTATCTGCTGGAACAGCGGGTCATTCCGCTGGAGCTGGAAACCAGCTATCGCACGCTGGTGGCCGATCTGCTGCAGCAGATTCGTCGCTGCTTCGAGGATGCAGGAGATGTTGCACAGATCCGCATTCATGGTGACTGCCACCCCTCCAACATCCTTTGGCGCGATGGCACGCCGCATATCGTCGATTTTGATGATGCCCGCATGGGACCGGCTATCCAGGACCTGTGGATGTTCCTGTCGGGTGACCGTCAGTACAGCACCGCAAGACTTGCCGATCTGCTGGAGGGTTATACCCAGTTCAGGGATTTCGACCCGCGCGAGCTGCATCTGGTTGAAGCCCTGCGTACGCTGCGCATGATCCACTATGCCGCCTGGTTGGCACGCCGCGCCGATGATCCCGCCTTCAAGCTCGCCTTTCCGTGGTTCTACACCAACCGCTTCTGGGACGACCATATCCTCTCGCTGCGTGAGCAGGCTGCGCTGATGAACGAGCCACCGCTGATCTGGGATTGAACCCTGCCGCTCAGCGTGGCTTCACCGTCGCGTGTGCTGGCGTATTGGCCGGGTCATCCGGCCAGTGGTGTTTCGGATACCGCCCCTTCATCTCCTTTTTCACGGCCTGATAGCTGCCGGCCCAGAACCCCGCCAGATCGTCAGTGATCTGCACCGGTCGTCGGGCGGGTGACAGCAGATGCACCAGCACCGGAACCCGGCCTCCGGCCACCGTGGGTGTCGTCGTGCAGGAAAACATCTCCTGCAGCCGCACTGCCAGCACCGGTGGTTTTTCGTCGTGATATTGCAGGCGGATTCGGGAGCCGCTGGGCACTGTCAGATGGGTAGGCGCCAGTTTGTCGACCCATTGCTGTTGTTCCCAGCTCAGCCGGCTCCGTAGAATGGCGTACAGATCCAGACTCTGCAGCTGGCTGAATTTTCTCTTCCCCTCCACCCACGGCCCCAACCAGTCCGGTAGCGTATCCAGCAGCGCCGCTGGGGAAAAATCCGGTAGTGCCATCAATCCCTCCACGCCTTGCAGAAACCGCAGTCGCTGCAGGTAACTGCTTGCAGCCGGCGACCATGGCAGGCAGTCGAGTCCATGGTCTTGGATGGCCTGCAGCAGCAGTTGCGTGGCCTCCTCCTCGCTGGACACTTCGGCAGGTTCTCGGTGCAGGATCAGTTCACCCAGCAGTGTGACTCGCTCGCTGACGACAGCCCGTTGCTGCCTGTCCCACAAAAGGCGTTCCTGATGGAGCAGCTGTTCGCGGAACAGCGTTTCCAGCTCGTTCCGGGAGACGGCGACTGCCGAGAAGATATGGGCTTCACGTTCGCGCCCATCCAGTTCGGTAACCACCAGCCAGGGTTCCGTGCTCAGCGCATTCGGACTGAAAAATGTGGCGGCACCACCCCCACTCAGCTTGTAGGAGAGACTGCCATTGCCACGTTGCCGGGCGATGCGATCCGGGTAGGCCAGGGCGCAGATGGCGCCGGCCGATAGTGTTGCCGAGGTGGTCAGCGGCTTGAGTTGCTGCCGATAGGCGCGACGCTGTTTTCTGACCCGGGCGATAATGCCGCCATTGATGTCACGTGGCAGTGGGTGTTGGTCGAGCAGTGACAGGCGTGCGCCGAAATCGGTTTCCCGCGCTGCATTGGGAAACGGTGAACGTTCCTGCAGCAAAGCGGCGATATCGCAGGCCAGACGACCGGCACCGAGCTGGTTGGCGGTTACCAGCATATGGCCAATGCGAGGATGCAGCCCCAGAGAGGCCAGCGAGTGGCCGTGTGAGGTCAGGCGCCCGGTGCGGTCGAAGATATCCAGTGATTGCAGCAACCGGCTTGCCTGCGCCCAATGCCTGGCCGGTGGCGGATCGAGCCAGCAGAGTGAGGTGGGATCGCTGACGCCCCACTGGGCCATTTCCAGTGCCAGTGGGCTGAGGTCGGCCAGCGCAATCTCCGGTGTGCTGAATGCCGGATGTCGGCCATTTTCAACTTTGCTCCAGAGCCGGTAGCAGTGCCCGGGACCCAGCCGTCCGGCGCGTCCTCGACGCTGATCTGCGCTGGCGCGGGATGCTGCTACTGTCACCAGGCGGGTCATACCGGATCGTGGATTCATTTCCGCGCGGCGCTCCAGACCGGAATCTACCACGATGGAGATGCCTTCGATCGTCAATGAAGTTTCAGCAATCGATGTGGAGAGCACAATCTTGCGCTGTCCCTCGGGTGGTGCCGCAATGGCTTTCTGCTGCTCGCGCAGATCCAGTCCACCGTAAAGGGGAGCAAGCCGACACCCTGATTCAAGTTCTGGTTCAAGTTGTGCTTGCAATGCTCTGATTTCCTTGAGTCCTGGTAGAAAAATCAGCAGATTCCCGGTATGTGTTGCCAGCGCCTGCCTGACGATATGGGCGATTCTGGCTGCAGAGGGTGGCGGCTCCCGCTTCGCCAGATAGTGCGTTTCCACCGGGTACTGCCGGCCCTGGCAGCGGATGACCGGCGCATCGTCCAGCAGCGTGGACAGCGCCCTGCTATCCAGTGTTGCCGACATCAGCAGCAATCGTAGCTCCTCGCGGAGTCCCTGTTGCACATCCCTGGCCAGTGCCAACCCCAGATCAGCCTGCAGGCTGCGTTCATGGAATTCATCAAAGATGATGCAGCCGACCTGGCAGCTCCGGATCGGCCTGCAACTGCCGTGTCAGCATCCCCTCGGTGATGACCTCGATGCGGGTTGCCGGGCCGACACTGCGCTCCAGTCGCATGCGGTAACCCACGGTTTCACCGACCTTTTCCCCCAGTGTTTGTGCCATCCATTGTGCAACCGCACACGCCGCCAGCCGCCTTGGCTCCAGCAACAGGATCTTCCCCTGGCCGAGCCAAGGGGCATCCAGCAACGCCAGCGGCACGACTGTGCTCTTGCCGGCGCCGGGGTCGGCCTGAAGAATGACGGTATTATGCCGAACCATCGTTTCCAGAAGCTGTGGCAAAATGGCATGAACAGGTAGCTTCATGAGCGTATCGATGCCGCGATCAATTCAATGGGATGCTGTGCTGCATTGCCGTGGCTTCGCAGTTGGCAGCGGCAGGAGAAACCGGATGCCAACAGGATGGCATCTCCCCCGGTGTGGGGTGCCCAGTTCTGCTGGAAGATCCGCTTTGCCAATGTGGCGTTGATCAGCTCATGACCGAACAGGCCCGACATGCCGCAGCAGCCGGCCAGCGTGACTTCCAGCGGAATGCCACAGTGGGAAAATATGGCGCGCCAGTCAGCAATGGCGTGTTTGGCCGCGGTCTGCTCCATGCAGTGTGGCAGCAGTTTGCAGGTGGGAGCCGGTTTACGATGGGTGCAAAAACCGTCGGGCAACTCTTCTGCCACTACCCGACGCAGCCATGACTCGATGGCCACCACCCGGTAGCGTGTGGCCTCCCCGAGGATTTCCGGGTATTCCCGATCGTGCATCAATCGCGTGACCACCTCCACGCTGAGCAGTGGCAGGCCAGTGGATGCCAGAGTTTCCATTGCTGAACGATGTTGTCGTGCCGTGGCGCGGAAGCGGCTGCGAAAGCCCTTGACGTGCTGCGCCTTGCCATTGGTGAGCACCGGAGCAACCGCTACGTGATATCCCAGCGCAGTGATGACCTCGCAGGCTGCTAGCAGTACCGGGGAGTCGAAGCTGGCGTTGAAGCTGTCGGGCAGCAGAATGACGGCTTTCCTTGGCAGCGCCGGTAGTGGCCTGGCAGGATCGATCCATGTAACCGGGTGGGTTTGCAATGAAGCCTTCAGGGGGGGCGAGAAGGCTGGCAGTGCGGTCAAGCCCGCAAATTTTTGCAGCAGTACTTTGGTCAGGCCATTCTGCAACACGGTATTGGTCAGCGTCGGGCGTTTGCGCCCGATTGCGGCCAGTTTTTCCAGATGGGCGAACAGGTAGTCGCGCAGTGGACGCAGATGCCGCTGATGATATTGCTGCAGGAAGCGTGACTTGAGTTCGGGAATGTCGACCTTGATCGGGCAGCTGTGGGCGCAGGATTTGCAGGAGAGGCAGGCCTGCAGTGATTGATGAAGTTCCTGTTCCAGCACATCGCGGGCGGCGGTCACGGATCGAGAATCGGTGATCGAGGTCAGTCGGGCCCACTCCCGCAGCATGGCAGCCCGGCCCTTGGGACCAAAACGCTTGTCGTGCAGCGCCTTGTAACTCGGGCACATGGCTTCGGCAGGGGAGATATTATGGCAGGCAGCATTGCCATTGCAGGCTACTGCCAGGGCAAAATCATGTGTCTGCTCCAGCCCAAGCTGTGCATCGAAGTGGCCGCGAAAGGGTACGGTATCGATTTTCCTGATGGCCATGCTGCCGGTTGTGGCCAGCTTGCCGGGATTGAAGCGATTGTCGGGGTCGAAGGCCGCCTTGATCTGTTGCAGCAGCGGTGTGAGCTGCGGACCAAAGAACAGTGGTGCGAATTCACCGCGAAAACCGCGGCCATGCTCACCCCAGAACACCCCACCGTAGCGGTGTACCAGCGCCGCAACCTGATCGCTGATCGTTCGCAGCAACTGCTGATCCTCGCGTTGGCGCATGTCGAGGGCAGGGCGCACATGCAGACAACCCACGTCGGCATGACCATACATGCCGTAGTGGAGACCATGTTGATCCAGAATCTGGCGAAAGTCTGCGATATAGGCTGGCAACTGATCCGGGGGAACCGCTGTGTCCTCGACAAATGCAATCGGCCTGCGCTGCTCGAAGCGCATCGCGCCCAGCAGACCGACAGCGCGGCGGCGAATGCTCCATAGCCCGGCAACCGCCTCTGCATTGGTCTCGACCAGTGTGCCGAGTACACCATATGCTTCCCCCGTCACTGCAATGGCCTGTTCGACGGACTGGCATCGCTGCTGCAGATCGGCTTTGCTGTTGCCGTTGACTTCGATAAAGCTGAGGCCCCTGATCTCGGGGGCGGTATCGAGCTGGCCGAAGGAAGCCTGTACGTCCTGCCAGACGGCATCCTGCTGCGCCATCTGCAGGATATTGTCGTCCAGAACCTCGATGGCAACGGGTTCGGCCTCCAGCAGCCTGGCAATATGGCTCAGTGTCTGGCTGAAATCGTCGTAGATCACGACGATCAATGCACAAAAGCGTGGCTTGGGAATGACCCTGAGCGTAATTTTGCGAGTGATGGCCAACGTTCCTTCGGAACCAGCCAGCAGGTAGCTGAGGCGGAATGCCCCATCGGCTGTCACGACCTGTTTGAGGTTATATCCGGTCAGGCCGCGATTGATGGCAGGGAAGGTTTGTTTGATGACCCGCCGGTGGGCGCTGATGATATCCAGTACGGTCCGCTGTGCCTGGCTGGCGAGATCACCGGCTTCGGCATTCATTCGAACCTGATCGATCGCCAGGGGAGCCACATGCAGTTCGGAGCCGTCCGTCAGTACCACATCAAGGCTTTCGATATAGTCCGATGTCTTGCCATGGATCCGTGAACCCTTGCCAGAGGCATCGGTGGCCACCATGCCGCCGATGGTGGCGCGTGAGCCGCTGGAGACATCGGGTGGAAAGAACAGTCCATGGTGCGCGAGAGATTCATTGAGCTGATCCAGGATCACACCGGGTTCCACCGTGACCCGCTGCGCCTCAGTGTCGATGGAGAGGATGTGGTTGAGATAGCGTGAGGTATCGAGTACGACACCGTCATTGAGTGACTGCCCGTTGGTCCCGGTGCAACCACCACGAGCCACCAGCGACAGCGTACCCTCGGGTTGCTGCGCCAGTGTTTGCACGGCCAGCGTGATGTCGCTGCCGCTGCGCGGATAGATGATCGCCTGTGGGATGACCTGATAGACACTGTTGTCGGTCGCAGCCACGATTCGCGCGCCATGACTCTCCTCAATATCACCACCGAAACCGGCCTGGAGCAGTTGATGCAGGAAGGTTGTAGTGGCGTATTGTATGGGAGTGATCGCAGACATTCGCTGGTGGGAAGATTGTTCAGGCCAGATGGATACCGGTATTATCCGGCAACGCGATAGCGTCAGCCGCTTTTCCGTGCTGCGAACAAGTCATTTTCCCATTCACAACGGCCCCGACACCATGAAGCTCATTATCACCCCCGTAACTGCATTTGCCCAGAACTGCTCCTGTCTGGTCTGTGAGGAGACCGGCAAGGCGGCACTGATCGATCCGGGGGGAGAGCCTGAAAAACTCAAAGCCGTATTGCGGGACTCGGGAGCCGCGCTGGAAAAGATCCTTATCACGCATGGCCACCTTGACCACGCTGGAGCTGCGCAGGTGCTGGCCGACGAAATGCAGGTGCCGATTATCGGGCCACATCGCGACGATGAATTTCTCGCAACCTCGATGGAGATGCAGGCCCGCATGTTTGGTGGCAACTGGCCGGTACGGAATTTCACTCCGGATCGCTGGCTACAGCAGGGTGATCGAGTGAAGGTAGGGGATATTGAGCTGGAAGTGCGGCACTGCCCCGGACACACGCCGGGCCATGTGGTGTTCTACAATGCCGCCGATCATCTGGTCTTTGTTGGTGATGTGCTGTTCAAGGGCTCCATCGGCAGAACCGACTTCCCACGCGGCGACCATGCCACGCTGATCGCATCGATCCAGCGGGAGCTGATGTCATTGCCAGACAATGTCGTATTTGTTCCGGGACATGGACCAACATCGACGATTGGACATGAGCGCATGACGAATGCCCTTATCAAGGCATGATTCACCCGAAGGGTTCCTCAAGATGATTCATCCCTTGATCCGGGGGCTTTTCCCACCCAGCCCGGTATTTTTTTACCGAAACAATCTTCCAGCCTGTTCATGATCTGGTTTCCCTGGCAGGGGTATCAACATAGTCATCACGGTACTGCTTCCTGCCAGTCAGCATTGCACGTGGCAGGTTCTGGCCTTCGAGGAAACTGCCGAAGATCACGCCGGCAATATGCAGCATTACCAGTAACAGTGTCAGATGGGCGAAGAATTCATGAATCTCTTCCATCCAATCGGCATTCGGATTTGCGGCAACTGTGCCTGCCAGGGGACCCTGGCCCTCGGCTGCGATGATGCTCATGCCGGTAATGGATACCATGATCAGGCTCAGTAGCAGAGCAATTATCATGGCTCCGGCGGCCGGATTGTGTCCCAGGTAGTGAGGTGCGTTGAAGTGCCGCATTTGGCGGATGTAGTCGAGCACTATGGAAGGCGAGCGTACAAAACTCGAAAACCGTGCGTGACGTGTCCCGATCATCCCCCAGACCAACCGGAATATGATCAGTAGTGCCACTGCGTAACCCGCCCATATATGCAGAGTCTTGAGGTTGTCTTCGGTCAGGTAGGCCAGAATAAAGAAAAACACCAGGGACCAGTGGAAAATACGCACCAGAGGATCCCAGGCTTTTATGGTGGAAGGGGGGTTACTGGACATTGCACGCTCCTGTTGATTGACTTGTACCTCGGATTCAGGTCGCAGAGAGTTTAGCAATCGATGCTGAAATCAAGCTTAAATCCGGGGTGTTGGATATGAGCCGCTTTTCAGCAGGTCGGTATCAGTCAGCTGTGACCCCTGTTTGGCAATGTGGCCGGCCATGGTTGGCTTTTGGCAGACGAGTTTCGGTGGCAAGTTGCGAATCCAGGAGGCTGTCGGGCTTAACCGTTTGCAGCCAAACAGCATTAAGTCCGACAGGCTCCTGGGAGACTATCCGAGAATAGGAGTCGTAGCGAGGGAAAGCCATTTCAGGCCATTTTTTTTCACTAATTTGAGGAGAATATTGGTTATATTTGACGAAAATCAGGGGGAAAAAGGGCCAAAATGGCTTTTCCGCAGTAGGTTCCCTATTCTCGGACAGCCTCCCAGATGACAACATGCAGGAAGAATAACCAGGAGGAACAATGATGGATGCGAAATACCGCAGCTTGATGCCAGCCCTGATGATGCTGTTGTATGCACATGCGGCGGGCGCGGAAGATACAGGCATGGAAGACTGCCTGCTGGAAGAACTCGGTAATGCCTCGGCTGATACGACGGTGAGGGAAATACATGCACGTTGTGAGGCGCTGGAGCCAGCCGGAAAATCTTCCGCCATTAACAGGCGTCTGTTCGATGAAAGCGTGACGGAAAACAACCCCTACGTCATCACAGCCCATAAACCCAACTATGTATTGCCGCTCACCTATAATGGCAAACCCAACGAGACTCCCTACATGGATCGGGAAGGTGCGCTGCAGAATCTGGAGGCAAAGTTTCAGCTCAGCCTGAAATTCCAGGTGGCCAATGGGGTGTTGGGGCGCGATAGTCTGTTGTTCTTTGCTTATACCAACCAATCCTACTGGCAGTCCTACAACAGCCAGTTTTCCAGCCCGTTTCGCGAGACCAATCATGAGCCGGAGATGTTTGTGCTGTTGCCTCAGCAGTGGCATCTGTTTGGTCTCCGCAATCGGGTTATCGCCCTCGGCCTGGTTCATCAATCCAATGGTCGCAGTGGCACCCTGTCACGCAGCTGGAATCGGCTCTATGCCAATTTCATTTTCGAACGTGACAATATGGTATTGAGTGTGCGTCCCTGGTATCGCCTTCCCGAGCCGGCCAAAAATGCACCCGATGACCCGCATGGTGATGACAACCCCGACATACTCGATTACATGGGTTATGGAGACATGCGTATCCTCTACAAAAACAGGCAACAGACCTATAGCCTGATGGTGCGCAACCCCTTGCACATGCCTTTCCGTGGTGCCGTCGAACTCAACTGGTCATTTCCGCTGGGTAAACGTCTGAAGGGCTACGTACAGTATTTCAATGGTTATGGTGAGAGTCTGATCGACTACAATGCCCGCGTTAACCGCTTGGGGATCGGCATTGCGCTTACTGACTGGCTTTGATCAGATATAACCCCGCCTTATTCATGGTGGCGGCTAAGGCCTGTGATAAGTAAATGAAAACAATGACAAACCCTTGGCAGTCCCATTTCACCCAAATGGTGAGAGGCTTTTGCCTATCACGGCCCTGGCTTGTTCTGGCACGCCTGCACTTGCTCTTCACTCAAGTTGTAGCGATTGCTACAAATTTCGCTCCAGAGCAGTGCCCAGACGCACCAGGATCCGCGATCCACCATGAATAAGGCGGGATAACTCAAGCTTCGGCATCTATCCAAGTTTGGTGACAAGGCATTATTTGTCGTGGCACTCACTGTCATGCCGGGTGGACCGGTATCCAGAACACAGGGATGTGAGTAGAGCAGGAAGCCACACCTCATACCGGGAATGCCAAGAATCCCCTTTGAGGGCGCCTAAATCTTGAAAAAACCCATCAGTTTTTGCAGTTCATGAGCCTCCCTGACCAGCTGCTCGCTGGTAATGGCAGTTTCTTCCACCAGGCTGGAGTTTTCCTGGGTGGTCTTGTCGAGGGCCATCAGGGCGCTGTTGATTTCCCTGATACCTGAAGCCTGTTCAGCAGATGCGTTGGCGAGGCTGCTGATGAAGTAGCTGACCTGCTGCACGGAATCCACGATTTCCGTCAATGCCTCGCCGGAGACCAGGGCCAGTGATGCACCTTGTTCCACGGTGCTCCGGGTGGTGGTAATCAGTTGTTTTACCTCACTGGCGGCCTTGGCCGAGCGTTCTGCCAGACTACGTACTTCGCTGGCCACAACGGAGAATCCCTTGCCCTGTTCTCCGGCACGAGTGGCTTCGACAGAGGCATTGAGTGCCAGTAGATTGGTCTGAAACGCGATGTCATCGATCAGGCTCACGATGGTGGATATCTTCTCGCTCTTGTCGTTGATCTCCGCAACGGCGCCGATGGTGGCGTTGATCGAGTTGGCGCCATCGTTGGCTTGCCGGAGTGTCTTGTCAGCCAGCTGGCTGGCGCTTGCGGCATCTCTTGCATTCTGTTGCGAGGTGATGGAAATCTGCTCCATGCTTGCCGCCGTTTGTTCCAGGCTGTCGGCCTGTTTTTCGGTGCGGGTGGCCAGGGAGGCATTGCTGTGTGAAATCTCCTCCGAATTGCAGGTGATACGATCCGACCCGGAGCGTACTTCGTTGACGATATGAGTCAGCATCTTCTGCATGCTGCTGGCGGCCGCCAGTAGCTGACCGGTTTCGTCGTTCCGCAGCCCTGACCTGATGGGTGTGTCGAGGTATCCGCTGGCAATCCTGTTGTTGATCTGGACAACGTCACTGATGGGGCGGAAGGCACGTCCGAGAAACCAGTAGAGAGCGATCAGGGAGGCCGCTAGAGCAAGTCCGATCCCAACGACTGTATAGGTGTAGATGTGTTGCAGGCGTTGAAATGCCGCAGTCTGATCGTTGGTCGTGGCCAGATAGGCCAGCGGCTCTCCCTGTCGATTGCCGACAGGCAGCGTGACCAGACTAAGAACGCGATCATTCTGTTGCACGCGAGTCACTGTCTTGAGGGGAGCAAGCGGCAGGGGTTGCCCACGTTCCGCGGCCAGCGGGGTGGAAGTGGTCTGGTATTCGATGTCGCCTTGCGGTGAGAGAATATAGACCTCACTGCCATCCATTTTGCTGAATTGCCGGCTGACACCTTGCAGATTGCGGCCATAGATTCCCACCCCGATGGATTGTCCTCGGGAGAATAGCGGTGTTGCGGTGATGATCTCCAGCTTGCCATTCGCATTCCGCTCCAGTCCATGTGTCACCTTGCCTGTGGCCAGTGCAGTCCGAGCCAGCGAGCCGGCTTTGCCTCTCTGCGGGTCTGGTACCGAATAGATGATGTTTCCGTGTTTGTCGGTGAGTGTCAGGCTGTCGATGATGTTCAGTGCGTCAAGCAGGATGAAGCTGTTGTCGGCGTTGTCAGCCAGTTGTTGCCGGGAACCGGCCTGTAATGCAGCCAGCGTGGGCTTGTCGCGCATCAATATACTGCCGGCATCGACCATACGATCGAGCTGGTTGGTGATGATCTGCTGCCAGAGTACCTGCTTGCCGTTGATCAGTGCGGTGGTGAGTTGCTGTTTGACTTCGTGTTGATGCCGCCAGGCTGCCCAGGCGACTGTGAGTGTGACAGACACCATCAGGCCGATGGTAATCAGGGTAATGCGCGTGCGGAGGGTCATGGTCATGTCCTGCGTTATTATGGTTATGGTGGAACAGTGGCAGTAAGACTCCGTGCCGGGAACCCGTTACCACACGGCTTCCCTTTCCATCAAATCCTGCTGATGGAGAAAAATCACTCAACCGGATAACCTGCCTTCTTCCAGCCGGGCAGACCCTCGCGAAAATAGAAAAGATGTTGGTATCCCCAGGAAACTGCCTTGCCGGTTGCCTTTGCGCTCAAGGGGCAGTGGGGGCCGCCACAGTAGACCACGACAGGTTGTTCCGGCCGGGCATGCAGGGACAGGTTTGGCTGGGTAAATTGATGCTTCAGCGCCAGATTCACAGCTCCGGGGATGCGTCCGCTATCGAAAGCCTTTGCCATTCTTACATCAACGAAAACCGCACCATGGCGAAACAGATTCCAGGCTTCGTCCACATTGATCGTGGTAGCACCATCGACGGCAGCAGGGGATTCGCTGAAATCGGCTTCGGCAGTGGGAAACGCCAGCAGGGCGCCGAGCAGCAGCAGGGTAGGTTGGGTCACAGCCATGTTGTTTCTTGATTTATATGGGGGTCGTCGGTCAGGTTATGGTTGGAATAACCCTTTTGTATCGCCGCCATTATGACCCCTTGGGGAAACTTTCAGCCTCAATTTTAATTATCAAGCAAGATGCGTGGTGGCAAAGAACCGACCAAAGGTTGTTACCCTGTGATCCATTACTCATTGAGCAGTAATTCGATCACCTGTCGGACTTCAGGTGTGTTCCAGTCGATGGCCTTGTTGACGGTGAAGCGAATTTTGCCGTCATGATCGAGCAGGAATGAACTGGGAAAGCTGAATACCCCCCAGTCCCTGGCAATGCTGCCATCGCTGTCCAGCAGAACAGGGAAGTCCACCGGTACCTTCTGCAGGAAGGTTTCGAGCAGTTCGGGCGACTCCTGAAAGTCGATCGAGACGATCTCGAAATCACGACTGCCAAAATGGTCGGCAAGGCGGTTGAGCGAGGGCAGCTCCTCGACACAGGGTGGGCACCAGGTTGCCCAGAAGACGACCAGCGTCACCTTGTCACGGTAGTCGGTCGAGTGCCGCATCTGCCCCCGGCGGTCGGGCAACGAGTAGGTTGGAGGTGGGGCTGGGTGGGTAACGGGCTCCAGCCCGCTGCTCATGGGTTGTGATTGTTTGGCTGCCAGCAGGGGGCGTACCGTGCTGTCCGGAACATGTTGTTGCAGCAGATGTCTGGCAGCCTGCAGCATCTGTGGCATCTGCTCGATCGCGTTGCGGGTGGCTGGCGCAAGCTGCTCCTCCTCTCCCATGAAGAACCAGTCGCGTATCTGTGGAATGCGAAAGAGGTAGGCAGGTGCACCCGCTTGCCAAAAAGCTTCCATCATGTCGCTGGTACGCCAGCGGTGGCTGCCGTATTCCGGCTGGAAGAGCGCCACGGGATAGGTGGTGGCGGTAACGACGGGATCGATATCCGGGGGTTCTCCGGCCCGGGGTGTCGGACCAAAGAGGTTGGGGTAGAACAGCGCTGCCCCGGCGACGCGGTGAAGTGCCTTCCCTCGGGCTTGCCAGTGTCGCAAGCCACGTAGCAGTGGCAGGCTCATGCGGTCATAGCTGATGAGCAGCAGGGTTTTGTCACTGCGGCTCACGGCGATGTCGATGACTGCGGTGATGCTGTTGCCGGACAGGGTGCGGATGTTCTCGCTGCTGCGGGGCAGGAACAGATCGCGCAGCAGATCGATTCGCCAGATTTCGATACCGGAAGCAGCGAGGTCCGACAGCATTTTCTCGAAGACGGGGCGTGGCTCATCGTGGTCGACGAACCACAGTGCAAGCAGATCGCCGGGTCTGCCGGGAGGCAGCTGCCCGATGCTGATCTCATTGTCTTCATTATCCGTGAACTCGAACTGGCCTGCTATTGTTTCTCCAATTGATACAACTGGATAGGAGACAAATATCAGGAGGATTATAGCTTGGAGTCGAGCCATGGATGCGTCGTTGGGTGCCAGGTTGAACTTATTGTGACCTGTAAGGGTCAAAAATAGTGTGATTCGTTAAAGCCTAGCATCACCACTCGTCAACAGACAGGAGTCTTGCCGACGGGTTGCAGCGGGGGTCTTCCCCCCAGCTGCTCCTTGGGCAATTCCCCACTTGCCGATCGACCCGATTGAAGTCTGATCATAGCCAAACTGCATTGATTTGGTTACATTCCCCCTTTGACTTGCACGGGAGTGGATCATGCGGCTGGTTACGTTCAGGACGGGAAACGACAACAGACATCAACTGGGTGTCATTTCGGATGCGGGTGATGAAGTCGTTACCATCAGCGGCAGCTATCTGTCGGCGCCGGAATCCATGCTCGATCTGATTGCCGGTGCGCCCGAGAGTCTCCGCAGAATCGGGGCCAATGCGGCTCATCTGCCGTCTCGCTATCCACTGAAGGGCGTCCAGCTTCTCGCACCGATTGCACGTCCCCGCCGCAATATCTTCTGTATCGGCAAGAACTACCGCGACCACGTCAATGAAGTTGGCACTGCGCTGCCCGATACCGCCAGCAAGGGTGACAACATACCGACCAGCCCGGTGGTGTTTACCAAGGCAACGACCTCGGTGACCGGTCCGGATTCGGAGATACCATCCTGGCTGGATACTTCCGATTCCACCGACTACGAGGGTGAGCTGGCGGTAGTCATTGGCAAGGGGGGGCGGGGCATTGATGTGGCTGATGCGATGAATCATGTCTTTGGTTACACGATTGTCAATGACGTAACGGCGCGGCGGATGCAGAAGCAGCATGGGCAGTGGTTTCTCGGCAAGAGCCTGGATGGTTACTGCCCGATGGGACCGATGATCGTCACTGCGGATGAAATCCCCGATGTCGCGGCCTTGCAACTGCAGACCAGGGTCAATGGGGAGCTGCGGCAGGATGGCAGCGTGGCCGACCTGATCTTCGCCATCCCCGAGCTGATCGCTACCCTGTCGCATGGCATGACGCTGGAGCCGGGTGACGTTATAGCAACCGGCACGCCTGCAGGCGTCGGCATGGGCTTCGATCCCCACCGCTTCCTGCAGCCCGGCGATGTGGTCGAAATCACCATCGACCCCATTGGTACACTTCGCAACACGGTTGCCTGACTGCCATGCAGGAAAAGCCCAGCAGCGTCTACTTCTTTGGTACCTGCCTGATGGACACGCTCTACCCGCAGGCGGGAATGGATGCAATGGAGTTATTGCAGCGGCAGGGTGTCGAGGTAATCTTCCCGCCACGTCAAACCTGCTGTGGCCAGCCGGCCTTCAATGCCGGTTATCGCGACGAAGCCAGAAAAGTGGCAGGAATCCAGCTGCAGGCGTTTCCTGAAGACATTCCCGTCGTTGTGCCTTCAGGCTCCTGCGCGGGGATGATGAAACATCAGTATGCCGAGCTTTTCAAAGGACGATCCGAGCAGCGGGCAGCGGAGGCGCTGTCTGGCAGGATTGTCGAATTTACCGAATTCCTGGTCGATGTGCTGCATATCGACATCGAGGACCTTGGTCCACCGGAAAAGGTCGCGATTCATTCATCCTGCGCGGCCCGGCGGGAGATGGGCGTGGCGGAAAAGATAGAGCGACTGGTCGAGCAGCTGGACCATGTGGAAATCGTCTATCAGGATCACAAGGCCGAGTGCTGTGGTTTCGGTGGCACCTTCGCGGTCAAGCAGCCCGAGATTTCGGCAGCCATGGTGGCCGACAAGACCGCCGCGCTGATGGCGACCCATGCCGATCAATATGTCAGCCAGGATTGTGGTTGCCTGATGAATATCAACGGCGCACTGGATCACCAGGGGAGCACGCTGCAGGGCAAGCATATCGCAACCTTTCTCATGGAGCGCATTCGTGGCAACTCGGGAGACTGAATTCTCACTGCGGGTTCATGATGCGGTCAACAACGAACGCCTGCGCCGCAGCTTCCGCGAGGCAATGGATGACCTGATTCGCAAGCGGCTCGACCAGTTTCATGATGATGAAGCACTGCAAACCCTGCGCAACAAGGGCGCGGCCATTCGCGCCAATGCACTGGCCAAACTCCCCGACTTGCTGGAGCAGCTGGAGCGGCGCTGTGAAAGCAATGGCATCCGGGTGCATTGGGCAGAAAGCGTCGACCAGGCCAATCAGATCATTCTGCGAGTTATACGCGACCATGACGGACAGCGGGTCATCAAGGGCAAGTCGATGGTCACCGAGGAGATGGGGCTCAATGAGTTCCTCGAAGATTGGGATATCGAGGTGCTGGAGAGTGATCTGGGTGAATATATCCTGCAATTGCTCGGCGAGCGGCCGTCCCATATCGTCATGCCGGCCATCCACAAGACCAAGGCGCAGATCGCTGATCTCTTTGCTCATAAATTCCCCGATATTCCCTATACCGAAGATGTCGATCAACTGACCGCCACCGCCAGAAAGGTGCTGAGAAAAGCCTTTTTCGAGAGCAGCATCGGTATCTCCGGCGTCAATTTTGCGGTGGCGGAAACCGGTACGCTCTGCCTGGTGGAAAACGAAGGCAATGGTCGTATGTGTACCACGATGCCGGACGTGCATATTGCCGTTACCGGCATCGAAAAGGTCGTGGAAAATCTGGCCGACGTGCCTCCATTGTTGAGTCTGCTGACGCGGTCTGCCACCGGACAGCCGATCACCACCTATTTCAATATGATTTCTTCTCCGCGCAAGCCCGGTGAAAAAGACGGCCCGCGGGAAGTGCATCTGGTGTTGCTCGACAATGGTCGCAGTGATATTCATGCCAGCACGGAATTTCAGGATACGCTGCGCTGCATCCGCTGTGGTGCCTGTATCAATCACTGTCCGGTATACACCCGTATAGGCGGGCATAGTTATGGCACGGTCTATCCGGGGCCGATCGGCACCATTTTCGAGCCGCAGAAGG
>CAYTPO010000003.1:0-10271 GCA_964439815.1 uncultured Thiotrichales bacterium
GGTGGCGCCAATGACTTCGAGCGAGTGCTGGATCTGGTGGAGAAAGCAGCTTCGGGCTTGCTGAATCATATCAAGACAGCGCATTCACTTTGACTTTTCCTGGCAGGGCGCTCACACCGACTGAATAGTCCGCAGTGTTGCCAGCGTCAATGACTACCCCTGTGGCTTCAGGGGTAGTTTTACCTTAGGGGCGGCAATTGTGCGGATCGGGTAATGGATCCGACCTATTTGTCAGCCGTTTTTTGAGCCACGTCTCCAGCTGCTGGTTTGTCTGTTCCTTCAGATGTCTGGCTGGTCACAGTGTCGCTATCGTTCTGCTTTTTTCCTTCCGTTTTTGCCTTGACTTGAGGGCCTTGTTCGCTCTTGTTGGATGCCGCTTCATGAATAGAGGGTGAAGGCTGGTGGGCCTCATCAGCCTTTACCTTGCTATCTGGTGCCTCCTGTTTCCGTGGAGGTTGACGGCGCCTGGTTCTGCTGGGGTGTCTGCGCTCGCTGGGCTTCTTCTGGGTGTTCGTGGGTTTTCCCTTTGATGGCTCACCATTTTCGCTGGTTGTGACAGCCTTCTCCTGTTTACCTGTCTGTTGTGCCGGAGAATCCTTGGGCTCGGGCTTTCCCGTCGCGTCGCTGGAGCTTTTCTCCTTCGTGGCCGAAGGTTTCCTTGGGGCTGCGGGGGCGGATTCATTGGTGTCAGGCTTGGTGGTTTTCCGGTCCTTCTCAGTCGCAGTAGTGGAGGGTTTGCCTTGGGTAGAGGTTTCTGCTGCCTGCGTTGCTTGAGCCTGTGGCTCGGCTTTCGGGCTGGACTCCTTTTTCCCTGCAGTGGTGGTTTCAGTAGCCGGGTTTTCTCCGGTAGCTGCCTGCGAGCTGGTGGTGCGAGGTTTGCGTCGTCTGCGATTTCTGGAGGGAGTGGCTGCCTTTTCCCTTGGATGTGAGGCCTTGGCATCTGTCTGTTGATGGGGCGCAGCAGGTGTTACCGTCTCTGCTGATGCGCTTTCCTGTGTGTTGTTGGTGCTGGTTTTCTGCTCACTGGTGTCTCTGCGGGGCATCCGGCGGCGTCCTGAGCCGCGGCGTGTCCGTGGTTGCCTGCTTCCTGAAGTGGTTTTTTGCGCTGGTTGCTGCCTGGTTTCAGTTCCACCCTGCTCATCGGCTTTCTTGCTGCTTTGTGCAGTGCTCTCCCGGGATTGTCCCTTTTTACCGGTTTTCTGCTGTGTCTTTGCTGCATTGCCATTGGATCGTGCAGATCCACTGTCAGCCTGACGCTGATTGCCACTGCCCGATTTTCCACGGTTGTCCTGACGCCGCCTTGTGCTGGACCCGCGACTTCTCTGTCCATTGCCCGAGCTGCGGCTATTGCTGCGTTGTTGTCCATCCCGGTGATTGTTCCCCCGGCTCTTGCCCGTCTGTTTCTCGGGTGGGGTTTCAGGTTCTTCGTTGCCGGTAGCAAACAGGCTTTTCCACAGCCTGACAATCAGACCAGGGCCTTGCGGTGCTTGCCGTGGAACAGGGGGCGCTGCTGCAGGTGCGGGTGGTGGCGGGGCTGAAACCGGGACCGTCTGCACAACCGCCTGATCTGCGGCGCTGACGGCATTGGGAGTCGAAATATGTACTTCGGCGTCCTGTGTCTGAGGTAGCTCATGACTGGCCTGGGTAACGGCTTCATGCTCGGTTTCATCGCTGCGTAAGCGTTCAAGTTTGTAGTTGGGGCGCGTGTAGTTGCTATCCGGCACAACAATGATACGGATATTCTGGCGTGCTTCCGCGGCAGCGATGTCAGCGCGTTTTTCATTGAGGAGAAAGGTAGCGGTATCCACGGGAAGATGCGCCAGTACATGCCCGGTCTTCTCCTTGTTGGACTCTTCCTCGATCAACCTGAGGATGGAGAGAGCCATGGATTCAACGCTGCGGATCGTGCCATGCCCCTGACAGTTGGGGCAGACTTCCTGATGGGATTCGCCAAGTGAAGGGCGAAGCCGTTGCCGTGACAACTCCAGCAGTCCGAATCTCGAGATCCGACCAACTTGCACACGAGCGCGGTCGTATTTGAGCATCTGCTTGAGGCGGTTTTCCACCTCGCGCTGATTGCGGTTGGGCAACATGTCGATGAAGTCGATGACAAAAAGCCCCCCCAGATCCCGCAGACGGAGCTGGCGGGCAATCTCTTCGGCAGCTTCCAGATTGGTTTGCAGTGCGGTTTCCTCGATATCGCCGCCCTTGGTTGCGCGGGCAGAGTTAACGTCGATGGATGTCAGCGCCTCGGTGTGGTCGATGACAATGGCGCCGCCGGAAGGCAGGCTGACTTCGCGATTGAAGGCTGACTCGATCTGCGTCTCGATCTGGAAACGGCTGAATAGCGGAACGGGCTCCTTGTAGAGCTTCAACTTGCGCAGATTGTGGGGCATTACCTGGCGGATGAAGTCCTCGGCCTGCTTGTAGACTTTCGGATCGTCGATGATGATCTCGCCGATATCACTATTGTAGTGATCGCGCAGGGCTCGGATGATGACGCTGGTGTCGTGATAGAGCAGGCAGGGGGCGGGGTGCTCCTTGCCTGCTGCCTCAATGGCATTCCACAGCGTAACCAAGTAGTCCAGGTCCCACTGCAACTCTTCAGGAGAGCGTCCTACACCGGCAGTGCGGATGATGGTACCCATGTTTTCAGGGAGATTGAGCTGCTTGACGGCTTCACGCACCTGAGTGCGATCCTCGCCCTCAATCCGGCGTGATACACCGCCGGCACGAGGTTCGGTGGGCATCAGCACCAGGTAACGACCAGCCAGGCTGATCTTGGTTGTCAGGGCCGCGCCCTTGTTGCCACGCTCTTCCTTTTCAACCTGGACGATCAGCTCCTGACCCTCGCGCAGCGCGTCCTTGATCGAAGGGCGGCCCTCGGCCTTGAGCGCCTCTTCGCGCCACCAGACCCTGGCTACCTCCTTAAATGGCAGGAAGCCATGGCGGTTGGCGCCATAATCGACAAAAGCCGCTTCCAGGCTGGGTTCGATGCGGGTGATCTTGCCGGTGAAAATGCTTGATTTCTTCTGTTCCCGCGAGGGAACCTCGATATCCAGATTGTAGAGTTTCTGGCCATCGACGATGGCGACGCGCAACTCTTCCTGTTGCGTGGCGTTTATCAGTATTCGCTTCATTATTAAAGTCTCGTCTTTCAGAAGCGCCTGGAACAGTCGCAAGGCCGGTAGAGCAGAAGTGCAATATCTCTTCCGCAATGCTGATGATGCAGCTGAATAGTACTAACAACATGGGCAGCAGCCTCTTTGCAGTAATGCTCTAAATCCTGTTTCAGGAGGATTGGCATGCAAGATACAAAATAGAGTTGTGGAGCTGCTACCAATGCTGCGCAACCACAAACGCTGCTGATCAGTGTTCATGGTTGTGAGCCATTCGAGGCTGCTCTTGCCGGAATCGCGTTTGTTGAAGGCATATGCGCGGTTGCCAAGAGCCCATAAGGGCTGCAGCCACTACGTATTTCAATCTGAATGTCTTGGCTCAGGAGGGGCAATACGGTAGTCATCGCATTAATGGTCAAAAAACGGATCCCTGCTTCTTTTATTGTGTCTTTACCAAAACTACATGTTCAGAAAAGTGACAGGAATTCCAGGCGTGATTCGTATAGTTAATCACTACGAGCCGGGTATAATGCCTATTCCATTATTACCTTGCTCAAAAGGAACCAGAAAAGTGGTTCTCAAAAAATTCGGTCAGCGGCTATAGTGGCCGCGACGCGACATCGTAACAACTTACTGTTTTTCCTTCAAGTTACTGGATCACGGAGCCCTATTTCCTGCCCATGAGCGAACAATATCACCCTGCCCGGAAGGTCACGGTTACCGCACAACAGGCGGGGCAGCGGTTGGACAACTTCCTGTTTGCCCGTTTTCGCCAACTACCGAAAACACGCATCTACAAGATGTTGCGCAAGGGTGAGGTACGGGTCAATGGGGGGCGGATCAAGCAGTCATACCGCATTCAGGCTGGTGATGAGCTGAGATTGCCGCCAGTGCGTCTGCCGGCAGCTGGCGATGATCCGATCATCTCCAGTCGGGATCTGCAGACGATTGCGGCAGCTGTAATCCATGAGGATAATGACCTGCTGGTCATCAACAAGCCATCGGGCATGGCTGTTCACTCGGGGTCCGGTATAGCCGTGGGGGTGATCGAGATAATCCGGAAGCTGCGACCGGCGGAGCCTTTTCTGGAGCTGGCGCATCGTCTCGACCGTAGTACCAGTGGCTGCCTGCTGCTGGCGCGCCATCGGGCGGCACTGACGGCATTGCATGATCTGTGGCGTAGTGGCGGTGTTACCAAGCAGTATCTGGCGCTGGTAGCCGGACAGTGGCAAGGTGGCGCAATGCGTGTGGATATGCCGTTAGCGCGAGCTGGCGCGGCTGGGCAGGTGCGCGCCACTCAGGTCGATGAGGCTGGCAAGCAGGCGGTTTCCCATTTTGAACCGGTCAGGCTGTTTTCCGATGCGACACTGATGCGAGTCCGTATCGATACTGGTCGAACCCACCAGATCAGGGTGCATGCGGCCGAGTTGGGATACCCGTTGCTTGGTGATGATCGCTATGGTGATTTTCAACTGAACCGGCAATGGAAGAAGCGAGGGTTGAAACGCTTGTTCCTGCACGCGCAGATGCTTGAATTTTACCTGCCAGGGCGGGTAGGGGAATACCACTTCGAGGCACCGTTACCCAAAGAATTGCAACAGATACTGGATTCGATTGATGGCTGATGAGCAACGGCAGTATGAACTGCTGATTTTTGATTGGGATGGCACGCTGATGGATTCGGAAGCGCACATCGTCGAATGCCTGGAGCGGGCCATGCGGGCAGTGGACATGGAGCCATTGCCTTCGTCAGAGCTTCGCCAGGTCATTGGGCTGGGGCTGGAGGAGGCGATAGCCGGTATCCTGCCGCAGGCTCCTGCGCCAGTCAGGCAGCAGGCGGTTACCGCATTTCGTGAACACTTTCTGTCACCGCATCCCACGCCAAGCAAACTGTTCCCCGATGTGAACGAGGTTTTGCAGACGCTGCGGCAGCAGGGCTACGCCATGGCGGTTGCCACCGGCAAGTCACGCCGGGGGCTCGACAAGGTGATGAAGCAGACAGGTCTGGGAGAATACTTTTCAGTCTCCCGTTGCGCGGATGAAACCTTTTCCAAACCGCATCCCTTGATGGTGGAAGAGATTCTGACCGACATGAATACGTCGCCGCAGCGGGCGCTGGTGATAGGTGATACTGAATTTGACTTGCAGATGGCGGCCAATGCCGGTGTCCCCGCAGTGGGTGTGAGCTATGGCGTTCACGGTATCGAGCGACTCGAATCTGCATCGCCACTGACCATATTGCACCGGATTGCTGAGCTGCCCGAGTGGCTAAACGGTGGAGATTAATGGATAATTGGCTGCCGCTGCGTCTCCACTACAGGGTTTGTCCAACGAGGTTAACAAGTGACTCAACACCCAAGAAAATCACCATCCGATCCATCCCATATTCAGATCTCCAGCGAAAAAAACACTCGCGAGGGTGATGCCGCGCCAGCTGAAGAGGCCCGGGAGAGCGCCGGAGACTTCAAGCCCGAGAGTAAGTCGCACCGCCTGTTGGTGTGGCTGGTGTTGTTGTCGGCGCTGGCGTTTTTCCTCTACCTGCTGGCCAATGCAAAGCCTGCCGAGAAAACCGGGAATCCTCTCCCGGTTGTCATGAGTTACCAGTCTCCCGGTGATCATGCTCGCGCCGAAATCGCCGGCCTGATGGCCCGGAGTGATGAAGATATCGATCCGGATGCTGTCTTCAGGCGCGCCGAGGAGTTCCGTGCGGATGGCTCGATGGCGGATGCCTACATCCTCTATTTTTTCGCGGCCCGACATCATCATGGGCTGTCGGCATTGCGTCTGGCAACCATGTCGGATCCTGCCTATCACGACAGTTATCGGGATGTGCTGGCTACGCCCGACCTGTTTCAGGCGCTCAAGTGGTATCGAACCGCAAAAGCTGCGGGTGTCAGCGAGGCCGAGGCACCGATGAATACACTGGTCGAGCTGATTCACAAGCGTGCCGATGAGGGTGATGCGCAAGCCAAGAGACTGCTTCTGGAGGTTGAATGATGTTGATGAATAGAGTCCTTTGCAGTTGTCTGGCCGGATTGCTGATTGCAGTGACTACTCCGGCCATCATGGCGGCGGAACGCCCATTGCTGATGGAAGGCAAGAAGACTCTGTACCAACGTGTTCTCGCCAAGCCGGGAGCCATGATCTCGGCAGCGGCGGGAGAAGCGGGTTCGCAGACGACCACGCCGTTTACCGTCTACTATGTCTACATGCGCAAGGATGTCGATGGCAAGCCCTGGGTGCAGGTGGGTGCTGACAGCTTCGGCACCGTTTCCGGCTGGATTGAAGGGGCGCAATTGATTCCCTGGAACCAGACCTTGACCGTATCGTTTCGCGATCCGGGGCAGGGTAACCGTGTATTGTTGTTCAAGGACAAGGAGAGTCTCAAGTCGCTGATAGAGAGCAGCGACGCTTCACGCTACAAGGAGACCTATCTGGCGGCAATCAATGACCAGCTGCCGGAAGAATCACCGGTTGTCGCCATTCAGCCGGCCGAAGCCATTGATATCACCAGGGATTTTTATCTGGTGCCCATTATCGACCATGAGGATGTCTATCTGGGAAGCGAGGCTGCGACGATGCTTGAAGTGACGTCGGTGCCGTTGGCTGCAGCGGCGGGTGAGGAGGAGGCTTCAGCGACAAAGGCCCTTCGACCGCCTGCGGAGGAAGAGACCCCGGACAAGGCCGATGCGTCTGTGACCAATGATGCCGATGTCGCCAGGGCTGCTGCTGCAGCACAACAACGTGAGCAGGCCATGGCGGCTGCGCTGCAGAACTACAAGAGTGGCCTGGTCTTCGTCATCGATGCCACCAAGTCGATGGAGCCGTATATCGATCGTACCCGCAAGGCCGTCAGGGATATCTATGACAAGCTGGAAAAGGAGGGGGTGACATCGGGCATGAGTTTTGGTGTTGTTGCCTACAGGGATGCGCCGGAAGCCGTGAAGGCGCTCGAATACCGGGTCAGGACCATTGCCGATCTCAAGCCGGTCGAGGATGCCGATGCGTTTTTCAGCCAGGTGGACCAGCTCTCTGCGGCAACCGCCTCCAGCAAGGACTTTGTTGAAGATGCCTATGCCGGCGTCAAGGCGGCACTCGACGATATCGACTGGCAGGGTCGCGATGCCCGCTATGTCATTCTGATCACCGATGCCGGCGCGCGCGGAGCCGGTGACCCACTGAGCAGCACAAAGCTGGATGCTGCGAGGTTGAACCGTCTGGCGCAGGAAAAGGGCGTCGTATTGTCAGTGCTTCATCTGCTGACACCTGCAGGCGCTGATAATCATGCCAGCGCCGCTACTCAATACCGCGCATTGTCTGTCTATCCTGGCGTAGGCAGTCTCTACCATGGTGTGCCGTCTGGTGATCTTGGCGCATTCGGCGAGGCAGTCGATGCCCTGAGTACTCAGATCAGTGGGCAGGTTCATGATGTGGTCGCCGCACAGGTCGACAGCAATCTACCCAGCCTGGAGCCGGCAGAAGAGGTGACAAAGGTCGAGGAGCCACCGGCAGAAGAGATCGCGCCCGTCGCGGAAGAACAGCCCAGTACGGAAGACAGCCTGGAAGCACTGCAGGCAAAGTTTCGCAAACTGGGTTATGCGCTGAGAATGCAGTATCTGCAAAAGCAGCAGGATGGTAAGGTGCCAGAGGTGTTCAATGCCTGGCTGGTTGACCGGGATTTCATCAATCCGGAGTATCAGACTCTGGATGTTCGCGTATTGCTGACCCGTGATCAATTGAGTGATCTGCATGATCTGATGCGGCAGGTGATCGATACTTTCGAGGAAGGTCTGATCTCGCCACAAGGTTTTCTGGAAAACATCCGGCACCTGGCGGCGACATTGAGCCGCAATCCTGAAAAGCTGGCTGCCGGCAGCAGTCTTTCGGAGCTGGGGTTCATGGAAGAGTACATCGAGGATCTGCCGTATCGTAGTGAGTCCATGGGGTTGACGCTGGAAGATTGGGCCGAGTGGCCGGCAAAGCGCCAGATTGAATATATCAATCGATTAGAAGACAAGATTGCCTATTATAAGTCGCTCCATGATCATACGGACTTGTGGGTGTCGCTCGATGGGGGAGTGGTGAGTGGCCAGTCCGTCTTCCCGGTTGAATTGCAGATGCTTCCCTGATGGCAAAGACCTTGGTTGATACCGCATCGGTCAGAGTGGGTGCGGAAGGCGAACGAGTGCTTATCTACCACCTGCGCGATGTGGTCAAGACCCGCGAAGCGGAGGGGGTGGCTTTCAAGCTCACCGTACCCAGCTTGCAGATTGCGCTGGGTGAAAAGATTGCGCTCATTGGTGAAAGTGGCTGTGGCAAGAGCACATTGCTCGATATCCTGACGTTCATCTCCCGTCCCAATTCTGCGGCGGCATTTCGTTTTCGTCCCGAACCGGGGGCGGCCCCCATTGATATCAATGACCACTGGTCGAAACATCGCTTCAATACATTGAGCGATCTGCGCATGCTGCGTCTGGGGTATGTGATGCAGACGGGGGGGTTGTTGCCGTATCTGACGGTTCGCGAGAATATGGGGTTGTCGCGCAGATTGCTGGGCTATGACCCCGACGAGGTTGATGATCTGGCCTTTGATCTGGGAATCCACAAGCATCTGGACAAGAAACCTTCCCAGCTATCGACCGGGGAGCGTCAACGCGTGGCGATCGGTCGGGCCCTGGCGCACCGCCCTTCGATCGTTATTGCCGATGAGCCTACCGCATCACTCGATCCGATTGCCGCACAACGAATTATGGCGCTGTTCATCGAAATGGTGGAGTCGCTGAATATTACGGTAATCGTTGCGAGTCATGCATGGCGCCATGTCAAATCCCTCGGCTTGCGGCGGCTCAAGCTGCGCACCCGCAAGGATATGGATGGTGGCGTGGCTGAAACCATTGTATCGGGGTAGAGATGCGTCGCTTCAGGAATCTTGTCTGGCTGTCACTGCGTGACTATTTCAATGAATGGCAGATGTCGGGATGCTTTGTGCTGGCATTGGCCGCGGTGCTGGGTCCCATGCTGATTCTGTTTGGTCTCAAATCGGGAATCATTGGCAACATGCTGGATCAGTTGATCAACAATCCGCGCAATCTCGAAATCCAGACGGTAGGCAGCGGACGTTTTGACAAGCCCTGGATCGAGGCTTTGCGGTTGCGGCCGGAGGTGGGGTTTGTCGTACCCAAGACGCGGAGCCTCTCGGCCAGCATGGATCTGAAGAGTGAAACCTCACCCGATATTGTCGCGGTCGAACTGATTTCGTCGGGGCAGGGTGATTTGCTGCTGGGTGAGCTGGGCGAGGAGATGGAAGCTTTGCAGGATGTTGTGTTGTCTGCATCAGCTGCGGACAAGCTGCATGTGCGACCCGGGGACACCATCGATGCCAGTGTCGTCAGAAAGTTTCGTGGCAAACGGCAGCGTGAACACCTTCATCTGAATGTGGTCGGCGTTGCTCCCGGAACTGCCAGCAAACGCGAAGCCGCTTTTGTAACACTGGCACTGGCCGAAGCCATCGAGTCGTTCAAGGATGGCATTGCCGTTGCAGCACTGGAGTGGGAGGGAGACAGACCGGCTACCGATGAAAAACGACTCTATTCCGGATTCAGGCTCTATGCCAGGTCACTTGATGATGTGACTCGTCTAAGCCAGTATATGGGGGATCTGGGGCTCAAGGTACGTACCCGTTCCGAGGATATCGAGATCGTGCAGGGAATGGATCGCAACCTGACCATGATTTTCTGGGTTGTTGCCCTGATCGGACTGATCGGTTTTTCCGTGTCGCTGGGTGCCAGCTTGTGGGCCAATGTCGATCGCAAGCGGCGTGATTTGAGCATGATGCGGCTGGTTGGATTTCATACCGGAGATATCGTCTGGTATCCAGTCATCCAGTCCATTTTGACAGCGTTGCTGGGATGGGCGTTGGCGGTGGGCATCTACTTTGGTGTCGCAAAGATCATCAATCAGTTGATGGCCTCCGAGCTGCAACCGGGCCAGGAGGTGTGCGAGTTGCTGCCCCTGCACTTTGCGCTGGCGCTGTTGCTGACGCTGACGGCCTCGATTATTGCGGCAGCGATGGCGGGCTATCGTGCTTCACGTATCGAGCCGGCTGACGGTTTGCGGGAGATCTGAACCCGTCTTATTCATGATGGATCGCGG
>CAYTPO010000004.1:0-5506 GCA_964439815.1 uncultured Thiotrichales bacterium
AGCGTAGGAGCGGTTTCAACCGCGATGGCTGCCATGTCGAAGCGTGGATCGCGGCTGAAGCCGCTCCTACAGGTGGAAAAAGAGATGTCAACAATGGCAGGCAACGCCTGGCGACCCGTCACCCCTTCCCTCCCAAAAAAACCAACACACTTCATTCCCCGGATTCAACAACTCATCCCTAATAAACAACCTTCGTCGCATCCTCCAGCACTTCCCGGTGCACTTGGTTAATCTGCCTTAAAACACCGATTAACCACTCAAGGAAATGCTCACCATGAACCCCAAAGCCCGCTTTCTTCTACCCTCATTCTTCACTCTACTCCTCATCCTTTCCCCACTCGGGGCATTGGCGGAGGCACCCGAATTCATCCAGACCCAGGCAGATTTTGAGCAGGGCCTGAGAGGCGATTCCGATGCAGTCGGGAGAGCCTATCCCGGATTTCAGAAGCTGGTGAAGGAATATCCGGACAATCCACTCTATCTCGCCTACCTTGGAGCCAACGAAACACTGATTGCGCGGGACAGCTATGCACCCTGGACGAAAATCAGATACCTCGACAGGGGGCTGGACCATGTGGACAAGGCGCTGGCGATGCTGGAGCCACAACACGATACGCAAACCGAACGGCTGTCCATCATCAGTATGGAAACGCGTCTGGTGGCGCTGAGTACTTTTATGAAAGTCCCGTCTTTTGCCAACCGCTTTCAGGATGCCAGGGATCTGTTCGATGAATCGCTGGAACAGGCGGTTTTTCACAAGGCGCCACCCGAGGTACGCCAGCGCATTTATCTGCAGGGCGCGGATATTGCCGCTGAAGAAAAAGACACGGCCACTGAAATCAAGCGTCTGGAAAAAGCCCTGTCGATCCTTCCCAGCGGCTATTACGCCGACCACATTCGTCAACGCCTGGCCTCTTTGAAGCACTGAAAGGGGGAGCAAAGATGAAACAGACCACCGACGCCATCATCCGCCTGCGCAGCCTTCGCAAGCACTATGTCATGGGCGATACGCAGGTTGCGGCATTAAAAGGCATCGACCTTGATATTACCGCGGGAGAATTTACCGCATTGAAAGGGCCATCCGGCAGCGGAAAAAGCACCATGCTGAATATTTGTGGCCTGCTCGACCGCGCCAACCAGGGTGAAGTCGTGCTGATTGGTCACAAGATCAACGGCATGAGCGACAAACGCCGGGCACTGGTGACCATCATTATTTCCGCCGTGGGCGTGGCCGGGATTCTCATCTCCGGCGGGTTTGCCTTTTACACTTACGACTCCCTCAAGGAAATGGCGGCGCGCGACAACGACCATATCATTCTTGCGCACGAACATTTCTTCGACCAACACGAGGAAACACCGCTGGAATATAGCCTGTCCGATTTTGAACGCTATCGCAAAACGCTGTTGCGTGACGATAAGGTGCGCGCGGTACTGCCCAATCTGGCGTTCAGCGGCCTGATCAGCAATGGCGAAAAATCGACGGTTTTTGTCGGCAAGGGCATTTCCCAGGGCGAATTCAGGGTCAAGGGCCCATTCCTGAAAATATTGCAGGGTGACGCACTCAGCTCACGCCAGAAATCTGGTGCCGATCCGCAGGTAATGATCGGCGAGGGACTGGCCAAGGTACTGAACGCCCAACCCGGCGACTCGCTGACGCTGCTCGCCAACACTGTGGAAAGCTCACTCAACGCCATCGACGTGGTGGTGCAGGGTATCTTCAATTCCGGCGTTCCCGAGATCGACAAGCGGCTGATGCTGATGAACATCCAGCAGGCGCAGGCGTTGTTGCAGACCGACAAGGTCAGCACACTATCCGTCTATCTGTACGACACCCGGGACACCAGCACCATGGCGGAACAACTGCGCACACAGTTCCCGCAGCTCAACCTGCAAAGCTGGCGCGACACCGCGTTCTACTATGAAGCGGTGCGCGGTCTGTACAACCGGATATTTGGTCTGCTCGGCATCGTCATCCTGCTCATGGTGCTGTTCGCCGTGACCAATACCCTCTCCATGGCGGTGGTGGAGCGCACCCGCGAAATCGGTGCGCTGCGGGCCATGGGTACGCAGCCGCACGAGATCGTGCGCAATTTCGTCCTCGAAGCCCTGGTCATGGGCAGCGCCGGGGTTCTGCTCGGCATGTTGCTGGCCGCCAGCGTATCGCTGTTTTTCTATATGGCCGATTTCCAGATGCCACCACCCCCCGCACGTTCGCAGAGTTATCCGCTGGTGGTCTATATCCACCTGCCGCTATATGTCCTGACCAGCGCCGGCGTGCTGTTGCTGTCCGTTCTTGCGGCATGGTTTGTCGCCAGAAAAGCCGCCAAACAACCCGTTGTGGAGTCTTTGTCTCATGTCTGATTTGAAAATAATCGCCCGTCTGTTACTGATATTCGTGTGCGTCGGCAATTCCATTCCTGCCGCACAAGCGGAAGATGTGCGGTCCATACTGAAAACCGCCGACGCTTTCCGGCTGCCAGCCGATTCGGTACAGGTGAAAACGCGCATACGCCTCTACAAGAATGACAAATTGGACAAGGAACGGGAATAAGACGTATTTCTCAAGCCCGGCCACCGCTCGCTGGTGCTGTTTCGCCACAGCAGCGAGCACGGCCAGAAGCTGCTGATGCTGGATGACAAGTTCTGGATCATCATGCCGAAAAGCCGTCGCCCCATCCGGGTAACGCCCATGCAGAAACTACTGGGTGAGGCTTCTGCCGGCGATATCGCCACCATGACCTGGAGCGAAGACTACGACGCCGTTCTGACCGGAAAAACCGAGGTTGATGGCATACCCGCACTGGCGCTGGAACTGACCTCCACTCGCAAGGGCGTCACCTACAAGCGCATCGAACTGTACGTAGCCAAAGCCGACCACCATCCACTGTCAGCCAATCTCTATGTCAACTCCGGCAAGCTGGCAAAACAGGCGACCTTCACCATGGGCGAGCGCGACGGGCGCCCCCAGGTGATTTCCACAACATTACTCGACAAGGTACAAAAACACAGAAAAACCATCATCGAGTATCTGAGCAATCTGCCCAGAGACATCGAGGACAAATATTTCAACCCCATGTTTCTGGTGCGCAATACGCTGGATGAATTGTGAAGTTCAGCGTTCCGGTTTTACTCGGCCTGCTGGCACTCAACGTCAGCGCGGCCGAAGTCGTGGTGGATTTGCGCCTTACCGCAGAGGAGGCCCACTACGATGACAACTCACTTTTTTCCGTGCCTGAATCGATTCTGCCCGCACCCTCACGAAGCGCCGGGCAGAATCTGGAGCTTAACTGGCAACAAACCGGGTTCAACACCACCGCCACCTTGCGCAATCGCATGACGGAAAACCGCAAGCCCGAACAGGACGCATTTTTCAACGAGTTGTATCTGGACACTCACATGGCGGGTCAGGATGTCAGCATCGGCAGAAAAATCACCAGTTGGGGCGTTGGCTTCGGCTATCGGCCACTGGATGTGATCCAGCAGGAAGACCGCCGCGCCCTGTACCGAAATACCCTGCGTGGCGTGAACTTGCTGGCGTGGGAGCTTTTTTTCGACACTGCGGCGCTGAGCATCCTGTGGACCAACCCCGGCAGTGGTGATAACGCCGATCACCCCGAATCCGCCGCCATCAAGTTCTACCGCACCAACGGCAATAGCGACTGGCATGCACTGGCGCGTTACAGCAAGCCAACGGGTACCCAGGCGGGTATCGGCATCAGTATGGTATTCGGTGACAGTTTCGAATGGCACGCCTCGGTTTTATGGCAACGCTATGACACCAGCCCCATCAACCGGCTGACGCTGTTGCAAACACCCCCAGCACCACCGTTGAGCCAGAACAATCCATTCATCGAACACAACAGGAACAACGCCATCAAGGCGCTGGCCGGTGCAAGCTGGACCCAGCTCAGCGGCTGGACCCTGCTGGCCGAGGTCTGGTATGACAAATCCGCCTACAGCGACCGGGAATGGCGCTCTCTGACCACACTGACGGAGGCCCAGCGAGTACTGCTCACCGCCACCAACCGCTCCGCGGCCACGATCTCTGCCAATATCGCCTGCAACCAGCAGGCATTCACACAGGATAATCTGCATCAATGGAACACCCTGCTGCGTCTCTCCCGCAGCCGCAATGGTATGGAGCCCTCATTGGAGTTGCTTTACACTCCCAAGGATCAGGGTCTGGTGACAACCGCCAGAATCACCCACACATTCAACCGTCAGAAAATCGAAGCCGGGCTGCGCATTTTCGGTGGCGCAGACGAGTCTGCCTGGAACCGGCTCCCGCTCGACCAGGTGGTCTACATCAGCTGGTAGGGAAGTATCTAAATTGGCACAGATCCGTCAGGAACCGCTGTTTTCCTTCAGGGAGTTTGGCTTGCTGCTACTCTTCTGCTTCCTCATTGGCGGATTCCTCAGCATCGTTCGCGAAGACAACCTGGTTAAAAACCTGCTGTTTGCCGAATCGGTCGGTATCTGCATTTACACCGCTATAAAAATCGCCCTCTGGATCAGGAGCGCCCACAAGGATGACCTGCCGAGCTATCTCATTGGCATACCGGTTGGCGGCAGCATCGGCATCGGAATCGGCGCACTGTTGACCGACACCCGGCTGGATTCGCTGTTCAGGCAGGATCGAGACGAATTGGTGTTTATCTTGCTGGCCACGATCGTCTTTGGCGTGGTGATTTCCTATTTTTTCTACTCCCGCAGCAAACTGGCTGGAAAAGAGACCTTGCTGCGGGAGTAGGAACGCAAGCAGAGCGAGCAGGAAAGAACGCTACTGGAAAGCGAATTGCGGCTGTTGCAGGCGCAAATCGAGCCACATTTCCTGTTCAACTCCCTGGCCAATGTTGTCAGCCTGATCGACAGCAACCCGGACAAGGCAAGAACAATGCTGGAACACCTCAGCGATTTCCTCCGCATCAGCCTGCAACGTACCCGCTCCAAAAACACCACCGTCCGCGACGAAATCAACCTGCTAAATGCCTATCTGGAAATTCAGCAGGTACGCATGGGCGACCGCCTGATCTTTTCCATCGACTCTGCGGAGACATTGCTGGACCATTATCTGCCTGCACTATTGGTACAACCCCTGGTAGAAAATGCCGTCAAACATGGTCTGGAAAACAGCGTGGACGGCGGCGCCATACAGGTTCAATTCCGGTTGAAGGAACAAGCCCTGCATATATCTGTGATGGATAGCGGAGCGGGTATGTTACAAGGCACCTCGAAGGGCGTCGGTCTCACCAATGTCCGGGAGCGACTGCAACTGCTCTACGGCGACTCGGCTGCACTCACGCTGTCGGCAAACAAACCTACTGGCGTCAGAGCGGAACTCGTCCTGCCCAACAGCGCAACGGAGGAGCCCCCAATACCATGACCGGTCCCACTGCCATCATCGCCGACGACGAGGACCATCTGCGCGCCCACCTGAAAAAAATGCTTCGCCAGCATTGGCCGGAGCTGGTCATCTGCGCCGAAGCTGCCAACGGCGAAGAAGCTG
>CAYTPO010000005.1:0-3755 GCA_964439815.1 uncultured Thiotrichales bacterium
AGAACCACTACAGAAGTCGCGTGATGCCTTTGTGGACGAAATGCAGCGGTGCATGCAGTTGGGACTCGAGTTGCTCAATTTCCATCCCGGCAGCCATTTGAAGAAGATATCCGAGGATGCATGCCTGGCTCGGGTGGCGGAGTCGATCAACCTGGCGTTGCGGCAAACCGAGGGTGTCACAGCGGTGATCGAGACAACGGCGGGGCAGGGTACCAATCTCGGCTATCGTTTCGAGCATCTGGCGCGGATTATTGAACAGGTGGATGACAAAAGCCGGGTCGGTGTTTGCATTGACACCTGCCATATCTTTGTTGCCGGTTATGACCTGCGTACCTGGGACGCCTGTGACCAGACGTTTGAGGAGTTTGAGCGTATCGTTGGCTTCAAATACCTGCGCGGTATGCATCTCAACGACAGCAAACCTGATCTGGGGGAACGCGTGGACCGCCACCATAGCCTCGGACAGGGAAAAATCGGCTGGGAGGCGTTTCGTTACATTATGAACGATGATCGTTTTGAAGAAATTCCGATGGTGCTGGAGACGATCGACGATACGGTCTGGCCTGAAGAGATTCAGCGTTTGTATGATCTGGTTGAGACGGTAGAATAATTATATGTCGGCAAAGCCACTACCGGCGAATACCATCCCGCCACAGTCACAAGAAACAATCTATCCCGCGCCTTTTGCCCCGGTGGTCGCCGGGAGGACTAAACGAAAACTTGGTGATTTTTTCGGCCTGACGCATTTCGGGGTCAATCTTACCTACCTGAAACCGGGGGCGGCCTCGGCGCTGATGCACCACCATTCACGGCAGGATGAGTTTGTCTATGTGCTGGAGGGTCATCCCACCTTGCTGCTGGGCGACGAGACTTTCCTGTTGAATCCCGGAGATTGTCACGGTTTCAAGGCAGGCTCGGGTATTGCTTCGCAGTTGGTCAATCGGACGGCAGAAGCGTGCGCCTTTCTGGAAATCGGGGATCGCACCGAAGGTGATGAGGTGGGGTATCCCGAAGATGATCTCAAGGCAGTGCAGCTTGCCAATGGCAAGTGGCAATTGACGCACAAGGATGGCCGGCCCTGGCGTTGAATGGGGATAGGTTTCAAGGTCAATCTGCAATCAGCCAGTGCTCCAGCATATGCCGCAGCTGAGCAAGCTCGACCGGTTTACTCAGATAGTCGCTCATGCCTGCGGCCAGGCAGCGTTCACGCTCGCCGGTAATGGCATGAGCGGTCAGGGCAATAATGGGCAGTTCGACGAGCCTGGAGTCCTGCCTGATCCGACGTGTGGTTTCATACCCGTCCATGCCCGGCATACTCACGTCCATGAACACCAGATCCGGGAGTGATTGTTGCTGCAAGGTCTGAAGTGCTGTTTCGCCATCTTCAACCAGGGTGACTTCGACTTCCAGTGATGACAGCAGCTCGGAAATGAAGAACTGGTTGATTTTGTCGTCTTCCACGACAAGTATTTTCCGGCCCTTCAAGGGGTTTTCCGCAGTGAGTTTTTTTGTCTCGGATTCTTTGTTTCCGGATGAATCGGGGCAGAGTGGGAATTCCAGTGTAAAAAAGAAACGGCTGCCTCGGCCTGGTTCGCTGTTGAATTCCAGTGCACCCCCCATCATGGCGACCAGTTTGTGGCTGATGGCCAGCCCCAGACCACTGCCACCATAATGGCGGGAGCGGCGGCTTTCCACCTGCGAAAATGGTTTGAACAACTGCTGTTGGGCTTCTGCTGCAATACCGATACCGGTATCCCTCACCTCGAAAAACAGGCGCCTGTGCCCCGTTTTGGTTGCCTGCATCACACCAATAATCAATTCGACCTCGCCATGGTGGGTAAATTTGATGGCATTTCCCAGCAAATTGAGCAGCACCTGCGAGAGACGTTGGCGGTCGCCGACCAAACAGGGCAAGTCACCAGCCTTGTCGGGCAGTTTCAGCGCAAAGCCTTTGGATTCTGCTTCCCCGGCGATGATCTGTCGCAGATCGTCGAGCAGATCAACCAGGTAAAATGTCTCCTGACGTAGCGTAACGGATTTGTTCTCCATTCGAGACAGGTCGAGGATGTCATCGATCAGACCCAGCATGTGTCTGGCAGCGGCTTCCTGCTGGGCCAGATACAGCTTCTGTTTGTCGTCGAGAGTGGTTTTCTGCAGTAGTGTTCCGGCTGCGACCACGGTATTCATCGGTGTGCGCAATTCATGACTCATGGTGGTCAGGAACTCATCCTTGGCCTGACCGATTGCCCGCTCATGCTCCATGGCATCACTCAGTTCCCGGCTGCGGCTGGCATGACTGATCGATAGCAACAGTGCCGATGTCAAAATCCCGGCTTGCCCGATATCTACGAATAGGTTGTTCAGCTGTGCAGAAAAATCCCATTCGATATGTGTCGATATATAGATAGACGTCGATACCAGAAAAGTGATGACGGCAAAGTAGGCGTTCCGGGTCGGACCATGCCCCCTGAGTGCAACCCGAGTTATCATGATTGCCATGATTGGAAGTATGATCAGTGTCGAGAGATAGGTGATTTTCAATGGTGCCATCCATGCGATGGGCAGAATCGCCAGAGAAATCCACTGCAGTCCTTTCATCAGTCGTTCTAGTGCCTCGCTGCCGCCCATGTTGACATGTCGCCAATAACGCATACCAGCAGCCATCGTCAGCAACAACCCGGTGGGGTAAAACCAGCTATGGGTGTCATTGATAAACGCCAGTGAGGGAAACAGGTTGCTATCCCTGTAGATCGCAAACTGCAACATGGAGTAAAATATCATCAGACTGAAAAAGCTGACATCCCGGAGACCAATGGCCATGAACAGGTTATAGAGCGTGAGAACCCCCAGGCTGGCAAAAATAGCGGAAAGAAAGACATACCGACTGATGCTATGTTCAAGGAACGCCTGCTCTGTCATCAGCATGAGTGGCAGACGCAGAATCTCCTGCCCGTTGTTTGCACGCAGATAGGCAGCAAAGGTTTCCCCAGCCGGCAAGCTCAATTTCCAGGCGGGCGTCCGATAGTTTTCAATCGGCTTGAGTGGAGACAGCGTAGCGGGAAAAATGCTCCCGGTTGCTGGTAGCACATAAAGGGAAAAATCCCCACCAAGGGGGTGATCCAGCACCAAATACCAATCTTTCGACGTCCGATTCGATACCTCGAAACGAACCCACACATCCCCTTCGGGATAGCCAAAGTTGATGGAACTCCGCGACCTGGGTTTGAAATGGTGGGAAACGGCAGGTGTCAGAATGTGGGAGATGTCCAAGGTGCGAGCGGGGTCTTCGAGAACCTCCAGATCGTCCGCCAGGTCAATGACCTCAGTCTGCGCGTTCAGTACTACCGGAGAAGCGGGTGCAGGTGATGTCCACGCGAGCATGCATACTGCCAGCAGACAGAGGAAGGTGATGAGTCGAACCAAGGGGAGAGCCATCCGGAAAAAACTGGAAGAATAGGAAAAACGAAGGGCGGTGGCAAGGGGAATGATGGGGGATACTTATTCCGAGGTTCCTCAAGCGTTTTTTAACTTTCTTGGTCAGGAGATGAGTAGGTGCACCTCTGTCCGGTAATTGGCGCAATACGCTTTGTTATTGCGCCCTACGGTAGCGGTGCCTCGTCTCTGTAGGGTGTAATAGCAAAGCGTATTACACCTTTTTATCGAGCGGAGTTCGTCTCTCCTTCTCTGAGGGAGAGGTAAGTTTGGGGTTTTTTACCTCTGTTCTGCAATTGGCGCAATACGCTTTGCTATTGCGC
>CAYTPO010000006.1:0-3083 GCA_964439815.1 uncultured Thiotrichales bacterium
GATACTTACTCTGCTGGGATGGGTGTAGGGATCAGGTGTCGAGGCGTTGTTCTCTGAATTCCGGCCTGCGCCGGAATGATGCGGGGTGAGGGGTGGTTCGATGCGGTGTTTGGATACTTACTCTGCTGGGATGGGTGTAGGGATCAGGTGTCGAGGCGTTGTTCTCTGTATTTGGGACGGCGCTGGAAGGATGCAGGGTTTGGTGGGTTGGGAATGTATTTCGATGGTTTCACAATGATGGATAACAAGGGCAAGGCGATGAAGAAGAGATTTCAACTGTTACTGACTGCGGGATTGGCGTTGGGCATTAGCGCTTGTGTTTCCACGGGTACACAGAACTTTCGGGCGACCAGCGAGGCGCGGTTGGCGGCTACGCCGGATGCATTGCCGCAGAAGGCGATCACGAATTTCTCCCGCCCCTTGCAGTGCATGGATGATCTGTTTGTCCGCTACAATATTTCCGACCTGCGTCTGGGTGCTCAGAATATTCTCGACCCGGCCTCTGACATCAAGACGGCGACCAAGGACATGATCATTACGGCGATGTCGCAGATGTCACGCAAGAGTCATGCGGTGCGCTTTGTGGTGCTGGGTTCCGATCTGACCGACATTACCCAGTTTCATCAGTATCACACCAACCAGAAGTTTCGCTCTCCGGATTTCTTTATCCGCATTGGCGCGCCTCAGGTGGACAAGGCGGCCATCACGCAGCGCACGGGCTTTGGGCTGCGGCTTGGTGGTGACCTCAGCGGTGAATACAGCAAGGATCGCATGGTGTCGATTGTGACGCTGGACATGAATCTGGGCGTGGTCAAGACGCTGGAGATCGTGCCCGGCATGAGTTCCAGCAACTCCATTGCGGTAACTCGGCGCGGCTCTTCCACCGATGTGGCTGGCGCCATCAAGAAGCTGGGGGCGCTGTTCCAGATCGGCCTCGACAGCTCGGAGGGTTTGAACCACTCGGTTCGCACGCTGGTGGAGCTGGGCAGCATCGAGCTGATGGGTCGCCTGACCAAGGTGCCTTACTGGGAGTGCCTGGACGTACCGGCCACCAATCCTCAGGTACAGGAGCAGATTCGCGGCTGGTTCTACGCGCTGGATGATCAGGAAAAGCGCATCTTTGTGCAGAGCAAACTGGACGCCCTGAGTTATTACGATGGCAAGGTTAATGGCCAGCCCTCCCCTGCCCTGCGTCGCTCCATTGCGATGTTCAAGAAAGACAACGGCCTGCCTGCCGATGGCCGCATCGATCTGGATCTCTACTACCGGTTGATGACCGACGACACGCCCATCAAGAAGGCCTACATGCCGCTGATCACGCAGAAGCTCAAGCGCACATTGGCTCGCGGCGATGACTTCAATGATGGCATCGACGATCCCGAGCCAGAGCAGAAGGAAGAACAGCCCAAAACCGTCGCCCAGCATACAAGACTGGAAGGCGATCACATCAAGCCACTGATCATGACGCTGGACACCGGTCGCGGCCAAAGCCCGATCTTCAACGCCGGGGAGTCGCTCAGCTTCAAGGTGAAGACGACCACCGACGCCTATGTCTACTGCTACTACCAGGAAGCGAGCGGCAATATCTACAAGGTATTCCCCAACCGCTTCAGCCCCAACGCCTTTATTTCAGCTGATGCACCGCTGATCGTACCCGGCAAGGGTCACTTCGAACTCAAGCTCGACCAGCGCGGCAGCCGGGAGAGTGTGATGTGCATGGCCTCCTATGAAGACCTAGACGCCAAGCTGCCACCGGTACTCAGCGAACGCAGCCTGCAGCCCCTGCCATTGAAGAAACTGGACAGCGTGTATCACTACTACCAGCAGGTGGCGGAACTGCGGCCTTTGGTACAAAGCGTGAATATTGAGGTTTTTTAGAGGGGGAGCGGAGATTTCACCTGGGCCTCGGAGTTGCCGGAAACGCTGGCGCTTATTCCGGCCTACGTGAGGTTGCAGTCCTGTTTTAACGTGGCGGTAGGCCGGGATAAGGATACGTTCCCGGCTTTCCCGGGGCATCGGATTACGAATTCAATTGATAGATGAGGAGATGGTAATGAAAAAGCGATTCAATTTTTGCGGGTTTGCGGCTGGTGGTTTTCTGGTTGCAATGTTGTTGGCATCCGGCGCTGCCGCTGCGGAGGAGATCAACGGGGTGACGGTGATGCGTGAGGTGCCTGATACCTATCAGCTTGCTTCGGCGCTGTTTCCAAAACCTGTTCGCGGTTTGGTGATTCATCATGAGGAGGAGCCGGTGGCCGATAGCCCGAAGATCGCGTTCATGATCAATTTCGAATACAACTCGGCCCGGGTGCTGGATGACTCCCTGCCCTATCTGGATACATTGGGCAAGATGTTGTCGCAGAAGAATCTGCGGGACAAGGATCTGATCATCGAGGGCCATGCCGATGCCAAGGGGGGTTATACCTACAACCTGAGCCTGTCGGAACAGCGGGCGCAGGCGGTGAAGCGTTATCTGGTCAGTGTGCATCATATCGACGCCAAGCGGCTGCTCTGTGTTGGCAAGGGCAATACCGAGTTGTTGAACCCGGACAAGCCCTTTGCGCCGGAAAACCGCCGGGTGCAGTTCCTCGCCTGGCATCACGAATAGGCATCCGATATGACTGCGCTCACAATACCAACATCAATTCTGTGGAGAAATCCTCACTTTGGTATCATCCCCTGGTTCATTTCGGGCCACCGCCACGCGGTCCATCAAGCCAGGGGGATACCAGCCGACATGCCAGAACAAGCGAGTGACGGAGAACTCATCCAGCAGTACCTCAACCGGGGTGACGAGCGGGCTTTTGAACGGCTGATGCGCCGCCACTACGACAAGGTGTATCGCCGCCTGCTCAACCACTGCAAGCACCCCGAAGACGCCGCCGATCTGGCGCAGCAGTTGTGGATGCGCGTGGTCAATAATCTCGGCAATTATCAGGACGATGGCAAATTCGGCTCATTCCTGATGCGCGCCACCAGCAATATTCTCACCGACTACTGGCGCCGCAAGGGGGTGAAGGATCAGGTCATCCAGCAGAGCTTCAGCGACGAGGAGGACGACCCCGTCGAACTGGCGGCCGATC
>CAYTPO010000007.1:0-16905 GCA_964439815.1 uncultured Thiotrichales bacterium
GCTTGTCGGTGCATTATCGGAAGCGGCTGGCCGGGGTTGTTCAGCCTCGATGGCAGGTGGTTGCTGCCGGGTATTGGTTGTCGCTTTGTCTCTGGCTGCGGCGTCTGCCGCTTTCAGTGTGCTTTCCGGCGCCTCCGATGCGGGGGCCGGAGAATCGAGTCGGTTGGCCAGAATGCTCATTTCCAGCGATTTGAACAGCGCGATGATTGCCGTATAGCTGGCGGGTTGCTCCAGTACGAAGGGTGTATTCGGATGATCCCGATGTTTGCCGGAAAGCGCGACCAGGTGGTGATCACGGGCAAAGCGTTCGGCGACCTCGGAACGGGTATCGGCGTTGTAGAAGATGACATCGCTCTTGTCCGGGGTGCTGCAGGCCGCCCAGTCACCGATCTCCAGCCGCCTTGCCAGCCCAACAGTGGTGTTGATCTGGGTAACGTCCTTGTTGCCGATTCCAATGGTGGTGTAGGAAAACATCGACATGGTTGCTATGGCCGTGGCTTGGGTGGCTGACATGGCACGCTGTTCGGGAGCTGGTCAGGCCTTGTGTGAAACAGTTGTTAACATCGTGCAGTGTAATAAATACCTTGTTCGAGTTGTGATCAAACGTTGAAAACTGGGTATTGGGTCACAGACTGATGTATGAGAAACCACGATATCGACAGCGGTCTTTCAGCTAATCAGAATCTGCTCGATCTGCTAAGATGCGCCTCCCCGAACAACCAGCTCATGACGGATGAAAATAGAACAGCAGATTGCCCAGGAACTGAACGTACTACCAGCTCAGGTGGCTGCAGCCATCGCCTTGCTGGATGATGGCGCCACCGTGCCCTTTATTGCGCGCTATCGCAAGGAAGTGACGCAAGGTTTGGATGATACGCAGCTGCGTGACCTTGAAACCCGCTTGTCCTATCTGCGTGAGCTGGAGGATCGGCGTGGCGCGATTCTCAAATCCATCGAGGAGCAGGGCAAACTGGATGACACGCTCAAGGCCAGTATTCTCTCGGTCATGACCAAGACCGAACTGGAAGATCTCTATCTGCCCTACAAGCCGAAGCGCCGCACCAAGGCGCAGATTGCCCGGGAGGCGGGGCTGGAACCGCTGGCAGAGTCCCTGCTGGAGAATCCGCGGCTCAACCCGCAAACCGAGGCGGCCGGTTATGTCGATGAGGAGAAGGGCGTAGCCGATGCCACTGCGGCGCTGGATGGCGCACGGCAGATTCTGATGGAGCGGTTTGCCGAGGATGCGGCGTTGCTGTCACAGCTGCGGGAATACTTCTGGGAGAATGCGCAATTATGCTCAACGGTTGCCACGGGCAAGGAGCAGGAGGGGAAGAAGTTCTCCGACTATTTCGATTACAGCGAAGCAATCAGGAAGGTGCCTTCCCACCGGGCGCTGGCTCTGTTTCGCGGGCGCAATGAAGGTGTCTTGAATCTATCGCTGGATGTCGACTACGCAGCGGACATCCACCCCTGCGAGAGTCGCATTGCCCGCCATTTTGCTGTCACCGATCAGGGGAGGCCTGCTGACAAGTGGTTGTTGCAGGCGGTGAACTGGACCTGGAAGGTCAAGCTGCACAACAAGCTGGAAGTGGAGCTGAACCTGCGCCTGCGAGAGATGGCCGAAGAGGCTGCCATCGACGTGTTCGGTCGCAATCTCGGCGATCTGCTGCTGGCTGCACCGGCCGGTCCGAAGTCCTGCATGGGGCTGGATCCCGGTATTCGCACCGGCGTCAAGGTGGCGGTGGTCGATGCCACTGGCAAACTGCTCGATACCGCCACGATCTATCCCCATGCGCCGCGCAATCAGTGGGATCAGTCGATCAGCGATCTGGCCAAACTGGCGGCCAGATACCAGGTGGCGCTGGTCAGTATTGGCAATGGCACCGCATCACGGGAGACCGACAAGCTGGTGGCCGATCTGATGAGCCGTCACCCGGAACTCAGGTTGCAGAAGATCATGGTGTCCGAAGCCGGTGCATCGGTCTATTCGGCGTCGGAGCTGGCGGCCAGGGAGTTTCCCGAGCTGGATGTTTCGCTGCGTGGCGCGGTCTCCATTGCCCGCCGTTTGCAGGATCCGCTGGCCGAGCTGGTAAAGATTGACCCCAAGTCGATCGGTGTTGGCCAGTATCAGCACGATGTCAATCAGTCTGCGCTGGGGCGCAAGCTGACGGCGATTGTCGAGGATTGCGTCAACTCGGTTGGCGTGGATGTGAACACCGCTTCGGTGCCGCTACTGACGCGCGTCTCGGGCCTCTCCCGGACCCTGGCAGAAAACGTGGTGGAATTTCGCAATGCCAATGGTGCCTTCAAGGATCGCAAGACGTTGAAAAAGGTACCCCGGCTGGGTGCGAAGACTTTCGAGCAGGCCGCCGGATTTCTGCGCATCATGGAGGGGGACAACCCGGTCGATGCCTCGGCCGTGCATCCCGAGGCCTATCCCGTGGTCAAGCGTATTGCCGCTGAAACCGGGCGGGACATCAAGGATCTGATTGGTGACAGCAAGTTGTTGCAGTCGCTCGATCCTGCCAGATTTACCGATGACAAATTCGGTTTGCCGACAGTGCGGGACATTCTCAGCGAGCTGGAAAAACCGGGGCGTGATCCGCGACCGGAATTCAAGACCGCAACCTTCAGGGATGGGGTGGAAAAGCTGTCCGATCTGCAGCCGGACATGGTGCTGGAAGGCGTTGTCACCAATGTCACGCATTTTGGTGCGTTTGTCGATATTGGTGTCCACCAGGATGGATTGGTGCACATTTCGCAGATTGCCGACAAGTTCGTGAAAGATCCGCATGAAGTGGTTTCGGCGGGGCAGGTGGTCAAGGTAAAGGTGATGGAGGTCGATCTGGAGCGCAAGCGGGTGGGTCTGAGCATGCGGCTGCAGGAGAAGGCGGCGGATCAGGCACCGGCGAGGATGCCGGGAGGCAGGGGCAGGAACAATGCTGGCCGCAAGCCGGCACGTCAGCCGTCACAGCCCCGTTCACAGGGGGCGGCTTCCCCGGGTGGCATGGGTGCGATGGCAGCAGCCTTCGCCAAGGCAAAGAAGTAACGTTCAAGGCACAGTTTATTTATGGCATTGCTCAGATTACAGAATATCCACCTCAGCTACGGTATGCCGCCGCTGCTCGATGGTGTCGAGTTTTCGCTGGAGCGCGGCGAACGCGTGGCATTGGTGGGGCGCAACGGCGAGGGCAAGTCCACGCTGATGAAGATCATCAGTGGTGAGGTCAAACCGGATGACGGCGATATCTTTTTGCAACAGGGTGCGAGGATTGCACGGCTGGAGCAGGAGGTGCCGCGTGACATGCAGGGCACCGTCTACGATGTGGTGGCCGCCGGGCTGGGTGATCTGGGTGAGGTGATTGCCAAGTATCATCATGTCACGCAGGATTTTGAAAAGCCCGGTGCGATGGACGAAATGGCGCGGCTGCAGCAGAAGATCGAGGAGGTGGATGGCTGGAGCATGGAGCAGCGGATTGGTACCACCATCTCTCGCCTGCAATTGCCGGCGGATGTCGAGATGTCCACCCTGTCCGGTGGTTTGAAGCGGCGCGTGCTGCTGGCGCGTGCGCTGGTCAGTGATCCGGATATTCTGCTGCTGGATGAGCCGAGTAACCATCTGGATGTGGAATCCATCGAATGGCTGGAATCCTTTTTATTATCGGCGGGTCTGACACTGATCTTTGTCACGCATGATCGCTCCTTTTTACGCAAGCTCGCCACCCGCATTGTCGAAATAGATCGTGGGCGGCTGACCAGCTGGCCCGGTAATTACGAGGCTTACCTCAAAGGCAAGGCCGACGCGTTGCACGCCGAGGAAAAGCAGCAGGCGGAATTCGACAAGAAACTGGCGCGAGAGGAAGTCTGGATTCGTCAGGGCATCAAGGCGCGCCGTACCCGCAACGAGGGCAGGGTGCGGGCGCTGGAAAAAATGCGTCAGGAGCGCGCGCAGCGACGCAAGCAGGTTGGCAAGGCCAATATTCAGGCCAATGTGTCGGAAAACTCCGGAAAAATCGTCATTGAAGCGGAGGATATCTCCTACGCTTATGATGGTGAGCCGGTTATCGCTCACTTCAGCACCACGATCATGCGGGGTGACAAGATAGGAATCATTGGCCCCAATGGTGCGGGAAAATCGACGCTGCTCAATTTACTGCTGGGCAAGCTGCAGCCACAGTCCGGCCGGATAAAAATCGGTACCAATCTGGAAATTGCCTATTTCGACCAGCTGCGGGAATCGCTGAACCCCGAGCAGACCGCGCAGGAAAATGTTGCCGGTGGTTCGGATCAGATAGTCATCAATGGCAGGCAGAAGCATGTCATCAGCTATTTGCAGGATTTCCTCTTTTCGCCGGAACGTGCCCGCGCACCCATAACCAAATTGTCGGGTGGAGAAAAAAACCGGTTGCTGCTGGCCAAGCTGTTTGCTCAGCCCGCCAATATGCTGGTGCTCGATGAGCCGACCAACGATCTGGATGTGGAAACACTGGAGCTGCTGGAAGAGTTGCTGGTGACTTTTCAGGGCACGGTTCTACTGGTCAGCCATGACCGGGAGTTTCTTGATAATGTCGTCACCTCCACCTTTGTTTTCGAGGGCAAGGGTGTGGTCAATGAATATGTGGGGGGTTATCAGGACTGGCTGCGGCAACGACCACAGGAGTCGAAGTCGGAGGCCAAAACCGCTACCAGGGAAAAACCGGCGGCCAAGGTAAAACCCGCGGTAAAGAAACTCAGCTACAAGGATCAGCGTGAACTCGACAGTCTGCCAAAACTGATCGAGGAGCTGGAACAGAAGCAGGAAACACTGCATGCGCAACTGGGTGATCCAGATTTCTACAAGCAATCACCCGATGCGGTAGCCTCTGTCACGCAGGAACAGGAGACGGTAGAAAAAGCGCTGGAAGCCGCCTATCAGCGCTGGGAAGAACTGGAGAACAGCTGATGGCCAAAGCGATGTATCACAGCCCCGATGTATTGATTCTGATTGGCACTCATTGTCCTCATTGCCCCAGTGTATTGGCGGCACTTGCCGATATGGTCAAGCAGGGTGAGGTCGGCAAACTCGAAGTCGTGAATATCGAAGCCAGACCGGAAACAGCTGCGGCGCTGGGTGTGCGCTCGGTGCCGTGGATACGCATGGGCAATTTCACACTCACCGGCTTGCACAGCAAGGGAGAGTTGCAGGCGTGGGCCAAAAAGGCAGGCAGCGTGGAAGGTACGGCAGAATATCTGGTGGAGCTGCTTTCCAGCGGGCAGGTGAGCGATGCAGTTGCTTATGTCAAACAACACCCGGAAAGCATTGAAGCCCTGTTGCAACTGCTTGGTGATGCGCAGCAGAAGATCAACGTCAAGGTGGGGTTGGGCGTGATCTTCGAGGAGCTGGAAGGCTCCGAAATGTTGCGCACCGCAGTCGATGCGTTGGGAAAACTCATCAATAATCCCTCTGTCGAAGTGCGTGCCGATGCCTGCCACTACCTGGGATTGACCCACGCCGAAAAGGCAAAACCCCTGTTGGAGCAGTGTCTGCTCGATGATGACGAGGCCGTGCGGGAAATAGCGGGGGACAGCCTGGAGGTGTTGGCAGAGGCTTAGTTGTCAAGTTGAGAAATTGAATGCAGATGCCTCAAGCCTGCCAGGTTGAGGCAAAGGAGGGACGACGTGCCCAGCATTGCTACTACAACCACTCTGACAAATAATAAATATATTGCCCTTCGGAAGATTTTGACGGGCCGATAACAGTGGCAGCGTAGTATTTGCTGTCGGGATTGGATTTTTCCAGCGCCTGGTCGATGGAGTCGACGATTTGGACGCAGTTGGCTGCAAAGCGCTTGCGACTGCGTCGCGGTACATAGACGACAGCATAATGCTGCTGAGAAACACTGGTCAGCGGATCGGGAGGGACAAGGCCGCGTAGTTCGCTCATGTTGTGCTCGGGAATTTGCAACCCGGCCATTCTAGCGGATTCTCCACGTGACGGATAATCCGGTACTGATTCTTGTCAGTTGATACTGGCTACCGTCTCGGTGCTGCTGTGCTGCGGCTGGTTGATCAGATGGTAGGCCTCTGCCTCATCCATTTCGTAACGGGCGATCAGTTCATCCAGCGTTTCGCCGTTGTCGAGGCGGGCCTTGAGTGCTTCGTGTTCGTCGAGTGGCTGATCCTGCCGCAGTCCGTCCAGCTGCATCATTTCCGCATTTTGCTGCTCGCTGAGGTGTTGCAGCTCGTTGCGCAGACGGATCAGTTCACGCCCCTGTGTGACCATGGTCTGACGCAGTTTTTCCTCGTTGCTGAACAAGGTGAAGATGCTGTGCAGCCCGAGCCCCTGGATCGCAAGAATCAGGATGCTCAGAATGATAATGGTATAGCTGTCCATGATTATTCTCCGGCGAGATCAGCCTTGATACGGGCCAGCGCCTGGCCGTGAATCTGGCTGACGCGTGATTCGCTGACGCCCAGAATCGAGCCGATTTCCTTGAGGTTGAGTTCCTGTTCGTAATACAGACTCATGACCAGTCTTTCCCGTTCGGGCAGCGCCTTGATTCTTTCCGCCAGCAGCCGTTCGCGGTCCATGCTTTGCAGCCGCACGCTGGGATCATCTTCCGGTGATGGAATATCGAGATAGGCATGGCCGTCTTCATCGAGCATTTCATCGGAGCTGAGAATTCGCGCCGAGGATGCTTCACGGGAAATCTTCTGATATTGCTCCAGCGTGATATTGAGTTCCCTGGCGATTTCGGGTTCGGTGGCCTTTCTGCTGGTACGAACCTCGACCGCGTGGATGGCGGCGGCAATTTCCCGAATATTCTTGCTGACCGAGCGGGGTATCCAGTCCGAAGTGCGGACTTCGTCGATTACGGAACCACGAATCCGGATACCGGCATAGGTTTCAAAACTGGCGCCCTTGCTGGGGTCAAAGGATTTGCTGGCTTCCAGCAACCCCATCATCCCGGCCTGAAGCAGGTCGTCCAGTTGTACGCTGTCGGGCAGTCTGGCCTGAATGTGCAGGGCGATTTTCTTGACCAGCGAGGCATGTTTGATCAGCAGAGCCTCGGCGTTCTGCCTCGCCGTCACTGAATCCTGCTGTGTGCTGTCAATGGTGCTCTGATAATTCATGCGTGACTCATCTGGCGGTTGATTCTCTGCTCGGTGAAAAAACTGATGGCTCCCCCAAGTTCGGTCTGGCTGTCGAGCTGGCTGACCTGTGTGGCCAGCCGGGAAAATGCCCGAGCCGATTCACTGTGGGGATAGGCTGCTGTAACCAGTCGCTGCATTTTGCTGGCGCGTTGCTGATAGTCGTCTTCCGGTATGGTGCCGAGATATTCGATACTGATGTTCAGGAACTGGTCGGTGGTTTTGAGCAGGCGCTTGTAGAGCGCAAATCCGTTTTCATCCTGACGGACACGGTTGGCCATCATCTGGAATTGCTTGACGCCATACTGCTGGTTGAGCACCTTGATCAGACCATAGCTGTCGGCCATCGAGGCCGGGTCATCACACAGAACCACCACGACTTCATTGGCGGCCTGGCAGAAATGCGTGACCGTGTTGTTGATGCCGGCGGCGGTGTCGATTATCAGGGTATCGATCGGGTAGGGGAGTTCGCCAAAGCTGTGGATCAGGCCCGCGTGCTCTGCGGCACTGAGCTGGGCCATTTTCTGCAGGCCGGAAGAAGCCGGTACGACCCTGATTCCTTCCGGGCCATCGACAACGGCATCTTCCAGACGACAACGGCCTTCCAGCACATGTGACAGATTGAACTTGCAGCGCAGTCCCAGCACGACATCGACATTGGCCAGCCCCAGATCCGCATCCAGCAGCATCACCGATTTGCCTTGCCTGGCGAGACTGGCTGCCAGATTGGTGGCAATAGTTGTCTTTCCCGCGCCACCTTTGCCGCTGGTGACTGCGATGACTTGAACACCGTGTGTATTACGCATTTATTATTTCCCTTGTGCTGCGTTACTGTGCGTGAGTGGTTTTTGCCTGGGGGCGAGGTGATGCCGGGGCCACTGTGGGTTGAGGTGTGGTGCGTTTCCTGTTGACCATGGTCACAGCCTTGGCAACGAGATGTTTGGCCGTAGCCTGATAGAGGTGCGAATCGACGTTCATGCCATCACTCCAGTAGGAGACGGGCATTTTCCCGTTGATGATGGCGGTCAGGGCACCGCCCAGATTGGGGGCTTCATCCACCTTGGTAATGATGGCGCCGCTGATGCTGCAATGGCTGAAACTGCTGACGATTCTTTCCAGCATCGGGGTCTGGTTGGTTGCGGGCAGAACCAGGTAGTTGCGTATGTCCAGGTCCTTTTGCATGGTTGGCATATTCTGTGGTGAGCGCAGATCCTGCTGGGTGAGGCTGCCGGTATCCACCAGTACCAGGGACTGATTGCCAACTGCATGGATGATCTGCCGGATTTCCTGATAGTCACGCGCCCTGAGCAGTGGTACATCGAACAGTTCGCTATAGGCCAGCAGTTGCTCATGGGCGCCGATGCGGTGATTGTCGGCACTCACCAGAATGATGTTCCTGTTACCATGCAAGCGCGTGAACTGGCTGGTGAGTTTGGCAATGGTCGTGGTCTTGCCGGCACCGGCGGGGCCAATCAGCGCCACTGCGCCACGCTGCTCCAGTATCGACTGGTTGTTGATCGGTATTTCTCGGGTCAATAGTGCCAGGGCGTTGCGTGTGGCCAGCTGTGGTGTGAGTTTTTCGACGTTGGCGAGAGTGCCGACCAGCTTGGCGGCCAGTGCTGGCGTCAAACCCACACGGGTGAGGTGTTGCACCAGCTCGCTGCGAATGGGGCTGTTCTGCGACCACTGGCCCATGCTGACCAGGTTGAACTGGTTCTCCATCATCCCGCGCAGGTGAGCCAGCTCGTTGCGCATGGTTGCGATCAGGTCGGACTCCTTGTCGGCCTTTGGGGCCGCAGGGCGATTCTTGCTCTTGGCGGTTGCCGGCTTCTTTTTCAGTGCCTTGAGAATGGCATCGCTGGTGAGCACTTCCTCGCTGGCGGGGCTGGCGTTGCTGCTCTCGGCATCGGTATCCGTCGGCGTACTGGTGGCCGGGGGCGTTGCAGTGACTTCCTCTGCGTCGCGGGTATCGAATTCTCCCTTGCTGGCAAGCTCCTCGTCAAAGTCTTCGGCAGCGAGGATTTCCACCCCATCATCCACACTGCGATTGCTGATGATAATGGCATCCGGGCCAAGGTCATCACGAACCTGGCGCAGGGCCTTGCGTGTATCCGAGGCAAAATAACGTTTGATTTTCATGGTTTACGTCCTTGTACTTTTATTGGCCCTTTTATTTGCCGGAGGCGTGGATTGTCGATCGTCGTTCAGCTTGCGAAAAAGGCATTTGCCGGCCAGTTTCGCTTGTTGCACTCGTCAATCCATGCCACTGATTCCCCATTGTCCTGCGTTCGATCATGCTGCGTGTTCCAGGCCCTGATTGCCGCCGATGCTGGCAATGACGCGCAATTGCTTGTTCTCTGCAATTTCATTGAAAGCGAGCACCTTGAGCTGCGGAATCGATGTCTTGAACATCCTTGCCATCGATGGCCTCAGTTGTGGTGCAGTCAGCAGTACGCTGGGTTGTCCGACCTGCTCCTGCTTTTGCACCGTCTCGAACAGTGATTCGTGCAGGCGGGCGGAGAGGCCTGGTTCGATGACCAATCCTGCCGCAGGGTTGTTGTTATAGGACTGGAGCAATAACTGTTCCAGCTCGGGGTCAAGGGTGATAACAGGGAGATCATCGGTCAGTCCGTTGATCTGTTGTGTGATCAATCTCCGCAAAGCAACGCGGACAGCCGCTGTGAGGGTGTCGGCTTCTTGACTGTTGACCGAGGCTTCCGCCAGCGTTTCGGCAATGGTGCGCATGTCCCGCAGCGGAATGCCTTCCTGCAGCAGGTTTTGCAGCACACGCACGATGGTGCTCAGTGGTAGCGATTTGGGTGTCAGGTCTTCGACCAACCTTGGTTCGTGCTTGCCCAGCTTGTCGAGCAGCTGTCGGGTTTCTTCATGGCCCAGCAGGTCACCGGCATGCTCCAGCAGCAGCTTGTTCATGTGGGTGGCAATGACGGTGCTGGCATCGACGACGGTGTAACCCAGCACCTGGGCATGATCGCGTTGTACCGGGTCGATCCAGACGGCCTCCATACCGAAGGCCGGGTCGGTGACCGGGATGCCGCGCAGCCCCGATTGCGCGTTCCCAGGATTGATGGCCAGCTCTTTTTCCGGATGAATTTCACCCTGGCCCTCGGGGACTCCCAGGATGGTGATCTGATAGCCACCGGCATCGAGATCGAGGTTGTCCTTGATATGTACCGAAGGGATCAGAAAGCCCAGCGTCTCCGAGAGTTTTCTGCGCACTCCCTTGATGCGGTTGAGCACGCTGCCGTCCTGCTCCTTGTCGACCATCGGAATCAGTTTGTAGCCGACCTCCAGCCCGATGGTATCGACAGGTTTGACGTCGTCCCAGCTCAGTTCACGTTCGCCGGAAGCCGGAAGTGCATCGGCCTCCGCCGGTTCGGTCTCCTGTTCCTGCTCGATGCCCGGATTGATCATCACCGCAGCGAAAGCGCTGAGCCCTGCAAGTGACAGGAAAACCAGATTGGGCATGCCGGGGATAATACCGAGCAGCCCAAGAATGCCGGCGGTTACCCATAGTGGACGCGGATCCTTGAACATCTGGTTCATCATCTGCGTGCCCATGTCCTGGGCATCGGAAACGCGGGTGACGATGATGGCCGTGGCTGTCGATAGCAGCAGCGAAGGTATTTGCGCCACCAGGCCATCACCGATGGCCAGTAGCGTGTACTTTTCCAATGCATCACCAAAACCCAGACCGTGCTGGCCGACACCGATGGCCAGACCGCCGATGACGTTTATGAACAGGATCAGAATGCCGGCGATGGCGTCACCGCGAACAAATTTGCTGGAACCATCCATGGAGCCGTAGAAATCGGCCTCGCGGGTAATTTCCTCGCGTCGAACCCTGGCCTGCTCCTGGGTCAGGATGCCGGCGTTGAGATCGGCATCCACCGCCATCTGCTTGCCGGGCATGGCGTCAAGGGTAAAACGTGCGGTGACTTCCGATACCCGTCCGGCACCCTTGGTAACGACCACGAAGTTGATGATGACCAGAATGGCGAAGACCACCAGGCCGACCGCAAAATTGCCGCCAACGACAAAGCTGCCAAAAGCCTCGATGACATCACCTGCTGCCGCAGCGCCGGTATGACCCTCCAGCAGTACAATCCGTGTGGAGGCGATATTCAATGCCAGTCGCAGCAGCGTGGCGGTCAGCAGGATGGTCGGGAAGGCCGAAAAATCCAGCGGCCGCAAGGCATAGATTGCTGCCAGCAATACCAGTAATGACAGTGCAATATTGAAGGTGAAAAAGAGATCCAGCAGCAGTGGCGGAATGGGCATGGTCATCATGGCCAATACCATGATGACCAGAATGGGTGCTGCCAGCCCGCTACGCAATAATTTGCTGAAGGTTGTTCCTGTTGCCGATTTTTCCATGCTTAACGCTCGAATTTGTTGTTTTTCCGTTCCAGATGCAGAAATTCGTCAGGAATTTCCAGATCGTTCGGCTCTTGTACGTGGGGTTGCCGCGAGGCCAGTTCATCATTGATGCGATAGATGTAGGCCAGCACCTTGGCGACCGCCACAAACAGCCCGGTGGGAATATGCTGGCCGATATCCGTTGAGTAATACAGTGCACGTGTCAACGGTGGTGCAGAAAAAAGCGGCACGTGGTTGGCTTCCGCAACCTCGCGAATGCGGAATGCCAGCTCGTCGGTGCCCTTGGCAACGACTACCGGTGAGTTGTCCTTGCCATCCTTGTAGCGAATGGCGACCGAAAAATGGGTCGGGTTGATCAGTACGACATTGGCGTCGGGGACATCTTCCAGCATCCGTCTCTGCGCCATTTCCCGCTGCAGCGCCTTTATTTTTCCCTTGACCTCCGGGTTGCCGTCGGTCTGCTTGAATTCTTCCTTGATGTCCTGGCGCGTCATGCGCAATTTCTTGTGATGTGACCATAGTTGCCAGGGCACATCGATGCCGGCAACCAGTAATAAAATGGTGCTGAATGCGAGAAACTCCCACAGCATGATCTTGCCGCCGTGAATAATGCCCTGATTGACCGGTTCGGATGAGAGATTGAGAAAATTGTCGGACAATCCCCAGAGCAGGGCGGCGCCTACCGAGCCAATCAGCATGACCTTGGCCAGGGACTTGACCAGTTCCACCAATGCATTCTGGCCAAACATGCGCTTGAGGCCCGACATGGGATTGAGCTTGCTGAATTTCGGCTTGGCGGAACTCAGCGTAAAATTCCATCCTCCCATCATCAGTGGCCCGATAAAGGCGGAGACCAGTGTAATGACGAGAAAGGGGGCAATGAATTTGAGACCCTGGAAAATATTGGTTTCAAATACCTCGATGATACTTTTCGGATCCATGATGGTTGCGCGTTCAAGCTGCAGATCCTCAAGCATCATCAGTCGCAACTCGTTACCCAGATAACCCCCCACCATGAAAAAACTGATGGCGGCAATAATCAGCATCAGTGTGGTGTTGAGTTCCTTGGAACGCGCTATCTGCCCCTTTTTTCTTGCGTCCGCGAGTTTTTTCGGGGTTGGCTGTTCCGTGCGTTCCTGACCGCTGTCCTGCTCTGCCATCAGGGGACTCCCACATAGCCGCGTATGGAAACAAAGGATTCCTGCATGAGTCGTTCAAAGGTCGGTGCCAGCACCGGCAGCGTTACGGTAAGTATGACCAGACCGACAAACAGCGTCAGCGGCAGTCCCACCGAAAAGATATTCATTTGTGGTGAAACACGGGTCATGACACCGAGCAGGATATTGATGCTCAACAGCGTCATCATGGCCGGCAGGGCCAGTGAGATGGCCGCCATGAAAATGATGCTGGAGGCGTCGATGATCAACTGGAATCCTTCCGGCCCCGGCCCTCGGGTACCGATGGGCATATAGCTGAAACTGACGCTGATCAGCTCGATCAATGCCAGGTGACCATCGAAGACAAGAAACAGCAGGCTGGCCAGTGTGGTCAGAAACTGCCCGATGACGGGTACGTTGGCGCCATTTTGCGGATCGGTCATCATGGCCATGCCAAGTCCCATGCTGGTGGAGATCGACATGCCGGCCAGCGTCACTGCGCCAAAAATGAATTGCAATAGTAATCCCATGCCAATGCCGATCAGCAGTTGTTTGGCGGTAATCAGCACACCGTCGGCCGACCACGGCTCAACGGCTGGCGCAGGGCCCAGCGTCGGCACGATGATCAGGGTGATGATGACAGCAATTGCCATCCTGATGCGGATGGGGACGAAGCGCGCGCCAATCACCGGTGTCAGAATGAACATGGCTGATATTCTCACCAGCGGCCAGAAAAAGCCGCCCAGCCAGCTGGTCAGTTCTGCCGTGGTCAGCAGTAGGGGTGTCATCCGATGACCTGGGGAATTTCTTCTATCAGGCGCTGGGTGTAGGACATCAGTGATGCCAGCATCCAGTGGCCGGTGGCGAAAATCACCACGACCAGCACCAGCAGCTTGGGGATGAAACTCAGCGTCATTTCGTTGATGGAAGTGGCGGCCTGAAACATGCCGACCAGGAGCCCGATGGCCAATGCAGCACCCAGCATGGGGGCGCAGAGCATGACGGTCAGCATCAGGGCATCCTGCCCAATGGTCATGACGGTTTCCGGTGTCATTTTATTTCAGTTCTCCGTGCCAGTAAATTATTTGGAATTCGTTGTCCGGCTCAGGCCGTGAAAAAGCTGCCGGCCAGTGTGCCCAGAATCAGTGACCAGCCATCGACCAATACAAACAGCATGAGTTTGAATGGCAGGGAAATCATCATCGGGGAGAGCATCATCATACCCATCGACATCAGGACGCTGGCCACGACCAGGTCGATGATCAGAAATGGAATAAACAGCAGAAATCCGATCTGAAATGCGGTTTTCAATTCGCTGGTGACAAAGGAGGGCACCAGTACCGAAAAGGGAACCTGATCGGGGGAATCCAGCTGATCGGTGCCGGAGAGGTTCAGGAACATCGCCAGATCGGTTTCGCGGGTCTGGTTCAGCATGAAATCCATTAACGGCTTCTTTCCTTCATCCAGTGCTTTGGCTGCAGTGATCTCTTCATTCATGTAGGGCGCGATGGCCGAGTCGTAAATCTTGCTGAAAACGGGTTGCATGACAAACAGCGTCAGAAACAGCGCCAGCCCGATCAGGATCTGGTTGGAGGGTGTCTGCTGTGTACCCAGAGCCGTTCGCAATATGGCCAACGAAATAATGATACGGGTAAATGAGGTCATCATCATCAGCCCGGAGGGCAGCAGGGTCAGTGCCGTCATCAATGCTACGGCCTGCAGGCTCAGGGTATAGGTATCACCCTCGGGACCGGGTTGTACGCTGAGAGCGGGCAGGCCCGGAGCGGCCAGTAATTGCCCTGCGGGTAACAGCATCAGCAGCAGCGTCAGGAAATGAATGGATCTGTTCATGATTGCCCGTTGCCGTGTGGGTTGTTTTCCTGCAGGGTTTTATTGAATTGCGCGGCGAAATCCTTTTTCTGCTCTGTCAGCGGGTTTTGCAATACATGCAGGGTATTGATATTTCCCTGAGTGATTCCGAGCAGCACCTGTTCACCACCCGCCTCGACAGCACGATACGCTCACGGGTTCCGACCGATAGTGTCGCCTTGATCTTGAGGTGCTCCATGCCATCCCTGGAAACGGTGCCGATCCCCATATTGCGCATCAGCCAGGCCATGGCGATAAACAGGACAATAACGGCAACCAGTCCGGCGCCTAGCTTGATCAGATACCCGGTGTTCAGGATGTCGCCATCAGCCAGTCCGCCGTTTTCGGCGGCGCCGGCCATAATCGGCAGAAGAAACAGAGTAAAGCCGGTGATGATGAGGGTAGGATATTTCACGGCAGTCCTAGCGCAGTTTCTTGACGCGTTCCATGGGGCTGATGACATCAGTCAGACGCACACCAAAGCGATCATCAACAACCACCGCTTCTCCCTTGGCGACCAGGGTGCCATTGACCAGTACATCGAGTGGCTCATCGGCCATTTTCTGCAGCTCCACCACTGAGCCACTTTTCAACTGCAGCAACTCTCTGATGCTGATCCGGGTGCGTCCCAGCTCCATGGACAGGGTGACCGGAATATCCAGTACGATATCGATATTCTGGTGTGATGCCGTTCCGTTGAGGTCACTCCCCGTATGGGGTGCAGCACTGCCTTCGTTCATGGCTTGTGTCGCGGTATTGGTATCTGTCATGTCGATTCTCTATTGTTGATAGGTATTGTCAGAGTCAATCAATTGGGCCGAGATCATGCCGTTAGCGGCGCCAATGGTGGCCTCGAACAGCGGAATCTGTTCGGAGAAGAACTGGGCGATATTCCCCTTGCCAAGAGGGATGAAATCTCCTTCCCTGAGATTGACCAGTTCCCCCAGCGTCAATTCCGTCTCGGCGATGATGCCCTGCAGTTCGATGGGGGCATCGATGACCATTTCCGTAAATTGCTGCGCCCACAGATTGTTATCCTCGCTGGGCTTGTCCAGTGAAGCGGTCAGCGCGGGTCGAGCAGGTTCAATCGAGGCGTAGGGGATGGCGACATGCAGCTCGCCTCCGCCATGTTCGAGTTCCACCTTGAACTTGCTGACCAGTAAAACCTCGGAAGGGTTGGCCGGGCTGGTGATTTCCGTGCTCAGCTCACTGCGCACATACTCTGGCTCGATCGGGAATGTCGGGCGCCAGGCATCTGAGATGGTCTTCAGTGTTGCTGTCAGCGTGCGCTCGATAATTCGCTGCTCGGTCGGCGTGAAGTTGCGTACCAATTCCTTGTTGCTGCGCTGTCCGGTGCCTCCGAAAAAGCTATCGACCAGTGAAAAGACCAGATTGCCATCCAGAGAAACCAGCGAAGAAGCGGGTAGAGGATGAAACCGGACCCGATTGATGCTGACCGATGCCGGCAGGCTGTGGGTATATTCCTGAAACTTGTAGGCCGAAAAGTCCTCGATAACGACCTCCACGCGCTGGCGCAGCAATGCACTCATTTCCGGGCCAAGCGCCTTGGCAATACGGTCGTTGATGACCGGCATAACGGGCAGTTTGGCATTGAGCTTGTGAGCTGGATGGGCAAAGTCGTATTTGACGGCTGTACCCGGCTCCTGAAACGACATGGTTTCAACCGACAGATCACCCTCGGATACCCCTTTCAGCAGGGTGTCCATTTCATCCTGGCTGATCAATTCCTCTTCTGCAGCAGTCGACACGGGTTTCGTGACGCGATCGTCAATGCTCTCGGCTTTCTCAGCCGCAGTTTCCTCTTCGCCAGCCTGCTCGGCTGTCATCTCTTCGGCGGTTACCGCTGCTTCGGACTTTTCCGTTTCCGATTCTGTTTCCGACTTTACGTCAGACGTTTCGTCTTTCTCTGTTTCAGACATAATCCGTATCCTTGGAACAGGTGTGCAGTCAGTGGTTGCAGGTGCCTGGGGGGTAGCGCAGCCTGTTCGTTATTGCATGACAAACTTGGTAAAGAATATTTCGTCGATGCCTTCCGAACCGTAACGCTCCTTCATGATTTCCTGTACCGCAGTCAAGGCTTCCTGGCGCAATGCCTCCTTGCCTTCGTTGGTTTGCAGTCTCTTGACATCCTGGGCGTTCATCAGCATCAGCAAGTTGTTTCTGATGACCGGTGTGTGTTGTTTGAATGCTTCCGCTGCTTCTGCATCGGTTGTCGAGGTAGAGACATCGATCTGTAGCATGTTGGGGCGGGATTTATTGGCCAGTGTGACAATGAAGGACTCCATTTTTATGTACTGTGCCTTCTTGAACGGATTTTCCTGTGGGGGGG
>CAYTPO010000008.1:0-4540 GCA_964439815.1 uncultured Thiotrichales bacterium
TGAAGGGTGGCAGCTGGGTGGTGAATCCTCGGGGCACATCATCTGTCTGGATCGCACCACGACTGGCGATGGCATCATTGCCGCATTGCAGGTGCTTCATGTCATGATCAACAGTGGTCGCTCCCTGCATGATCTGCGTGAAGGCATGCAACGCTTCCCGCAAACGCTGGTCAATGTGCCGTTGCAGGCAAAAATCGATCTGGACAATTCCAAGCTGGTACAAGAGGCTGTCAGGGATGTCGAGGCGCGTCTGAGCGACCGCGGCAGAGTGCTTCTCAGGCCGTCCGGTACCGAACCACTGATTCGTGTGATGGTAGAGGGGCAGGATGAAAACCTCGTCAATACCTATGCGGCACAGATTGCCGATGCGGTGAGAGAGGCTGCTGCCTGACCAGGCTCTTGAGTGCGGTTCTCGGGAGTAGTTGCTACGCAGCGGAACTGCTCGCTGAGTAGTTCCCCTTGAGGATTGCAGAGAAACGGCAGGGTATATCCCTGCCGTTTCTGTTTCGGGGTAGGGTGAACCCTCCTCCTTGTGCCATTTTCGTCGGTATTGGCCAGTAGCGCTCAGGTGTGCCGCCAGTCCTGGCGAATTGGGTATTACCCGATAGTGACCGCCTGACCCGTGCCTGTAACAAGTCATCTCTGTGTTGAAAAATCATCTTTTACCCTTGTAAGCGTCCTTTTGGCGACTTCAACGGTCGTCTATCAGAAGCAATCTGGCTGGTGATACCGTTGGTAAGCGTGTCCTGAACAGTTATTTCCGATTGCAGGAAAATCCTGTCAGGCTGTTGCTTTATCGTGGATGCATGGGTAAGCTTCCCGCCTTTATTCGCTATGCTGATGTATGGGGCTTGATGGTTATGCGTAGAATACTTGTCGCCGGTAATTGGAAACTCAATGGCTCGATTGCCGCAAACGAAGCGCTGGTCAATGGAATTCTCGAAGGCATGGGGAACGTAACCGCTGCCGATGTGGCCGTTTGCCCGCCCTATCCGTATTTGCCCCAGGTCAGCGGTTTGCTGACTGGCTCCAGCGTTAAGCTGGGTTCGCAGGATAACTCCGAGCAGGAGGCAGGTGCCTTCACTGGAGAGGTATCCGCAGCGATGCTCAAGGAAGTGGGATGCCATTATGCAATTGTTGGTCACTCCGAGCGTCGCAGTTTGTATGGTGAAACAGACGCCATCACTGCTCAGAAATTCGCCGCCGCCCAGAAAGCGGGTCTGGTGCCCATTCTCTGTGTAGGCGAGTTGCTGGAAGAGCGTGAAGGTGGTGTTACCGAAGAGGTTGTTGCCCGTCAGTTGGATGCGGTGGTTGATCTGGTCGGTATTGCTGCAATGGCCAATTCGGTCGTTGCCTACGAGCCGGTCTGGGCCATTGGTACCGGCAAGACAGCTTCACCTGAGCAGGCGCAAGCCGTGCATGAATTCATTCGTTCGCGGATAGCAGCAAAGGATGCGGGTGTGGCGGAAGGTTTGCAGATTCTTTACGGCGGCAGCGTCAAGCCGGATAATGCGGCTGAACTCTTTGCCAAGCCGGATATTGATGGTGGCTTGATCGGTGGTGCGTCGCTTAAGGCGTCCGATTTTCTTGGTATTTGCACAGCTGCTAAATAAACAGGTTGCTTGATTCATGTTCTACACGGTATTGATGGTATCTGAAGTCCTGCTGTCCATCGGGATTATTACGCTGGTATTGATGCAGCACGGCAAGGGTGCGGATGCAGGAGCTGCCTTTGGTAGTGGTGCGTCGGGTACTGTGTTTGGCTCCAAGGGGGCGGGGAATTTCCTCACCCGAACGACTGCCATTCTGGCAGCGTTATTCTTTCTGAACTGTCTTGCGTTGGCATATATCGTTTCTTATCAGGCGAAAAACGCCAACCGGGTTGAGTCGGTAATCGATGCAACCGAAGCTAGTGAAGTACAGCAGGCGCCGGTTAGCGCTGTCCCTGCTGCCGATATTCCTCAGGTCCAGATCCCGCCTGCGGGTGCAGTAAAAGATGGGCAGACAAAGCCCGTAGATATTCCCGAATAATGCCGATGTGGTGAAATTGGTAGACACGCTATCTTGAGGGGGTAGTGGCGCAAGCCGTGCCGGTTCGACTCCGGCCATCGGCACCATTATTGGGAAATAAATAAGCTGTTTTAATCGGTTGATAGAAACTCTTCGAGTGTTTATTTGGTGAGTTCGAAGTGGATTTCTGTCACAATACCGTCGGATTTGATATCAAATCTGACTTTATGTCAGGACATAATTAATCGTTCTTGCTGATAGCCCGATTTTGGCAATAACGGAAAAGACCGGAGCCTGAGGCATGCTAGAGCAGTATCTTCCAATCGTCATCTTTCTCGCTATTGGTTCCGTTGTTGGAGCTGCCGCGTTGGGGATGGGTTTTCTCCTCGGTAGTCATCGGCCCGATCCCGCCAAGAATTCTCCCTATGAATGCGGCTTCGAAGCGTTTGAAGACGCTCGTATGAAGTTCGACGTTCGTTTTTATCTTGTAGCCATTCTCTTTATTATTTTCGACCTGGAAATTGCATTTCTTTTTCCGTGGGCCATCGTACTCGCTGAGATCGGTCTGTTTGGTCTGGTGGCCATGGCGATATTTCTCGGAATTTTGATTGTCGGATTTATCTATGAATGGCGCAAAGGAGCTCTCGAATGGGAATAGAAGGTGCGCTGGAAAAGGGGTTCGTTACCACTTCCGCCGACAAATTGATCAATTGGGCCAGAACGGGTTCCATGTGGCCCATGACCTTTGGTCTGGCCTGTTGTGCGGTGGAAATGATGCAGGCGGGTGCAGCCCGTTATGATCTGGATCGCTTTGGTATTATCTTTCGGCCCAGCCCCAGACAATCGGACGTCATGATTGTGGCAGGTACGCTATGCAACAAGATGGCGCCGGCCTTGCGCAAGGTCTACGATCAGATGGCAGAGCCTCGCTGGGTAATTTCCATGGGTTCCTGTGCCAATGGGGGAGGGTATTATCACTACTCCTATTCCGTGGTGCGGGGTTGCGACAGAATTGTCCCTGTCGATATCTATGTGCCCGGCTGTCCTCCCACTGCTGAAGCGCTGCTCTATGGCATCCTGCAGTTGCAGGACAAGATTCGCCGCACCAACACCATTGCACGCTGATCGGGGCATCAGACATGAATTCAGTATCCAATGCACTGATCGAATCGCTGGAGACCTCCTTCCCTGGCGCTGTCACCGATTCCGTAGCGGGTTTCGGCGAGTTGACACTGACAGTGAACGCCGGGCAGATGCTGGCTGTCTGTTCGTCATTAAGGGATGAACATGGGTTCGAGCAGCTGATCGATCTGTTTGGTGTGGATTTTCTCGGTCACGGTGCTACCGAGTGGAAAACCGCCTCGGCTTCATCCACCGGATTCAGTCGAGGTGTCGAACCTGCCCCACCCCGCCGATTTACCTTTGCCGCTTCGGCAGCGGATGAGGAGACGATGCCAAACCGCTATGCCACCGAATACCTGTTGTTGTCGGTCGTCAATAATCGGCGTTTGCGTTTGCGCGTCTACTGTGCGGATACGGCCATGCCGGTAGTGCCCTCAGTGGTTGGAATCTGGAATTCTGCCGATTGGTATGAGCGTGAAGCTTTTGATCTGTACGGTATTCTGTTCGAGGGACATCCCGATCTGCGACGCATCCTTACGGATTACGGTTTTATCGGTCATCCTTTTCGCAAGGATTTTCCGCAGATTGGTAATGTCGAAATGCGCTACGACCCTGAAACCCGCCGCGTGATCTATCAGCCCGTGACCATTGAGCCACGGGTGTTGGTGCCGAAAGTCAGCCGCAGTACAGCCGTTGGCTCGGCGCAGGCCACTGGAGGAGACGATGCCTGAGATCAGGAGTTATACCCTTAACTTTGGCCCGCAGCATCCCGCTGCGCATGGTGTATTGCGACTTATCCTGGAAATGGATGGCGAGGTGATCCAGCGTGCCGACCCGCATATCGGATTGCTGCATCGTGGTACTGAAAAGCTGGCCGAGAACAAGCCGTACAATCAGAGTATCGGTTATATGGATCGGCTCGACTACGTCTCCATGATGTGCAACGAGCACGCATATGTGCTCGCAGTCGAAAAGCTGATGGGGATCGAGCCGCCGATACGGGCACAATATATCCGTGTCATGTTCGATGAGATTACCCGTATTCTCAACCACTTGCTCTGGATCGGAGCGCATGCGCTGGATGTGGGCGCCATGACCATGTTCCTCTATGCCTTTCGTGAGCGAGAGGACTTGATGGATGTCTACGAGGCGGTATCTGGCGCCAGGCTTCATGCCACCTACTATCGTCCGGGCGGTGTCTACCGAGACCTGCCTGACAGTATGCCCAAGTACGAGAAGTCGAAGTTTCGCAGCAAGGCGGATATGCGGCGCCTCAACGCACCCCGTGAAGGCACGATGCTCGATTTTATCGAGGACTTTACCAATCGCTTCCCCGGCTATGTCGATGAGTATGAAACCCTGTTGACAGACAACCGGATCTGGAAACAGCGTACCGTCGGAATTGGTG
>CAYTPO010000009.1:0-19905 GCA_964439815.1 uncultured Thiotrichales bacterium
CTATATTGAAAAGGGTGAAGTGGATCAGACACGCTTCTCACCACAGATCAAGACGGCGATGATCGATTATCTGCTTGATCGAGGCATTGTTATGGATGATCTCGACAAGATGAACAATGGGGAGTACGACGAGTATTTTGCATTGGCCTATGATTATGCGATGACGACCGCCAGTGGTGAGGATGATCCGCTGGATGCAGCGCGGCGCAAGGATGGGGGCAGAGGTTTTGGTCAGTGGGATTTTTCCGTTGATACGTTTGATGATGTCGAGGAGCAGGGTATTGTCCCCGTAAATATTCTGGCAGCTGGTGCGCTGGACTATATTTTCGAGCTTGGCGAAAGACTGGGTGTGTTCAGACTGGTGGATGCGCTGGTGCTGAATTGGGCGGCAGGTTCGATCGACGTGGTTGATGGACCCACCGCAGCTCGGCTCTATCGGTACTGGAAACTGCGAGAAGAACGGGCATCCGAAGAAGAGCGCGGTATCGTCTATCGACGAGTTCTCAACAAGGGGGGAACCAAGGTACTTTCGCGAATGGTTGTTAATGAACCTTTCCCCCAGCTCTGGCATAACCTGATGGCCGAAGTTGCGGAATATATCGATAAGACAGAGCGGGTGGATGAAGGTGCGGGTGAGGCTTCTCCTGTCTCCCGCTCAAGGGTCTATCAGGCAACCAGGGAGCTGCAGTACAACCTGACCGAGTATTGTACCGGTATGGCCCATGTCCAGGCGCGAGAGTTTTATGCGCAGTTGCAGGAGTGCTTCGACATTCTGAAAGATCCAGAGATCATGGCCTATTTCGGGGGCAATCGTCGCAAGAGTTTGTGGACGGTCATTGAGCAGCTTTCCAAACAGGAGTTTGGTTCGGCCCCCAATATTTCCGCGTATCGCTCTCTGGCGGTGGATGGCAACCAGGTCTTCCAATGGATTGCGAATTTCAGTGAAGGCACCATCCAGCAGGAAGACTTCCGGGATTTTCTGCAGGCTGCGGAGTCCTATATTCTAAATTTCACTTCGGTATCCGGAGGAGACATGGAGGAAGCGCCAGACTTTGATGATGAAGATGATTTCGAATCTATCGATGATGATGAAGATGACTTCTAAAACCTGCGATCCGGGAGTAGTAATTCATGAATGACCAGCAAGTTCTGAAAGACCTGGCCAGAGCCAATACACGGGAGGCGTTGGCTAATTCCGCAACGTTTCATCAGCTGGGTATCGATGACCAGAAGGCGTTGTATATGGATCTGTATCGGCAGAATTATCAGCAGTTGCTCGATCGTGCCGGAGATGGCGCACAAGCGCTAGCGCCACAGAGTGAGGCAATGGCCCGAAAGAAAGCCAGCGATATGATCGATGATGAACGCCACAGGAATGAACGGATCGATCAGGCGGGCGGACTGGCTGGGGGGTTTATTGATGAGGTTGACTTCCCCGGGTTTGTAAAGGATCTGCTGAAAGGCGTCTTTGATGCGAATCTGGAGGTGACACTGGCGCAAATGGAGTCCTACCAGAAGTTACTGAAAGTGGCCTCGCAATCAGTCTCCAAATTCATCAATGCCATCGATGATACCGCTGCCTTTGGTTACCTGGCAGAAAACAACAGTGATGAATTCGGACTCAGTTTCAGCGATGAAGAAAATGAGGATGGCTCCAGGAAATTGCAATTGACCGACAGCAACGGGGAGCCGCTCGATCTGGGTGACAACCAGGTCAAGGCACGAATCATGGATGCCAAGATTCAGATGGCGAAGGAACAGCGGGCGATGCTTCGGGAAACCATCCTGATGGGCATTACGCGCCTGGTAGTCGAGCGAGGCAATGTCAAGGCATCGGTACTGTTTGATATCAAGGCATCTGAAGAAATCAGGAAGTCTGACAAGGCTGCATTGCAGGAACTGAAATCCACAAGCCACAGCATCAGTGCAAGTGGTGGGTTGTTTGGCGCCATTTTTGGTGGCCCGAAGGGTGGCCATACATCGAGTACGCGCAAAACCAGGATTTCGGTATCGAGTGCAAAGAGTATTGCCAACACCGAACTGGCCGCCAAGGTGGCTGGATCTGTGGATATCACCTTCAAATCGGATTATTTCAAACTGGATAATTTTGCAGCATTGTATCAGGGAGGAGGTGATGGCGGGGCGCGTGTCGGACCCGGCCAGCAGGTGACTACCCAGCCTGGAAATGTGACTCCCGCTGCTGGTGGCAGCACGGTGCGCTAGCCGATGGCACTAGCCCTGATCCTGGCAGTCGAGCGTCAGCGAGGGGGGTGGAAGCTGCGATTCGATCTCGGCCATAACCGCTATCTCCGCTGGCAGACCGGGGGTGAGAAAACAGTAACCAGCCATGGACTGCCGTTGCTGCGGCGCAAAAAAGTACAGTCGGGTTTGCTGGGTCCCCTCAGACCGGAGCAGAGAGGACGAGGTGAGATTGATCTGCCAAACGATATTTTCGACCGCAAGCATCGTTATTTACAGTTGCTGAGTTACCGCGATGCCAGTGGTAACGGTCCTGCTGTTTCGAGTATCAGGCGGGTTTTGCTTACCGATGTGGGTGGTGCGGTAGATGACTTGCCGCCGCCTTCCGGGTTTTCAGGTTCCCGGCGGATGGTTGCCGGGATGGAGTTTGGAGCATATGAGCCTATCAAGGACACGAAGATGAATGCAGTAGTATCCGATGATTCCCGTCAAGTAGGCCACGCGCCATTTCGCTTGCGTGAACGACGGTTGAGCCAGCCGCTTTTTCTGGAGGCAATTGCCGGTCTGCTACCTTCGTTGCTGCCCATGCTTGCGCCCGCAATTGGCCGTCTTGTATCCGGTAATCGACCTGCTCACGCGGCGACACCGGGGACGGAGACTACGCCGGCGCGTGATAATGCATCGATAGCACAGCTTGCAGCTTTGGCAGAGCAGGTTTTGCGCGCATTGGGGCCCACTGCGCAGCGGGTTGTCGGGCAGGAGAACCTTCGCCTGCTGAATTCCCTGCTGCATGCCGTGGCTGGTTCCAATGCCTCGACGCGCACGCCGGTAGTTCGTGCGCAATCAACGTATAGCGAGGCACAGGTGGCACCTGCTCTGCTGGCAGCAATACCTGCGTTGATGCCGCTGTTGCGCCAGATACTCAGCCCGCAAACCGTGCAGAGTATTATTCAGGCACCGGAGCGCATGACGGGGCAGATCATCAATGGTATTACCGATTTTGCTCGCTTGGGCTTGCAGGCAGATCAGCAGCTCCAGGAACACTTGCGTAGCCTGAATCCCGGAGTGGATGATCCAGCATTGCATCAGTTGCTTGCCAGTATGAGCATGATGAGTGCGGGAGGGCAGGAATACAAAAGGGTCTCCAGCGTCAGGTTGCAGCTGGAATCGGTAAAGACCCAGGTGGTCATGGGGCGTGAGCAGATTTTGTATCGGCAGGGTAGGGATTTGCATTTTCCGCTGTATGTCGAGACGCCAAGAGTCATTGCCAACGCCAAGCTGCTGATCCAGTTGAAGCAGGCTGACAATTTGCGCATCGTTCATGAAAAAACCGAACGTCTGCAAAATGTGGGCAGTGGCCCGATTGATATCACCCCGGTCATCAGCGCCTCAGTCTCCGAGAAATTGCAGCCGCAAAAGGATTACATCGTTATCTTGACTTTGCTATGGCGCAATTCCCGGGGGGATATGCGCGGAACTTCGATTCAGCAGACCATTGGCCTGATGGGAAAATTCCGGTTTGATCGGGTGGAGGAGTCAGGGGATTTGATACCGCTGCTGGATCGTGAAGCCTTTGGTGATTACTGGCACAAGATCTGGGAGGACGCGTTTGACAGTCAGACGCGACGGTTTGATATTCGCTCCCGCTACTATCTGTTACTGAAGCCGGAGAAAGACCGGAATGATCGACTGGACTCAGAAGTGCGCAGGAAGCGCGAGGGTGCAAGAGAAACCCTTCGCCTGCGCAGTGGTTACAATTACAGTTTGTATGCCTTGAATCATTTACTGACCAGGCTGGCACCTGATCAGACACCATTGGATGCAGATGTGTTGCGGGCGTTGACTGGAGATGATTTTATTGAACGTTTCAATCAGGCGGCGCGACACCAAGGGCGTTTTCGCGGTCGCTCTGGTCAAACCGCATCCTTGTGGGTATTCCCCGTCTTCAAGTTGCAGACATTGGTGCTGGTGCGTAGTGAGGATATTGATGCAAATGGCAATATTGGACGCCTGGCAGAAAAGAGGGTCAGTTTCCCCATGCCGGTCATGCTGCATTTTACAGGAGTGAAGCAACCATGAAGCATCAAAATCACTATTCCGAACCCTTGGGAAAAGCAGACATCGAGGACCAGTTTCAGGGGCTTGAAGTCGTATTTGACGACAAAGTGACGCTATTTCCTGTGCAGGTGAAAGAGAAGGACAGGCCAGGATATGAGGCTGCGGAGTGGGAGGTACGGCGGTGAGTGAGGAGTGGTTTGATCGGGGAGATATTGCCGAGGAAGATCTGTTTCCAGGGCTGGCAGAACTGATGGAAGGATTATTGACACCACAAATGTTGTCGACACCCGATGTGAGTAACCCTGAACAGGTGCAGGCTTTATACGTGGATACGTTGACACTTGAATTGCCAGTAGAGATTCAGCCGTTGCGTGAAGAGGCGGAAAAATTCAGGCTGGGCATTTCGCCACCGACACAATGGATCGAGACATCCGTTTTGCCGGTATGGCATAAAATTCGTATCAAGATGGAGGTGGATCATGGTGAGCCGGGAAACCAGGCCCTGGGATCTTGAACAATTTCTTGATTCGCTGATTCTGGAGCTTGACAAGGCGCAAGACACCTTGGCAGTCAAGGGATTAACCCGAAAGTTGACCTATACCGTCAAGGATGTTGCCATGGATCTGAATATTTTTCCGTTACTGGAAAATGGCAAGGTCAAATTCAGAATGGCCAGGCCAGGTCAGGCCGGAGGTTCAAGAATCTCGTTCCAGCTGGGTTCCATAACTGATCGTCAGATCCGGGAAAATGCCAATGAACCACCCAGCAGGGATGATTTGCCCATTGATGAAATTGAGGAAGTGGATGATGAGGTCAAGGAGACCCTGCGAAAGGTTGGTGTAACATCAACGCGGGATCTGGAAAAGCTCGACCAGCGTAATGTGAACCTGGAAGAAATTGTCAGTGACAAGACTGGTAAGAAAAACCGTCTGGATTATTCAAGGTTGGCACACCTGATCAATAAGGCGCGGCGGAAGCGTTTGTCGCCGCAGTTATCCCGATTGACTGCGCACGAGGTTGGTGACGGGATAGAGTTGACGTTGGATGGGGAAAATCTCGTGGTGGCTCGGAATGTCGACTTTCCAGCAGCTACCGTCAATAACCAGCCTGCCAGGGTGCTGCATGCCGATGCAGGAAAGCTCCAGCTGAAGGTGCCCAGATCATTGCTGAAGCAGGGTAGCAACGCACTGGCAATTGCGCTGGACCCCTATGCCGTGATGCACCTGAATTTGCAATCATGAGCAGCGGTATCGCTGTTTCCAAAAAAGGTATTTGATGATGGCACGAAGCTTGCGAACACTTGAAAAAACGGTTGACAGGCGATTGTGCTCGAAACACGGAGGTCGCTTGCCAATCGCGACAGGTCAGCCGTTGCCGAATACTTACAGTGACTTGATTGCCGTTGTCCGCGGCAAGCGAGTGGCTCATCCAACGCCCGGTTTACTGGCATTGGAAGAGCAGTTGTTGGGTCATGCAGACTCCGGTGGACAGGTGACCAGAGAAGTTCAGCGAATCGACCATGAACAAATTGTGCCTGTAGCTGCCGCGACGAGCCTTGACAGTCGCAGTAACGCACCGTTACCCACACCTTGGAGCAAGGATTTTTCGGTATCGTCCGAGAATGCCGGTACAAGTGTCTCCTCCGTACCGCAGCCGTTCGATGCCGGTACTGCGCCTGAGTTTTTAGCGCCGGATACCGGCCGTTTTTCGGTCGAGCCTTTTACTGCTCCCGAGAGAATTCAGCCAGTGGTGGAATCCTTGCCGGCTACACCCGAAACAGATACGAAAGACGTGGTGAATATCCGCACCACTGTACCGCAACCTGCCAGTCCCGAGGAAGAGGAGGAAGACCTGGACTGGTTGAAGCGTACTCGTAGTGAAAGCGCGGGCCAGGTCACCGAGGCCAGTAAAAAGGCGTTGGTACCCGGTGCAGTCGTGGCGAAGGATGACTTCGAGCGTGAGCTGGAATCCATTCTTGGGAAAAAGTCTGCAGTGCAGACGGAGGCTCCCGAGGCTGTGCCGCCCGCACCAGCCAACGCACAGGATGAGGTGCCGTATACGGAAGCATCTGCAGCGGGATATCCAAGCCATGATGTATTCGACCAGATGGGATTGGCGATGGAGTATGCCAACAGTTTTGATCTGGGTGATGTCTCCTTGCAGAAACGCTTTGATGAATTTGACCGTGAACTCGAAGCGGAAACTGGTGAGCAAAAGGAAGTTTCACGCCCCCTCGCGGCAGACAATCCATTTGTTGATCCCATGGCGCTGAACGAGATGGATTTGATTGCCGAGCTTGCCGAAATTGGAGCAAATGATACCTCCAGGCAGCCGGAAAAGTCTGCAATCGGGCTGAAGAAAACTGATGTCAAAGATACCGACAAACCACAAGAAGTGCAGCCGGAAAACACTCCGGATGCAATTGCCGATTCGTCCTCCCCACAACCTTCTGCCGAGCAGGATATACCCCTTGAAGCCGTAGGTACTGAAACCCCACATTCAAACGATGACACCGCAGGTGAAAATCATGACCAACCGACTAGCTGATCTGGAAAGAAACGTTACCCAACATTCGCGGGTGAGGCAGCAACCTGGCCAGCGAAACAAGACAGGTAGCGGCTTGAAACGAATGCGGCAACCAGATCTGCCTGCCAGCAGGATCAGGGTGCCTTCGGTGGCTCGCCAGTCCAGTCTGGCTGTCGATGACGGGCAGAGTTTGAGCGCCAGGGTGTCGCGTTGGCCTGCTGGACACGATAGACGTGTGCGGTCTTATTCTGCGGTCAGCTACGATATTCCGGGTATATTCAATGTTCTGGCGCAACCAACGGGCAACAGCTGTTGGGCGACGGCGTTTACGATGCTCAAAAGCTGGCGGGTGCAGCAGTCGATGACGATCGAACAGGCGTTGGCAACGGTGGGGCGAGAATGGGTAGAGAAATTCAAACGGGATGATGGGCTGTCCGCAGATGACAAACCCATGTTTCTTGCCAGTGCCGGACTGGTTGCCGAACCACCACAAAACTTCAGTGTTGCCGGTTGGGAACAACTATTGCGCCAGTATGGGCCGTTGTGGGTAACGACGGATGAAGCACCTGGTAGACGATGGGGTATTCATGCGCGCATTATTCTCGGAATTCAGGGCGATGGTACACCGGAAAACACCCGTTTCAAAATTGTCGATCCTGCGGGTGGCCGACGTTATGAAGAGCCAATCGCCATCTTTATTCCCAAGTTTGAAGAAGAAATCCGCAGTACAGGTTACGCCCGGATACAGGTAGTGCATTGGCAGACCGATGGTCGCAGTGAGCAACAATCGCTGGGCCGAAGAACGACAGCGGTGGGACAGGCAAAGGAGACGATGCATTCGCAACGTGCAAACAGTCTGGGATTGTCGCTGGATCGGGTCATGGAGGCGCAGCGCCAGTCCCGCTACACGATCGATACCCGCTATAACGTGCAGTTGGTGCCGCAGCAGACCGGAATGTCATGTTGGGCGGCCGGTTTTGCGATGATCGTGGGATGGCGAGACCAGATCAGTATTGATCCTGCTGAAATTGCCCGGGCCTCCGGGCATTGGGCGCAATACAAGAATGGCCTTCAAGCTGAAGATATATCGGTGATGAATGTATGGGGTTTTGTCGCAGAGGCGCCAGCGACCTATACCGTGCAGGGGTTTGCTGATCTGTTGAGCAACTACGGTCCTCTCTGGGTCGCGTCGGCAGAGCAGCCTGGCCCGCACATACGAGTGGTCACGGGTATACAGGGGGATGGCTCAGCCGATGGTACGCTACTGTATATCAATGACCCTTGGGAAAGGGGAATGAGTAGCTTTCAGTCTTCCAATCGTGGATCGCAGTATACCGAGAGCTACAGTGAATTCCTGCGTAAGCAATCCGAGCTTGCCGAAAGGGAAACAGGTCTTGAGGCACCAATCTACATTGCGCATTTGCCTCGCTTGCCAGACTGGATGCTGGCGCCGGAGGCAAAAAGCCTTGCCTATTACATGAATCGTCCGATAGCGCTTGAAGCACCCTCGAATCCGGGGAATTATCGTCGGCTGACTTCAGGCAGCTGGAGTGGCAACACCTCACTGTCCATTCAGGGTGGGCAGGGCATGTGGTTCAAGATCCACAATACCAATGTGCTTGGTGCTACCATCAATATCAGTGATCAATTTGGGCAAAACAAGTCGTCGGTCATTCTTCCGTTGGGGAGCGTCGAATTTCTCTTTACCGTTTTTGGAAATGAGCCGATGTACTGGCGCTTTGATATAAGCACCAACAGCGATGCCTTTCTGGTGACGTGGGAATTGTGGTCAACCTGGGTGCCCGGAATGCCGCCTAATCGATAGCATTCGATAAATGACTAATTTGCGGATGAATTGACAAATGAGACTCCCCGCCTACCAAAGGGGCACTCTGGTAGGTGGCGTGGCGGTCTGCAGCGCTTGCTTGGATGGTCCCTGCTGCAAATTGCCATCACCCCTTGGGAGAGGGGGGCGTAACTCCTTCATAAATAACTTGATAGAGTCCTGCTGCGTCTGCAAGTTTGAACGAAATACGCCTTGGCCAACGGGTATTGCTAGGTTCCCCGTTATGGTTTCAACCGATACAGCGTGCCGCAATAGGGGCAGTAAGCTTCACCCTTATCATCGATTTTCAGAAATACACGCGGGTGTGAGTCCCACAGGCAGCCGTCGAGTGGTGGGCAGGCCGTTTCGTTATTGGGTAGTAGTTCATTGGGTTGAAGCCAGTGTACTCGTTCGGTATTGGCGGGTTTGCAGCTTGGGGGTTGCGGTTTGTCAGTCATGGTTTGTTCCGGAGATTTTAGCTAGGAGGCTGTCCGAGAATAGGGAGCCTACTGCGGAAAAGCTATTTTGGCCCTTTTTCCCCCTGATTTTCGTCAAATATAACCAATATTCTCCTCAAATCAGTGAAAAAAATGGCCTAAAATAGCTTTCCCTCGCTACGACTCCTATTCTCGGACAGCCTCCTAGGAGCCCCGCCCCACAGGTGGAGCGGGGTGCTCCTAGCCACAATACTATTGGTTGAATGCAGTAGGGGTGGCAGGTAATCGTGCTACGCTCATTCTATATGATCTCGATTTTCGAAGATTATTGAATGCGGCTTGCCAGAGCGGCCTCAGTCGTGATCCGTACTGAGTCATGATGGGCCTGCCATAGGAGGAATCAGACATGCCATCTTTGTTGCCAGGCTTGAGCCTGAGTTTGATGCTGTTGTTTTTAAGTGGGTGCAGCCAGGTTGTATCCATGGGTGATCCTGCCTGGCGGGCTTTGCAATCGGGTGGGGAGTTGGTGCTGCATCAGGTGGTGACGATCCCGGCCAATCGCGCCAGTGTGTTCATTCAGCAGGGTGAGGTGATTATCGGGGGGCGTAATCGCTATCAACCGTTCTGTGAGCTGGTGGTTCGCGATCTGAAGGCGTCGGTGCAGACCATTCAGCCAGATACGTTCTCGATTATCCACGTTAAGGGACAGACGCTGTTTGTCCAGCGCCAGCAAGTACTGCAACTGGCGGCGCTGGATTCATTCAGGCTGGCTGCCGACAGCTCCGGAGACGGCGACTTGCCACCGGATGTTACCGAGACGTTTCGCATGAAACTCAGCGCTCCGCGTCAACCCCATGTCGTTCTGCTGATCTGTGGCGGTGAGGAGGACAATCTGGTTGCCTATGCCGAGCCCCCCACCCTTGCCCAGATGCGTGCTGCGCTGGGGGCAGTCGCAACACTCAGACTCGATGGCTCATAGCTTCTGGCCGACCGCGTTGTAGCCGTCCAGCCGCAGACCATCGGGATCCTTGACGCTGGCATCGGGAATCCAGGGTGACAGGCATTCGCGTGATTCAACGCAGGGATCGGTCAATGCTTCCAGAAAGGCTTGCAGGTCGGCAAGTTGATTGTCATCGAGTGAGGTGACAACGAGTTTCGAGCGGCCGGCGTCGCGCAGTCTTTGCAGCTGCTCCAGCGCCTCATTGGTATTCGGCACCATGTTGTCCGCGTTGATGGAAGGGTCTATCTGCTTGAAGTTGTAGTTCTGTATCGCCACGTGCGGGTTGAGGTGATGCAGGATCATGGCTTGCAGGGTGGTGTAGGCTCCCGCATGAGACCACGGGCCAGTGGCGGTGATATTCAGTAATGAGGGTGTGCGGAAGGCAAACTTGTCGTCGGGATTGCCTGTGACCCGGAAGCGGCCATAGTCATTGGTGCCGTCGGTGCCATCGCCCTTGCCGCGGCCTACCTGTGGGGAGGCAATCACATGAAACTGCTCATCGGTAAAGGCATCGCCACTGTGGCAGGCCACGCAGTTGGCGCCCCCCTTGCTGACAGGGTTGAAGAACAGTAGTGCACCGCGTTTGGCAGCAGCACTGATGGCCGAGCTATCCCCTTGGACGAAGGCTTTCCAAGGGGTGTTGATAAACAGTTGGCTCCTTTCATATTCGCCGATGGCCTGAGCGATCCGCTCGGAGGTGATGAGTGAGGTAACAGGTTCATCGGGCAGATTGAATGCGCTGCGGAACTCTGCCTCCCAGTTGTTCTGTGGCAGCTCGCCTGCACCCGTACCATAGTTGCCGATACGAGCCTGCAGATAGTTGCGTAGCGTCTGGTTGTTCAAACCCGCAGCGAAGGTATGGCCGCGCATTTCCTCTGGTGAGGTGATGGGAAAGCGGGATTGCGCTGCCGCCAGATTGCGGCCGGCGTCAGGATCTACCGTACCGTAGGGAACGTCGGGTGTGGTGATGCCCGCGCCATCGTCGCCATTTTTCCCGGGCGTCTTGCCCAGGCTCTCGACCCGGCCATCCATGAACATGACGGCATCCCACAAACCGGCATTGAAGGTTGTGGGGGCATTGCGTGGCACGGTGGGACCGCCATCATAGAATGGAGCGAAGGGAGAGTGGATTCTCCCCGGACCCAGCATGTCCTGCTCGAACGCGCCGACACCGATAGGGAGTGATAGGTCATCACCGCCACCCAGTACCGGATGGTGGCAGCTGACGCAGGCTGTGTCCTTGTCGCCCCCGAGCGCCTTGGTGTAGAACAGTTTCATGCCGAGTTGGGCTATGGGGTCATTGATGTCAGGCAGGTTGCGGCCGATTGAAGGGTCGCCCGTCAGGCCTTGCTGGCGGATGATGTCGCCAAGCTGGCCACTGGGCTGTCCGCCACCATTGCCGGTGTCATCGGTCAGCCTGACCTTGTGGCCGTTGTCGCAACCGCTGAGCATGCCAAGCAGCAGCAAGGCCGAGGAAAGGGTCAGAATCGGGTATAGCAGGGGATGTGATTTGCGCGTTGACACTGTGCGTACCTTGATGGATAAAAGATGGGCAGCCGCCCTCACTTCAAGATACGACAGTCACAAGGCATAATAATTCCCTCTTTTTTTACTCTTGCATTGGCGGTTTCCCGATGACGAAAATTTTAATTGCCGGTTGTGGCTATGTAGGGCGCCGGCTGTTGCCGATGCTTGCCGGAGATGAACGGCAAACCGAAATGACCGCTGTCGTGGGTTCGGCTGTGTCGCAGGCTTCGCTGCAGGGGAGGGTGGCTACCGCGTTGCAGATCGATCTGGATCAGCCTGTAACCTTGCAGTTGCCGGAAGTGGCGGAGCTGTACTACTTCATACCGCCGCCATCGCAGGGTGACAAGGATACCCGGTTGCCGCGTTTTCTCGACCTGATGGATCCGCAGATACTGCCACGCCGCATTGTCATGATCAGCACCTCGGGTGTGTATGGAGATTGCGCGGGTGAGTGGGTCGATGAATCGCGACCGCCAGCGCCACAGGTCGATCGGGCCAGGCGGCGCCTCGATGCCGAGCAGACGATGAGAGCATGGTGTGATCGACAGGGTGTCGAATGCATTGTCCTCCGTGTAGCCGGTATCTATGGCCCGGATCGCCTGCCGGTTGCACGGTTGCAAAAGGGTTTGCCGATGGTGGATGAAGCCGAAGCACCCTGGAGCAATCGTATTCATGTCGATGATCTGGTGATGGTCTGCCAGGCGGCGATGAAAAGCGGTGAGGTGGGAGCGGTCTACAATGTCAGTGATGGGCATCCGGGCAATATGACGGATTACTTCAATCAGGTTGCTGATATGACCGGGTTGCCGCGACCGCCAGTGATCAGGCTTGCCGATGCGCAAGGCCGGCTTTCGGCTGGGTTACTCTCCTATTTGCGGGAGTCGAGACGGCTGGACAATCGCAAGATGTTGGGGATACCGGGTGTTTTGTTGCGTTACCCGACGCTTGATGCGGGACTCCATGCCTCGGTGTGAGGTTGGGGAGAACGTCTGAAATGGGCTTTGTAGAGAGCAGGAGGTGCTGCTATATTTCGTCGCGCAATGTGTCTTCCCCGAATCAGTGATGATGTTCACAGGCTTTTGAGTAACTGACCATGCGGCTTCGACCTGTTCTCAGTATCATTGGTCTGCTGATCTGTGTCTTCAGCATCTCCCTCCTGCCTCCGATTCTGATTTCCCTGGAATATCATGATGGCGAAACGCTGGAACTGAGCGGCATCTTTCTCTTTATTCTCTGCATGGGAGCTGCACTCTGGTTCCTCAACTATCGGGCCTCTGCCAGAATTTACCGCCATGAAGGTTTTCTGATCGTCGTCCTGTTTTGGGTGCTGCTGGGAATTCTGGGCTCGATGCCGCTGATGTTTTCGCTGCATATCAGCTTTCTGGATGCGGTATTCGAATCGGTCTCGGGACTGACGACGACAGGTGCCACGGTGTTGCAGGGTCTCGATCAGATGCATCCATCGATACTGTTTTATCGTCAGGAGATCCAGTGGTTTGGTGGGATGGGGCTGGTGGTGCTGGCCGTTGCCATTTTGCCGGTACTGCGGATTGGTGGCATGTCATTGTATCGGGCCGAGATTCCGGGACCGATGAAAGAGGAAAAGATGGTTCCGCGTCTGGCCAGCAGCTCGCGCAGCCTCTGGGGGCTGTATGTTGCGATTACAGCTTGCTGCGCGCTGGCGTACTGGTTGGCGGGCATGACGCCCTTCGATGCGCTTTCACACAGCCTCAGTACGGTATCGACAGGCGGGTTTTCCACCCATGATGCCAGCCTTGCCTATTTCCACAGCCCCATGATCGAGGCAATTGCCATCGTCTTCATGCTGTTGGGGGCGATCAATTTTGGCGTCCATTTCAGCGTGTTGCAGCGGCGTTCCCTTGGCCCGTATGCCGAGGATGTCGAGGTTCGCTGGTTCCTGGGGTTCGTGGTGATCGCCACAGCGCTTATCACTACTGGTTTGTGGTACAGCCACTACTACAATGGCGTGCTGGCCGATCTGCGCAATGCCGTCTTTGAAGTGGTGTCGGTCATCACCAGCACGGGTTTTGGTACGGTGGATTTCAACGCCTGGCCAGTTGTCTTTCCTGTCATGCTGATCGCCATCAGCTTCATTGGTGGCTGTGGTGGATCGACGGCTGGTGGCATGAAGGTATTACGGGTCCTGATCCTGTTTCGCCTGGGCTATCGCGAGATCATCCGCCTGGTGCATCCGAGGGCGCTTTTACTGATCAAGCTCAATGGTCGCGTGGTTCCTGCCGTCACGCTACAGAGTATTCTCGGGTTTTTTGCCGTCTACATGGTCAGCTTTGCGTTGTTGATGTTGCTGTTGATGGCGACCGGGATGGATCAGGTGTCTGCCTATTCGGCGGTGGCAACCTGCATCAATAATCTGGGGCCGGGTATGGGGCAGGTATCGCAGTCATTTGCCAGTGTCAGTGATCCAGGCAAGGTTATCAGTGTGGTCGCCATGTTGCTGGGGAGGCTGGAAATCTTTTCGGTACTGGTGCTGCTGCACCCCGAATTCTGGCGGGGTTGAGCGGCTCACTTCGCGTGTGCGAAGTGAGCCGCTGGAACTTACTTTGTCGCGCTGGCCCGATGCTGACGCTGGGATGCGAGTTTCATGTCATAGACCTTGGTGAGAGCAATCTGGGCTGCCACTGCGGCGCTGACGGGATCTACACCAATGGAAAGAAGAGCCTTGTTGTAGTCGGCAAAGGTTGGCTCGGGCGAATCGGCCTGAACCACGGAAGTTGATAGAGCGGCGAGAACCGCAACTGCGGAAATCAGCTTATTCATAATAAACACCTAATATAATTAATTTCTAATATACTAATATTGATGGTGTGGGGAAAGCAAGGATTACGTGTTGAATAAGGGGATTCTGAGACAGTCGTGGTGAAACAGGTGGTTGAAGGGGGCATGGAGGATGGCAGCGCGGCTGATGTTGCGGAGGCTGCTTTTTTCCCGCGCACTCAAGAAAATGGTTGATACCACGGCTGGCAGGGTGGCGCCGACCTTTGTCGGCAGGCCGAGTGTAACTCGGCGATCCGGTGCGTGGGCTATTTTGCGTTGACTCCAGGAGCCTGTTGGATTTAATCATCATCCAGGGATTTGTAGCCAAATGGCGTTAAGTCCGACAGGTTCCTTGCGGTGTTCAGGTGGCTTCTCTTCATGGACAGTCGATAGAGAAGCGGCACGACAAACAGCGTCAGTACCGTGGAGACGAGTAGCCCCCAGACGATTGCGGTGGCGACAGGCCCCCAGAGCAGTGATTTCCCGCCCAGCCCGGTTGCCAGTGAGAACAGTCCGGCGATGGTGGTCATGGAGGTGATCAGGATCGGGACAACCCGCCGCCTGGCGGCGTAGAGTGTGGCATGCAGTACGCTCATGCCCTGTTCCAACCGGGAGTTGGCGGCGGAGATCAGCACAATGGCGGCGTTGACGGCGATGCCAGCCAGGGCAACAACGCCGTAGAGTGTATAGAGGCTGAGCGGGTTGCCGGTGACCAGTAGTCCGATGACAACGCCGGTAAAGGCCATCGGTACGGTAACGAGAATCAGCAGAGGCTGGTAATAGCTGCGGAACTGGGTACCCAGAATCAGGTACATCAGCAGGATGCCGAACAGCATTAGCTTGCCGATGGAGCCCAGTGCCTCTTCGATGTCATCCAGCTCGCCGGAAAAATCCAGGCTGATATTGGGGTAGCGTGGCTGCAGGCTCTTCCAGGCCTCGCGAATCGCATTGTTGGCGGTGATGGTGTCCGTCTTGTCCTTGTCGATATCGGCTTCGACGGTGATGGTGCGGCGAAAATTGTAGTGGCGGATATTGCCCAGCCCCTGCTGCAGCGTGGGTTGCAGCAGTCGGGAGATGGGCACCATGCTGCCATCGGGGGCGGGCAGCTCCTGTGCCAGCAGCGTCTCGATATTGTCCAGATGATTGTTCTTCGATTTGACGCGGACATACACGGTTTCGCCTTCGTCACGCAACTGTGCCACGATCTCGCCATCGACCAGCAGACGCATTGCCCGCATGGCCTGATCTGGGGTAATGCCGGTACTCTGCAGGTTGTCGAGATCGAGCTTGAGCACCATCTCCTTGACGCCGGGGCTGTCGTCATCGGTGATGTCTTCGGCCCAGCCGGAGTGCTGCAGAAACTGCTTCAGCTCCCCGGCCGCTGCCCGCAATTCGTCGATCCTGTCGCCGCGTACCTTGACGCTGATCGCCTTGGCGGTCGGTGGCCCACCGGTGAGTCTGAGAAAATAGATTTTGGTCGGGCCGGAGATGGACATCACGTCCTTGCGCATCGATTCGATAATGGCCTCGACGGTGCGGGAATCGTCGCTCTTGGGTGCCAGTGATATCAAAATCTGACCGTAATGTGTGCCCTGGAAGGGGGCGATTTCAGTAAACATCTGGCCGGCATAGGTGACGATGCTGCGAGTTTCGGTGTCATCGACATGCTTGCGGGCCTGTACCTCGATCTCCGACACCTTTTCCAGCGTGTTGACCAGCGGCGTGCCATTGGGCATTTCGATATTGATGTAGAACAGCCGCAACGTGTCGGAGGCGAAGAAATCCGTCTTGACGAGAAAATTCTTGATGACCGGATGGTGCATGAGCTGTGGATTGACCTGTCCGGCAAACGCCGCGAATACTGCCAGCAGGAATAGAAACACCATGCTGATGATCAGTGTTTTCGGGATGCGCATGGCCTTGGTCAGCAGTTTGACGTAGCGCAGCCGCAGGGTGTGGAGAAATCTTTCCCGCCAGCGCTGGATTCTTCCGGGATTGTCAAAGCGGATTCTGGCGCCATGGATGTGCGCCGGCAGCATCCAGTAGGCTTCGATCAGGCTGATGGCCAGCGAGATGGTCACGACCAGCGGAATGACACGCATGAACTTTCCTAGAATGCCAGGCAGCAGCATCAGTGGCAGAAAGGCGGCCATTGTCGTCAATACGGCGGCGGTGACCGGTGCAAATACCTCGGCGACGGATTCCATCACGGCCTGCATTGCATCCATGCCGCGTTGCAGCCGGTAATAGATGCTTTCCACTACCACCACCGCATCGTCCACCAGCATGCCCAGGCTGATGACCACGCCCAGCAGAATGGAGACGTTCAGCGTATGTCCGGCTCCCTGCAGGATCCAGAAGGTGCCAGCGAGAATGAAGGGGATGCCGACTGATGTCAGCAGCGCAATCTTGCTGCCGAGAAAGATCCAGGTGACGAACAGCACCATGATCAACCCGAGCATCGCATTGTTCTGCATGATTTCCAGCGCATTGCGGGTGATCTCTGTCTGGTCGTCGGCCAGCACCAGCCTGACCCCGGTCAGGTCGCTGAAGCGGTTGCGGTCATTGACGAAATCGTTGACTCGTTGGACCAGATCCAGCGTATTGACACCTGCCTTTTTCGTCACTGAGACCATGACAGCAGGCTGGTTCCTGTAGTTCACCAGATAGCGCGACTTTTCGTGGCTGCGGCTTACATCGGCTACGCTGCCAAGGCGTATTTCGCCATCCGTACCTGCCAGCGGCAGGCTGGCGAGATAGGCTGGATCGGCATTGGTGCCGGTCATCCTGACCAGCCAGATGCGCTCGCCCACCTCCACCTGACCCGCCGACAGATCCCGGTAATAGAGGCTGACGGTATTGGCAATGACCTGTGGTGGTATGCCAATGGCTTCGAGCTGTGCCGGGTCGAAGTCGATGTGCAATTCCGGATCGTCCATACCCATCACCAGCGTACGGTCCACCCCCTTGATACGGTCGATGTCTTTGCGCAATGCAACGGCCTGCTTGCGCAGATTCTCGTCCCTGGCCGGCCCGGTGATGATGACCGTCGCCATGGGAAAGGCGTTGGCCGTGGTGATCTCGAAGACGAAAGGTGACTCCGCTTCGCCCGGTAGTTCATCTTCGGCGCTGGTGATTTCCCGGCGCAGGTCGTTCAATCGCTTGTCGAACTGTCGCGGGGAAATGTCGTTGAAGCGCACCAGAATGTGCGAAAAATTCTCCCGGCTGTTGCTGGAGACAAACTTGATATCCGATACCTTGATAATGGCATCTTCGAGAATGTCGGTGACGCGTTTTTCCACATCCTCGGCTGCCATGCCGGGCACCACGGTGGAAATATCGATCCAGTTGAAGTTGATCTCCGGGTCCTGCTCGCGGGGCATCTGCATGAAGGAGAGAAAACCGACCACCAGCACCAGCGCAAACATCAGGTTGGCCAGCACATGGTTGCTGTAAAAGCGGATGATCCAGGACTTTGCCGAAGTGGCCATCAGGGGGAAACCTCGATTGGATCACCATTGTGGAGGCCGTAGCGCCCTTCAAGGATAACGTGCGTTGCCGGGGGGAGGTCCGAAGGGGCTGGGTGGCCGATCTGTGCATTGTCCAGTGGGTGAAAGACAGCCTTGCCATCCCGCGCCAGAAAGATGCCAACCTTGTTGTCGCGCTGACTGAGTAGTTCGGAGGGAATATGCGGAGTTGTCAGTTTCCAGGTGAGTCGCCCGCTGCTGCCGGGCAGTGCCTTGTCGCCGGTGAAGGTCAGGCGCAACTCCTGGTTGCCACTGGCTGGATTGATGACCGATATCGTCCGCTGCAGAGATACGGGAAAGGCTTTGCCGTGGTAGGTGAATGACAGGTCCGGCAGCGTGCTGACCTGCGCCACCTTTTCACTGGGCAGCTGGACCGAAATTTCCAGTGCCTCCGTGTCCATGATCGTCAATAATGGTGTGCCCGGTGTTGCCAGCTCACCCTCTGCGGCAATACGTGCTGTTACCACCCCGCCAAACGGGGCGGCTACCTTGCATCGCCGCACCTGCAGCGCCATCTGCTTTTCATGGATGCCCGCCTGGATTTCCTCATTGATGGCCTGATTGTAGGTTTGTTCTGCGATATTGCTCGACTTTCTCAGTGAGCGTGCCCGCTTGGCATCCTTCTTTGCCAGCGACAGTCGTGCCAGCGCACTTTCGTGCAACAATCTGTTGTCATTGCAATCGAGATTTACCAGCGTAGCCCCCTTTTTTACCCGATCACCCGGCTGAACAGAGATCGATTTGATCAATGCCGAAATGCGGGCGCTGATTTTTGCAGTATTGAGGCTGGTGACCGTGGCGGGTGCGGAATCTGAAGGGAATACAAGAAAGGACGCCAGCGGTGCGACAGTCACTTTGGTTGCGGCCAATAGCGGGTTGATCAGTAACGGGAGGGTAGCGAGTGTTGAAATGACGAACCGGCGGGCGAATTTCATTGTTATTCCTTATTGATCAGTATCGCTGAAATCGGACTTTCTCTGTTGCAGAAACTCCAGTGCGGCAGTCTGGACGGTAATGCCGAGGTCCAGCGTAAACAGTGCACCAGGCGATTGGGTGCGGGTGCTCCTGATGGATGTCAGCGTTTCAATGGTCTGCTGCAATTTTGCTTCCTGCTTTTCCAGCACTTCCTGCAATTTGTCTGGTTGCAGGAACTCCGCATAGAACATCAGCAGGATGAAATCGGAGCGGCAGGACTCCTTGGGCTCGGTCGTTTGCAATGCGTCGATGAAATGTTGGCGCCCAGTGTCGGTCAGACTGAAAACTTTCTTGTCTGGCCGTTTTTCCTGCGCCTCGATGCGGCAGGACACCAACCCCTCGCGTTCCAGTTTGTCGAGTGCCGGGTAAATGGCCCCAAAGCTTGCCTGCTGGAAATGGCTGAAAGTGGTTTCGAAGCGATGCTTGATTTCATAGCCGCTGGCATCTCCCATGAAAAGTGCGCCGAGGCATAGGTTGGAGGTATTCATGTCTGGAATATATCAGAGTGATATAGGTAAGTTAAGTAACGGTTTGTAACTGGCTTGGGTTTTGGGTGAGTAGGGATTGGTGCTTTACTCAGTTGTAGGAGCGGTTTTAACCGCGATTACTACCATGTCGAAGCGTGGTTCGCGGCTGAAGCCGCTCCTACGCTGCAGGTTGGCACATTAGCCGTAGGGCGCAATAGCGATAGCGTATTGCGCCAAGCGCTAAGCAACCCCGGTGGTATCGGTTTCGCGCATTGATGAGATGGGAGTTCTTACCCGGCCTCATCGCCCAGCGCGAATTGCATTTTTTGCTCGCCCAAAAAACGCAACGTAAAAAAGGGCGCCCCCAAGCGCCTGTTTCCGTTATCGCAACCGCCTTCCGGGGTCGCTCACGCCAACGGGGCGTTTGGAAGGGGATAGGATCCTACGGCTCGCCAGGCTTTGCCTGACATCACTGAATTCTTTCCTCCCTGTTGTAGGAGCGGCTTCAGCCGCGAACCACGCTTCGACATGGTGCCAATCGCGGTTGAAACTGCTCCTACGCTGCAGG
>CAYTPO010000010.1:0-51762 GCA_964439815.1 uncultured Thiotrichales bacterium
TCAGGTCTTCCGACTTGCCATCGACTTTTTCCAGCGCCTGATAAATGGGTACAGTACCAACCGGTACTGGCGAGTTGCGCAGTATCCATTCACGGGTTTCATGAATATTCTTGCCGGTGGAGAGATCCATCAGCGTATCGCCGCCCCAGCGTGCAGACCAGGCCATCTTCTCGACTTCATCCTCGATGGATGAAGAGAGCGCGGAGTTACCGATATTGGTGTTGACCTTGACCAGGAAGTTGCGCCCGATGATCACCGGCTCCAGCTCGGGATGGTTGATATTGGCCGGGATGATGGCGCGGCCACGGGCCAGTTCCTCGCGAACGAATTCCGCCGTCACCCGCTCCGGGATGCTGGCGCCAAACGACTCACCGGCATGCTGTTTCAGCAGCTTGGCATAGCGGGGATCCTTGCGGATCTCATCGAGCCGCAGATTTTCGCGAATCGCCACATATTCCATCTCCGGCGTGATGATACCCTGACGTGCATAATGCATCTGTGTGACATTGCTGCCGGATTTTGCCCGACGCGGATTGCGTATATGCTCGAAACGGAGGTGATTCAGCTCGGGATCACTCTGTCGTCCGGCACCAAATTTGGAGGTAGGGCCATCAAGCCGCTCGGTATCCTGACGCTCCTCGATCCAGCTGCTGCGTACGTCTGGGACACCCTTCATCAGATCGATCTCGACCTCGGGGTCAGTAAACGGGCCGGAGGTGTCATACACGGTGATGGGCGGATTCTCTTCATCGCCAAAGATTCCCGAAGTCGGCGAACACTGGATTTCACGCATGCCCACGCGGATATCCGGGCGAGACCCTTCCACGTAGATTTTTCTGGAATTGGGGAATGGCTGCGTTACTTCGGCAGACAGCCGCGCCGTTTTTGCAATAAATTCCTCAGGAATCGCGCTCATTGAACAAACCTCGTCATGGAAACGCAGGAAAAGCGCGGCGAATACAAACACTCGCAAGCCTTCCCTACGCGGGTATCAACCCGATCAGGTTCCAAGGGTCAATCTCAGCCTTCGAGTCGAACTGAATCTGCGGTTAAACCTCGGATTCAGGCTCTCTGAAGGCGCCCCCGGCTTCGAACGCATTACATTACCATAACTGGAAGTCAGGCAGACAAATATCCTTACATCCAGCCTGCTCAGCCCGTATCACGCCCACCCACCAGCTTCAGCTCCTGAGGCGAAGTCTCGACTTCATCCAGAATCTTCATCAAGCGCTGCTTGGCGCCATGTGCCTGCCGCAGATGGTTGACGAAATCGGCGAACTTCGCCTGCCAGTGGTGGCGAAAGCAGAGCGCCTGCAGACGACGCAGATAGTCCTGCGCCAGCAGATAGGATTTGACACGAACTTCATTGATCAGCGATTCGATGATCCTTTCGAGAAATTCACGGCTGACCTCGGGCTGCGTCTCCACCGCTTCCTGCGCAATCCGCAGCGCCAGGTTACGCTGCCAGTGCATGCGCTCGAAACAGAGCACTGCGTAGTCGATCTCGCCTTCCTCCAGCGTGATTTCGACCAGCAACTGCAGATTCCGCTCCCTCTCCATGATCGGATGATGGTCCAGACCAAGATACAAACCGGTCGCTGGCAATGGCCAATCGGTTGCCTGATAGGGAGATTCGGCAAATTCCAGCCAGTTGAGCAGACAGGCCTGAACCACCTCCCAACACCCCGTTACCCTGGTAGCCACCCGCACCGCGCGATAACTCTGCAAGGAGGGATCGGCGAGGAATTCCTGTACCCGAAAGGCGGCAACCAGACGGGCATCCATGCTGCGCCGGGCCAGCGATACCAGATAGCGCTCCAACGCCCAGGCCACATCCGGCTCCGACTCGATCATCATCCCGAATCCCTGGCGAGCCCAGGTTTCAGCCTCCCGCTCATGACCATGGTCCGCCAGATGATCAATCAGCTCCAGGTAGCACTGTGTGTGGGGCAGCTCGGAAATGAGCACCTCCGTAACGGCATCGACCTCCCCCATCGCCATCAGGGCATCAGTGATCTGCTCGACCAGCTCTCCACGCTGGCATTCGGGGCCACGGTAGGCTGGCTCATCAGCGGATTGCAGCAGCTCTCCCAGGCGAATCTGAAAATACTCGGCCGCTTCCCGCCAGTCGCGAGGTGGAAGAAAGGATTCATTCACCGGTGCCGGCAAAGACTCCAGCAGCGAGTAGTGATCCTGCAGCAGACACTCCCAATACCAGATTAGCTTGTCCACCAGACGCCAGTCGATGCGCTCCAGCGCGACAAAGACGAGTTGGGCACAGGCGGTAATCTCCGGCACCACAGCCGATGTATCCGGCTGCCGCGCGATCTGATCCGCCCCCAGAGAGAGCAACTGTGGCGCCAGATCCAGCAGCCTGTCATGGGCACCACACTCCAGCAACGCCGCAAATCCCCGCTGGATCGACGCAAAATCGGGTGTGGTGATACGCAGCAGCTGCCCCTGCGCCTTTTCGAGCTGCTGTCGGCGAAGGGAAGCCCGCGCCTCACGCTGCAACCGACGTTGCAAATGAATGCCCAGCACCGGATCTTCCGCAGCCAGATCCAGCAGCAGCGCTGTCAGATCCGCCTTGCTCCTGCGACCCAGCAACTTCTCCAGAGCGGTCATGTCAGGTTTTCGCATGAATCAACGCGTCCTTGTGTTTCCCGTGCATGCAAGTTTCATGTTCATCAGCGCCGCCCCCTTGCGGCCCGTACCAGCTCGTTGGCGCATTACATGATGGCGTGAACTGTTTAACCGAAAAGAATAGTCAACATCCTCAGGGAAAGATACCGAACAGCCCGCAAAACACGCTTCACGGTAATGGGCGGCAAACAATCACTCCCACCGGCCAGCAGTTTCGGCTTTGTAAGCATTACTGATATCAGGGTAAGCTCACGACAACCACCAATCTGTGTAAACATTACTGGCGCCCTCTCGTGCAACCGTCTGGTACCGATCATGCTCGATCTGCTCAACAACCTGCTGGAACTCTGTCTCGAAGCAGCCCCCTGGCTACTGCTCGGCATGATCATCGGCGGCCTGCTCAAGGCGTGGATCCCCACCACCTTCATGGAAAGGCATCTCGGTGGGCAGGGCATCCTGCCCATCATCAAGGCGGCCATCCTGGGCGCACCCCTGCCGCTCTGCTCCTGCGGTGTCATCCCGGCTGCCCTTGGCCTGCGCAAGGCGGGGGCCTCCAAACGCGCCACCATCTCCTTTTTGGTTTCCACACCGGAGACCGGCGTTGATTCCGTTGCCATCACCTATGCGCTGCTGGGCCCGTTCATGGCCGTGGTTCGCCCGATAGCCGCCATCTTCTCGGCGCTGGCCGCCGGATTGCTCGCCGGCCGCAGCGAAGCTGCGGCGGTGCCCATTCACGACATCCCGGTCAAGGTCACCAGCTGCTGCAGCTCAACCGAGAGTGAGGAGAGCTGCTGCGGCAGTGAAGACGGGGAATCAACGGCCGAGGGCTTCATGGCCCGGAGCCTGGATGGCCTGCGCTACAGTTTCGGGCAATTGCTGGACGATATGCTGCTGTGGCTGATCGTGGGTCTTCTTTTTGCCGCCATCATCAAGACGTTTGTCCCGGCCACCTTCATGGCTCAGTGGGGATCGGGGCTGCCCGCCATGCTGCTGATGACCGTGATTGGCATTCCCATGTATGTCTGCGCTACTGCATCGACCCCCATTGCCGCCGGATTGATGCTGGCCGGTGTTTCTCCCGGCGTGGCACTGGTCTTTCTGATGGCAGGCCCTGCCACCAACATCTCGACTCTCGGTATCATCACCAGAGAGTTGGGCAAACAGGCCATCACTGGCTATCTGATCGGTGTCATCAGCATCGCGCTGTTGAGCGGACTGGCCGTTGACTACCTGGTGGACTACTGGCGGATCGATATTCAGGCACAGCTTTCCAGCGGGCTGGAATTCATGCCGCCCTGGATCGCCTGGACCTCGCTGATCATCATTCTGGCAGCGGCGCTCAAGCCCTTTGCATTGCACCGCCAGTGCTCACCGCGTTCCTGATCGGTCTGTTCAGCGCCCTCCACTGCGTGGGCATGTGCGGCAGCATCATCGGTTCTCTGACGCTGAGCCTGAAGCCGGAAATACGGCAGCAGCAGTCGCTGCTCATCCTCTACGCGCTCTTCTACAGCATCGGCCGGATCATCAGCTACATGCTGGCCGGGTTGCTGGTGGGCACACTGGGTCAGTCCATCGACCACCTCTTCAACCTCACCGAAGGACTCGACATACTGCGCATCGCCGCTGCGCTGCTGATCATCTTTCTGGGCCTGCACATAGGCGGCTGGTTTCCGCAGCTGGCAAAGATCGAGCAGCTCGGCATCCCGCTATGGAACCGGATCAAACCCTATGCACAGCGCCTGCTGCCGGTGTCCAGCCTCACCCAGACACTGGTTTTCGGCATGATCTGGGGCTGGATTCCCTGTGGTCTGGTCTATTCCGTCCTGCCGCTTGCCCTTGCCTCCGGCAGCCCGATTGATGCCATGCTGACAATGGCCGCATTCGGCGCAGGGACATTGCTCCCGGTTACGACTACCGGTATCCTTTCGGGATCGGTCATGACACTGCGGCGCATCCCCCATATCCAGGCCGCCGGCGGTATCCTGCTGATCATGATGGGCATCTGGAGCCTGCTCCTCGAACTCTGACCGGATTGACTTCTGGATGATGGCAAACCGGTCCCGACTGATGACATTGAATGCCATGAACAACGCAACCCGACTACTCGGCAACGCACCAGACTTTCTAATGACAGTCCGCTCCGCCGAACTGGTTGCGGCCACCGACGTCACCACGTTGATCACAGGCGAAAGCGGTACCGGCAAGGAACTGCTGGCCCGGCATATTCACCACAACAGCCCCCGCTACGACCGTGACTTCATCGCCGTCAACTGCGCCACGCTGCAGGAGAATCTGGCCGAATCCCTGCTGTTCGGACATCGCAAGGGCGCCTTCAGCGGTGCGGATCGATCTCATCAGGGGTTCATCGCCGCCGCAGCCGGGGGCACACTGTTTCTCGATGAAGTGGCAGAGCTGCCGCTCAACGTGCAGGCCAAGCTGCTGCGCTTTCTGGAATCCGGCGAGATATGCCCTCTCGGCGAGACAGCCGCCAGACAAATCGATGCCCGGATCATTGCTGCTACCAATCGCAATCTGGCGCAGGCCGTCAGCGAGGGGCTGTTCCGGGAAGATCTCTTCTTCCGCCTCAATATCGTCCCACTGGAACTGCCGCCATTGCGCCAGCGACAAGGTGACATCCCGCTGCTGGTCGAGGCCTTCACCCGCCAGCTGGCGGAAAACCATGGTCTGCCAGCGCCCCGTTTTACCGCGGCAGTCATCAGACAACTCTCGACTTACCATTGGCCCGGCAATCTGCGCGAACTGCGCAACCTCTGTGAACGGCTACTGATCCTGTCACCGGGAAAAGCCATTGCCGTCACCAATCTGCCAACCGAGATTCGCCAGCCTGCAGAGGTACGACAACCAGGTTTCAAACTGCCCCCACAAGGCATTCACCTCGATAGCCTGGAAACCGACTTCATCCAGCAGGCACTGGCCCAAACCCACGGCAACAAGAGCCGCGCCGCCCGGCTGCTGGGACTGACACGCGACACCCTGCTATACCGGCTGAAGAAATATGCCATCGACTGAACCACACGGTTACAGCGCCATTTGCCATCTCAGCTATGCCACCGTGGGTATCAGAACCAATGACACCACCATCACCGGCATCGACTTTCTGCCCAGGGAGCATTCCGAACTCGACCCACAAGACCGGTTGGCGGAAAAGACCATTGCAGCATTGGCTGCCTATGGTGAAGACCCGGAGTACCACTTCCAGCTGCCCATTCAGCTCGATGGTACGGACTATCAGCGCAAAGTCTGGCGCGCTTTGCAAACCCTCGCCAGTGGCGAAACCATTACCTATGGCTCGCTGGCAAAACGGCTCCACAGCGGCGCTCGCGCCATCGGCAACGCCTGTCGCAACAATCCCATCCCGCTGATTGTCCCCTGCCACCGCGTCGTCGCCAAAAGCGGGCTCGGCGGTTTCGCCGGAGACCGCCGCGAAGGCTGGACCGAGTTGAAGAGATGGCTGCTGCACCACGAAGGGTCGCTTTGAAAAAGCTCTTTACCCACCACGACCCGATGATCGCCGGGTACCTGCATGCCACGCTGGAATCCAGCGGCATCGATGCCATCATCAAGAACGGTTATCTCAGCGGCGCACTCGGAGAACTCCCGATCACCACCGCATGGCCCGAGGTGTGGGTGGTCCACGATGAAACGTTCGACCGCGCCCGGCAGATACTCAGGGACACGCTACCCGATGAAGCACTGTAAAAATATCACTCAAACCATCACCGACACTGATGCGAAAGACTCAGTCCCGCCGCAGTGACTCACTCACGCCGATCGGTGTGGGGTATTTCAGCACGATCAAATAGGGCGATACGAGGAATGTCAGCAGTGTTGCCGCCTGAACCAGGTAGGCCGCCTGCTGGCTGATCAATCCGCTGGATAATGCCAGTACGGAGATCAGCAGGGAAAATTCGCTGATCTGTCCGAGACGAAAGCCGATTTCCAGCCCACGCGCCCTGGTTTCCCCGAGGCGCTGCAGCAGGAGGCGAAAGACCAAGGGCTTGAGCAACAACATCGCACCCGCCAGCACCAGTGCCGCCGCCAGCACTTGTGGCATCATCGCCAGATCGATACTGGCACCCAGGGCAAAGAAGAACAGCACCAGAAAGAAATCCCGCAGGGGTTTCAGGCTTTCGGCAATAAAGGTGGCTGCCGGATTGGCCGCCAGGGCAACACCGGCAATAAAGGCTCCCATTTCCGCCGAGAGCCCCATCCATGCGGCCAGTTCCGAAATTCCCAGGCACCAGCCGATCACCAGCAGAAAGGCATACTCCTGAATGGTATCGAAGCGCAGAAGCAGACGCCGGATCACCTGCTCCTGCACGACTCTGGCAAACAACACCAGCATGGGCAGACCGATCAGGAACAGGAGCAGACGCAGCGGCGAGGTCTCCCCCAACCCATAGGCCTTGATGAATAGCAGACAGACTACTGCGGCGATATCCTGCAGCAGCAGGATGCTGATGATCACGCCACCGGTATGCTGATGATGCAGCACCGAGGTCGGCAGTAGCTTGAGCCCCAGAATGGTGCTGGAGAACATCATCGAGATCGCGATGACGACAACATCCCAGCCGGAAAACCCGAACATCAGGGTAATTCCGGCCGCTACCAGCATGAAGACCACGCTGCTTGCCACCGTTACCGTCAACATGCGCCCGAACAGCGAGAACATCTTCTGCGGATGCAGGTTCAGGCCAAGCAGGAACAGCAGAAAGATAATGCCGATCTCGGCAATACCGGAGAGGAAGGTGGTATCCGGTACCAGCGAAAGCACCGAGGGACCAAACAGGATGCCGAGAACGATATAGGCCACCACCAGCGCCTGGCGGGCAAACAGCGCCATCGTTGCCAGCACGGCTGTACCGGAGAAAATCAGGAACAGTTGAAATACGACAGATTCTTCCAAGGCCTCTCCCAAGCGTGGCATATCCCGCAATGCCTGCTGCTCCGACATCCGGTTGTTGTATCGCAGCGGCCATCCCGGCGAGTGTGCTAATCGGGAATGTGTCGAAAAATCAGGCGGTTGAAAGGAATCAGTATGACACACCAAACCGTGGACAACGGGCAGAATCCGCACTTGGGGAAATCCTCCCATCGGGCACGACCAAAAGTGTGTGATATGCCACACTATTCTTAACCTATATCAATCCCTCTGCCCTGCAAATAGCGCAGAATATTTTTCATAACCGTGGGTTCTACATGGTTAATCGCTTTTCAAACCCATACCTCATCAACCGAGAGAAGAGAGATGCAATTCAAATCCAAAAAAGTCCTGACAGCGCTGACGGGCCTTGGACTGACGCTGGCGGCATCCGGCGCATGGTCCCAGTCGACGCTCGAAGACGTCATGAAAGAACGGGGATTGACCCAGAAAGATGTCCTTGCTGCAGCAAAGACCTATGTCCCCACCGGCAAACGTGATGAATACATTGTCGTCAGTTCCGGCGGCCAGAGTGGACAGCTGATCATCTACGGCGTCCCTTCCATGCGGATTCTCAAAGTGCTTGCCGTATTCACACCCGAACCTTGGCAGGGTTACGGCTTTGACGACGAGTCGAAAGCCATCCTGGCCCAGGGCAAGATCCGGGGCAAGGATATCGTTTTTGGAGATACCCACCACCCGGCATTCTCTGAAACCGAGGGCGACTATGACGGCCGCTATGTCTTCATCAACGACAAGGCCAACCCACGGGTAGCCGTCATCGACCTGCACGATTTCGAAACCAAGCAGATCGTCGTCAATCCCTTCTTCAAGTCCGATCACGGTGGCGCCTTCGTCACACCCAATACCGAATACATCATGGAAGCCTCGCAATATGCGGCGCCTCTGAGCAATGATTTCGTTCCGCTGGAAAAATTCAATGACAAGTATCGCGGCGGCCTGACCTACTGGAGCTTCGACAAGGAAAAGGGACGCATCGTTCCGGACAACTCCTTTACCTTCGAGTTCGGCCCCTACAGTCAGGATTTGTCTGACGCCGGCAAGGGCCCGAGCTACGGCTGGGGTTTCACCAACTCCTTCTGCTCCGAGCGTTATGTCGGTGGTATCGAGAAGGGACGCCCTCCGTTCGAGGCGGGCTGCTCTTCCAAGGATACCGACTTCCTGCATGTCACCAACTGGAAGAAGGCCGAAGAGCTGGTCAAGGCCGGCAAGGTTAAGAAGGTCAATGGTCAGTATCTGATCACGCTGGAACAGTCCATCAAGGAAGGCCTGCTCTATCTGATTCCCGAACCCAAGAGTCCGCACGGTGTTGATGTAACGCCAGACGGTTCACGTCTGATCGTGGCCGGCAAGCTCGACAGCCATGCCTGGGTCTACAGCTTCGACAAGATCATGAAAGCGATCAAGGATAAGAAATTCGAAGGCAAGGATCCCTATGGCGTCCCCATCATCTCGCTGAAGGATGCGCTGGACAAGTCCGTGAACGTTGGTCTGGGGCCACTGCACAGCCAGTTCGACTCCAAGGAATGCGTGGTCTACACCTCGATCTATGTCGATTCCATGATCACCAAGTGGGACTACTGCAAGGGCAAGGTGCTTGACCAGTTGCCCATCCACTACAACGTCGGCCACCTGATGACCATGGAAGGCGATACCGTCAAGCCTGACGGCAAGTACTTGGTTGCCTTGAACAAGTTGTCCATCGACCGCTTCAACCCCATTGGCCCTCTGCATCCTCAGAACCACCAGCTGATCGACATCAGTGGCGACAAGATGGAACTGCTCTATGACATGCCCATCGGCATGGGTGAGCCGCACTATGCCGCTGCCATCAAGGCCGACAAGCTGAAGCCTGCCGTTCGTTACCGTTCCGGTTGGGACAGCCGCAGTGATGGCAAGTCTCCGTTCAAGACTCGCGCCGGTCGCGAGAAAGTGGAACGCAACGGCAACAAGGTTGACGTTTACGGTACACTGATTCGTTCGCACATCACGCCCGAGATCATCGAAGTGACCGAAGGTGATACTGTCTCCATGCACTTCACCAACCTGGAACGTGCCGAAGACGAAACACACGGTTTCTCCATGTACGGTCAGAACGTGCAGCTTTCTGTCGAACCCGGCAAGACGGCATCAACGACCTTTGTAGCAGATCAAGCCGGGGTTTTCCCTTACTACTGCACTGAGTTCTGCTCCGCATTACACCTCGAAATGCAGGGCTATCTGCTCGTGAAACCCAAGGGTTATGTCGCTGAGGCCGGTGAAATGGTTGAAGGTACCACCTACACCAAGGCCGACTACGAGAAACAGGTCAAGACCAATCTCGATACGCAGGCGGTTATCGATCAGGTTGTCGGATTCATCACCAGTCACAACTACAAGGACTTCCCAACGGTTGTAGGTCTGGTTGAAGATGCTACCGACCAGCTTGGATTTGCCGATGGTGCTCGCAAGAAAGCCGAAGCAGCCGCAGCGAAGGAAGACTGGAACAACGCCATGCTCTGGGCCAACCAGTGGTGGCAGTACCAGGTCAAGACTGCCGATCTCGGATTGCGTGCCAAGACGCATCTGGAAGAAAACGGTGCCAAAAAAGTCAAATAATCTTTGACCTCTCGATGGCGGAGTCGGACACTGGTCTGGCTCCGCCTTTTTTTTGTATTGGTGACTACTCTGCTTGCCCCTGAAACCCACCATCTCTGCGTTGGAAAAATGGCCGTTTACCTTTGTAAAACCCCTTTTCTGGCCTTGATCTGGCGAACCTCGGAGGCGATCCAGGCAGCGATGACACTCATTGCCTGCTTGCGGAGCAGATATTTTTTTATTCTGATATCGCCAATCAGTCGCGTAGCGATATTCAGACTGCATTCAGATTCTCTCATCCACACTCAATATTCCCTTCATTCGAGGAACTACCCATGAAAAAACTCATTACCCTGCTTTCCATCGGCATCATCAGCCTTTCTGCCACCGCGCCATTGATGGCGGCAGATGGTGCAGCACTCTATGCTTCCAAGACCTGCGCAGCCTGCCACGGCAAGGATGGCAAGAAAGGCATGATGCCGACCTATCCCAGCCTGAATGGTCAATCTGCTGCCTATGCAGTGCAGCAAATGAAGGACATCAAGTCCGGAGCACGCAGCAACGGCAGCTCTGCCGCCATGAAAGGCGTGATGCACATGGTCAATGACGACGAAATGAAAGCCATTGCCGAATGGCTGGAAAGCGTCAAATAACGGCAGGCCGCCCAATATCTGTCGATAAACCTGGTAACTGCCCGGATAACGGGTGGTTACAAATAATCAGGCATTATTGACACGTATCAAAGCCCTGTTTTAATGGAAGGTGCTAGTTTAGCCCGCACACCATATTGATAGACTCGATCGAAACCCTGGAGAGCAACCATGAATTTGAAAACCCTTCTGGCCGTATCAGCCCTCGTACCGGGCATGCTGATCAGCGCAGCTGTCACCGCCGAGGGCGGTGCGGGTGGCGCTGCCGGCAAGGCCGAACTTGAAAAGGCCCTGACACTCAAGCCCGATCTTGAAAATGGCATGGATATCTATGAAGTCTGCTCAGCCTGTCACCTGCTGGAAGGTTGGGGCAGCGTTGACGGCAACTTCCCGCAGATCGCCGGCCAGCTACCTGGCGTCACCATCAAGCAGATGGCCGATATTCGCGGTGGCAACCGTGACAACCCCACCATGTACCCCTTTACACTGGACCGCGCCATTGGTGGCGGTGCTCAGGGTTTGGCCGATGTTGCCGGCTATATCGCTACTCTGCCAATGATTCCCGAAAACGGCAAGGGCGAAGGCAAGCCCGGCTCTGATGAATACAAGAAGGGAGAGAAACTCTACAAGGACAACTGCGTCGAATGCCATGGCGACAAGGGTGAAGGCAAGGCCGAAAAGCATTATCCACGTCTTGCCGGGCAACACTACAAGTACATGTTGCGTCAGTTCGAGTGGATTCGTGATGGCAAGCGCCGCAACGCCAATGAAGACATGGTCAAGCAGATCAATGCTTTCTCCGATGCGGACATGAAAGCGGTCATCAACTACACCTCACGCCTGCCTGTTCCTGCCAAGGACAAGGCACCGTCGATGGACTACAAGAATCCTGACTTCGACTAGATCCATCTGACATTGGCGGACGCATCCATGCTCGCCAATGTGTACAACATTCTGGATGCGCCTCGCGCATCCATTTTCTGACAGTGGGAATTGGGCCAGAAATCACTCGATAGCGCTTGCCTCCGGCACGACGCAGCAAGTGGACTATCGAGTGATTTGCTGGGTGGCGTCCCGACATGCGGAATTGCGGGCCAACTTCATTCGGATAAAGTAATTCATTATGACTTCTCCCAAGCAGCTTTTAATCATGCTTCTCTCCCTGGTCGCTGTAGGGTTGATGGCGGCCATCTTCTATGCCCCGGTCTGGTGGGTTTCACTGACGGCACCAAACTATCCGGAAGAAGCCTTTCCCGATGGAGTTCGCATCAACTTCCACATGAATGGCGTTTTCAACGGCTGCAAGAAGGTGGAAAAAGCCGAAATCACCGAAGATGAGGCCCTTGATTGTGTACATGAAATGGACACGATCAATCACTATGTCGGCATGTACCCGATTGCCTCGGGCGGTGTTATCGAAAAGGCGTTCTCGCCTTTTCTGATGTCCTTCATGGCAGTCATGGTCATCGGCTTCATGTGCCGGATTCCAAAGATCAGAGTGATCATTCTCACACTGGGCTTTGGCGCCATCGCCATCTGGATGTATGCGACCTACTACGGCACCAACGGGCTCAGGCTGCAGAACACCGGCTATCTCACTGCGCTGGTCACAGCACTCGATCAGGATTCCGAAAAGGAAAGCAAGGAAAGCGAGATGACGGCGGCCGAAGCGTTGATCGCCCGCCTGAAAGCTTCCCTGGGGGAGACCACAACCGAGGAAACGACAGCCGAAATGTCCGACAAGGAAGCGGCTCTCGCCCATCTGGAAAACTCCTTCAACAAGGATATGGAACGCCGGCCCGCTGCCGACCGCGAGGTGTGGAATGGCAGCGGTGCACAAATGCTGGCCTGGCATTACCGCAAGAATCTGGGACGCTATTTCAACAACCAGGCGGAAATCATCCCGATGGTCAAGAAGATGTCCATCGCGGGGCACATCATGTTCTGGGGCATCATTGCGGCAATGATCCTGCTGATATTCGGTGCCAGAAAGAACCGTGGCTTCCTGTTCTGGCTGCTGATTCTGGTGCCCATGGCCCTGCCCCTCTTCTTTATCATCGAATACTCGGGCTGGCTCTGGTGGTACGGTCACAACCTGAACGAGATGGGCGCATTTACCGTCAAGCCCTTCATGCCGACCGTATTTGGCGATGGCAAGGTCGCCCAGTTCACCACGCACTCCTACCCCAATATCGGCTTCGGGTTGATGTTACTGCTTGCACTGGATCTGGCCATCGTGGCCCTGCTGCGACGGCGACAGTTGCGTGACGAGAGTGACGACTGAAATACCATGATCACTCTTCGACTCCTGCTGCTCATGCTTCTGTGTGCAGGCCTGACTCCTGTCGCATGGGCCATGACCGAAGAAAACCCGCTGCAGGCGCTGATCGATGCGGCAAAACCCAATGACATCATCACTCCGGAGCCGGGGACCTATCTCGGCTCCATCACCATCGACAAGCCCCTGATCCTCGACGGGCAGGGCAAGGTCACCATCGACGCCCGCGGCAAGGGCTCGGTCATCTACCTGGAAACCGATGGTGCCGTACTGCGAAATCTGCACCTGACCAATTCCGGCACATCACACAACGACATCGACTCCGGCGTACAGGTCCGTGGCAACTTCAATGTCATCAAGGACAACCAAATCGATGACTGCCTGTTTGGCGTCGATCTGCAACAGTCGGAAAACAATATCGTCCGGCGCAACACCATTTCCTCCAAGGACAATGCGCTTGGTCAGCGCGGTGATTCGGTGCGACTCTGGTACAGCTTCAACAACAAGATCACGCACAACACCATTACCCGGTCACGCGATATGGTGGTGTGGTATTCACGTGATAACGTGCTGTCCCACAATACCATCAGCAACAGCCGCTACTCGCTGCATTTCATGTACTCCCAGTACAATGAAGTCGAATACAACGAGTACTACAACAACACCGTCGGTATTTTCCTGATGTACAGCGACGGCGTCGTGGTGCGCCATAACCATATTGCCCACGCTTCAGGCCCCACAGGTGTGGGTATCGGCTTCAAGGAAACCTCCGATCTGGTGATCGAGAACAATGAAATTCTCTATTGCGCCACCGGATTCTATATCGATGTCTCCCCCTATCAGCCCGACACCACCAACCGTTTCAGCGGCAACCTGCTGGCCTACAACGGGATCGGCATCCGCTTTCTCAACGACTGGAAGGGCAATATCTTCAAGGGCAACAACTTCACCGACAACCTGACACAGATCCAGGTACCGGGCCGTGGCAGCGCCAATCGCAATGTATGGGAAGGCAACTACTGGGGCGATTACGAAGGCTTCGATCTGGACAAGGATGGCATTGGCGACAAGCCTTATATACTGTTTGCCTACGCCGACAGCATCTGGAGCGATGTGCCCTATGCACAATTCTTCAAGGGCTCCCCCATGCTGGAAACACTGGACTTTCTGGAGCGGCTGGCACCCTTTTCCGACCCGCTGCTATTGGCGCAGGATGACAAGCCGCTGATGCATCCGGTCGTACCGGAAGATTCCGATAATCCACTGACAAAACTGACACTAGAGGCAGCAACCGATGGCTGACGAGCAAAAGAAACCGGTGCAAAAACCTCCCAGGAAGTTCAAGAAATCCATTGCCCGGCGCAAGCAGGATCGTCGCGAATTCCTGCGCACGGCCGGTCTGGCGACTGGCGTTCTCTCACTCTCGCTGCTCGGGTTGGGGCCTGTCGCCAAGGGCAGCGTCACCCGGCTGCGTCCACCGGGTGCATTGCACGAGCAGGAATTTCTCGCCTCCTGCATCAAGTGTGGCCAGTGCGTTCAGGTATGTCCCGTGGAGGCCATCGAGCTGGCCGATATTTTCGATGGGGCCGGTGTCGGCACCCCTTTCATTACCGCGCGAGCCCAGGCCTGCGACTTTTCCTGCGATGGTCTGCAATGTGTACTGGCCTGCCCCACTGGCGCCCTGACTCACGAAATCAATTACCCGGCCGAATCCCGTATGGGACTGGCCGAGCTGGTGGATGAAAGCAGCTGCCTGGCAGTACTCGGACAGGGTTTCAAGGGTGAAGCCCGAGGCAAGGACTTCCCCGGCACACTACGCTTCGAGGAGATCGACCGCTGGAACCCGATTCCGCTGGCCGATCACCCGTTTGATCTGGAACTCTGCGACCTCTGTGTCCGGCTCTGCCCGATCGAACTCAGAATTGCCCAGTGTGATGCCGGCAAGCCACCTTCCGGCGATCCCAACCAGTGCCCACCCAGGCACGCCATCGAACTGCAGCCTGTGGCCGGCGGTGACGGCAAGGCAATGAAGCCGGTCATTCTGGATGGCTGCGTCGGCTGTGGCGTCTGCGAGATGGTCTGCCCGGTCGAACCTACCGCCATCGCCATCAATTACCGAAAAACCGTGGATACTGCAGGGGGTTCATCATGAGCTACATAGTGGAATCCCTGGCGCAGATACTCGGTCGCAAACCCAAACGCCCCGCCAAGACCGACCTCAGCCCCCAGGTCATCGAGTTCTACGACAAGAAGAAACTGCACAAGATCACCAAAGCCGAACTCGAAGCCATCGAGGCAGCTCATGCGGTCAGCCGACATCGCCACACCTGGCGGAATCGCCGCTGGCTGACACTGCTGTTCATCAACCTGCTGTTTGTCGTCTCCTACTATTTCGACGTGCAGATACTCGAAGGCGCTCTGACAGCCTCCCGCTTTGTCGGCTTTCACATGGCCGACCTCAATTCGGCCTTGCAGGTCATGCTGGCCTACAAGCATCTGGTGCTGAACCTGATCATCGGCACGACAACAGTGCTGATCATGTGGCTGCTGCTGGGCGGGCGAACATTCTGCTCCTGGGTCTGCCCCTATCACCTGCTGGCCGAATGGGCCGAGGGTATCCATATGTGGCTGGTCAGGAAGAAGTGGATAAAGAACCGCACTTTCCACCGCGGCGTTCGCACGGTTTTCTATGTGGCCTTTGCTCTGTTGGCGCTGGGGACCGGCTACACGGTCTTTGAGACCATCTCCCCCACTGGCATCCTCAGCCGCGCACTGATCTACGGCCCCGGCTTTGCATTGATCTGGGTCGGCCTGCTGCTCCTGTTCGAGATCCTGGTTTCACGTCGTGCATGGTGCCGCTATGTCTGCCCGATTGGCGTTACCTACGGCATCGTCGGCACCGTCTCCCCGCTGCGGGTAACCTACAATATGGTCGACTGCCATCATGAGGGTGATTGCCGCAAGATCTGCCTGGTACCCCATGTACTGGATGTGACCATCAAGGGACGCTCACCCAAGGTTGATATGGATATCGGCGCCGACTGCACGCGTTGTGGTCTCTGCGTGGATATCTGCCCCACCAATTCACTCAAGTTCGTATTCAAGGGGTTGAACAAGGTGCTTTGATACGTTGCAGCACGTTGCATGTATGATGGCGGCTGCCGGACAACCCACGATGCCTGAGTGCCTGCCGAATCCGGCAGGCGTGCATGATCAGGCCTACAATCAACCGACCAGACAACTTATGATCGTATTTGAAAACACCACCAAGAGTTTTCGCCGCAACAAGGTGCTGGATAGCGTCAACCTGCAGATCAATGCCGGTGACCGCGTTGCGCTGGTGGGCTCCAATGGCGCCGGAAAAACCACGCTGATACGCTGCCTGCTTGGAGAGTATCTGCATGACGGCAAGGTAACGGTACAGGGGCTGACGCCCCGCGAGCACCGCAAGGAGGTGCTGAAAAGGCTGGGATTCGTCCCGCAGCTCCCCCCCCCGGTCAGAATGCCGGTTGGTCAGCTGATCCGCTTCGCTGCTGCTGTCTGCGGCAGCAACCCGGCTCAGATGCAGGATATCGCTCAGGAGCTGGGGCTCGATGCCAAGGCCATTCGCCGGCAACCCTTCAACAAGCTCAGTGGTGGCCAGAAGCAAAAACTGCTGATTGCCATTGCACTGGGACGCGAATGCGATGTGCTGGTACTCGATGAACCGGCCGCCAATCTCGATCCCGAGGCCCGCCATACACTCTTCTCGCTACTGGCCGAGCGGCAGGAGAAAACAGCAATGCTGATTTCCAGCCATCGCCTGGATGAGGTCGCGGCACTGGTCAATCGGGTCGTCGAGCTGGATCTGGGCAAGGTCGTACTCGATGACCATGTCGCCGATGATGTCAGCATCTCCAGCCTGCTCAACAGCGCTGTCACGCTGTCCCGTGCCGACGATGCCTTTGCGCAAACCATTCGGGAATGGGGTTTCACTCCCTCGGACAACCAGTGCAGCTGGAGCGGCCAGGTCGCCGGCCCCGATCGCCTGCGTTTTCTCGGCATGCTTTCGCGCTACGCCGGATTGCTCAAGGGCATTCACCTGGAGGAGAAGCGATGAAGGACGCATTCAGCGCTGCCACAACCATGAAATTCACCCTGCTCCTGTTGTTTCTGTCCACCCTGCTCCTGACCAGTGGTTGCTCGAAAGAGCCCGAGACCGGGCCCGGCAAGATACGCTGGGATCGTGAAACCTGCGAGCGCTGTGTCATGGCGGTGAGCGATCATTACTACTCAGCCCAGGTGCGCGGCGGACCGGCAGGCAAGAAGACAAAACTCTACAAGTTCGACGATATCGGCTGCGCAATGATCTGGCTGGACGAGCAGCCATGGAAAGACGATCCACGTACCGAAGTGTGGGTCACTGATTTCCGCAATGGCTCCTGGATCAATGCGAAGAAGGCCGCCTATATCAAGGGCAAGAAAACCCCCATGGATTACGGCCTTGGCGCACAGTCCGAACCCGCCGACGGTGCGCTGGACTACGAGCAGGCCAGGGCACATGTCTACGAAGTGGAAAAGCGTTTCAACCAGCCACCACCCGAACATCAGCATCCCGCATCTGCACCCACCCATAATCCATAGGCTTGCCATGAATCATTTGTTACTGACAGCTTGGGCGGATATTACCGAATCTCTGCGGGCGCGCTGGTTTCTGGTCTATACGCTGGTTTTTGGCGGCGTCATTGTCGCCCTGTTTCTGACCGGCCTGACCGAGTCCCGCATCATGGGCTTTACCGGGCTGTCCCGGCTGCTGGTCACCTACCTGCAGATCACCATGGCCATCTTGCCGCTGTTCGTTCTGATCACCACTGTGCGCTCAGTGGCCGGTGATCGCGAAGCCGGGATCTTCGAATACATGTTGTCCTTACCGGTCAATCTGTCGGCCTGGTACTGGGGGAAATTTCTCGGTCGCTTTACCGTGGTTTTTCTGCCGGTCTTTCTTGCCATGATGGCCGCCATTGGCTGGGCCCTGTTTCGCGGCATCGAAGTACCCTGGTTTCAGGTGCTGTTCTATACCGGATTCCTGATTGCGCTGGCCTGGTGCTTTCTCGGCATCGGCATGTTCCTCTCCACGCTGGCGCGCTCGGCCGATGTTGCCCAGGGGGCCGCCTTTATCGTCTGGCTCGCATTGCTGCTGTTTCTGGACCTGATCCTGCTGGGTGTGCTGATTCGGGAAGGTGCCCCGGCCGAAACCACCATTGCCATCGCGCTGATCAACCCATTGCAGGTGTTCCGTACCGCTTCGATGATGCTGTTCGATCCGCAGCTGGTACTGCTTGGGCCATCGGCCTATGTCATTCTCGACAACTTCGGCAAGGCCGGTTATATCGCCTGGGCACTCATCTACCCCGTTATTCTGGGCACCCTGTTTGCCATGTTCGGCTACTTCAAATTCCGTCGTAGCGACCTGCCATAAACGGCGTTGACCATGAACACGAAAAACCGCGGACAATCGAGTAAATGGTTCTGGCCTGTTCTCTTTTTCATCCTGCTGATGGCAGCTGCGGTGCTGTCCTACCAATTCAGGGACTATTTCGAACCCAAGGTGATCGCTTCGCTGCAATATGATCCGACCTGCAATTTGCGACAGTCAGCTTGCAGGCTGACGCTGCCTGATGGTGGTGAGGTCGAGTTTTCCATAACCCCCGATACCATTCCGGTACTGCAACCCGTGCAGTTTCACGTTGCCGTCAGTGGCACCAATGTTTCTGCGGTGGAAGTCGATCTGGTCGGCACCAATATGAACATGGGCTACAACCGGCCCGCACTGAAGTCCAAGGGTAACAACACCTTCAGTGGTGAAACTGTCATCCCTGTCTGTGTACGCAACCGGATGGACTGGGAAGCCAGGGTGCTGCTGCATACCCCACGGGGGATTGTCATGGCACCCTTTAGGTTCTATACGTTGAAAAAATGAATGTGCCACTTTCAATACCACTTGCCATGCTGGCTATGGTCTCTGCCCCCAGCCTTGCCAGCGACAACCCGGTAACAGTATCGGGGCGAATTCAGGCCGGCCTCATCGCCAATGACAATGACTCGAAAAATGTCTTCCCAACCGGTTTTCTCAACTTCGATGAAGGCGCCAATCTGAACCGCGCCGAGGTCTTGATCGAGAAAAAGCCCGTAACCCCGATCAAGCCGCGGATCGGCCCCTTCCCCGGTCCGAAACCGGCCTCCGCCAACTGGGGCTTTGAAGTGGATTTGCGCTATGGCCGCGATGCCGCCCTGACCTTTGGTCTGGACGATGAGCTGGACATCAACGATGGCCACAAGAACCTGCTGCTGATACCGCAATGGTTCGCCACCGGCTACCTTCCCTGGGGCAATGGCGTTGCCTGGATCGCCGGCAGCTGGTTTACCTCGGTCGGTTATGAAATCGGCGCGCCGGTCGACCCGCCCAGCGGATTCTATTCGCACAGCTATGCCTTCACCTATGCACCCACCAAGCATGTTGGCCTGCTCACATCGGCCCGACTACCCCAGAAGAAAGGTGCCGGCATGGCAACGCTCTCTGTCGGTATCGTGCAAGGCTGGAACAATCTGCAGGACAACAATGATGACAAATCCATTATTTTCGACTGGCGCTGGCGCAGCCCCGACTTCAGAACCTGGATCGACTTCGAGAATATCATCGGCAACGAACAGACCGACAATACGCATAGCGAACAAACTCGCCCCTTCAATGCGATCAGCAGTCACAATGAAAAATTACTGCGCCGTTTTCACAGCCTGACGGTTACCCACCGCTTCAGCCCGACAAACCGCATCGCCTTCAATATGGTTTATGGCTTTCAGGAAGGCGGCGACGTAATTGCTGCAAAAAGAAATCCACCCGGCTTTCTGATCGTCAAGGATAGTGCTTGGTACGGTGCCAATTTCAATCTGTATCACCAGCTCGACAAGCACCTGCAAGCCGGTCTGCGGCTGGATTGGCTGACCGACGCGGAAGGCGCCCATGCCTTGCTTCCCGCCGGCGACTATTACGGAATTACCGCCAACCTCTCCTGGTGGCAGGGCAAACAGCTGCGCATCCGACCGGAATTGCGCTACGACTGGTATCAGGGTTCGGGAAAACCCTTTGGTGGCAAGGTGCCGGCAATCTTTTTCGGCGAAACCGATTCTCAATGGGTTGCCTCCATTGATGCAACCTGGTTCCTTTCACCATGACCGATAAGACCGCCTTTGTCAGGGCATTACGCCCATTTTCCCTGATCGTCGCCATTACCACCTGCGGGCTGGGTGTCAGCTTGGCATTGGTCGAAGGCTCCCGTCACTATTTTCTGGCGGGGCTGGTGGTATTCACCGGCATCCTGCTACAGATCGCTGTCAACCTGATCAACGATTACCGGGATATCCACAGCCACCATTTTACTGCCACACAGAAACAGGCCATCAGAAGAAATACCCGTATCGGCTGGGCTGTCATGACCACTGCCATCTTGCTGGGATTCTACATGGTCAGTCTGCGCGGCTGGCCATTGCTGGTACTGGGCATCATCGGCGTATTCGGCGCCTGGGGATATACCGGCGGCCAGATCAATTACAAGGAGCGCGGGCTGGGTATTCTGCTGGTCTTTTTCCTGATGGGCGTATTGCTCATTGGCGGCTCCTATTATGTGGTAACCGGTACCTGTCACTGGAACATCTTCTGGCTTTCCCTGCCCTTCAGCCTACTCTCCTCACTGTTGCTGCTGAGCAATGAGCTACGCGACTACGAAGAAGACCTGGCGGCCGGAATCAAGACGCTTAGCGTCAGATTGGGGTATCAGGTAGGCGTCAGACTGTATTACTGGCTGGTGGCCCTGCTCTATCTTGCCAGCGTCCTGCTGTATCAGGCCAATATCCTGCATGGTGTGGTTCTGTTGCTGGTGACGGCTCTGGCACTTTGGCAGCCGCTCAAGCTGCTGCACCTCCCACAGCCGCAACGCGTCCGCCTGACACCGCTGACGGGACGCTTCTACCTCATCTACAGTCTGGCCTATATCGCCACCATCTGGATGCCCCTATGAATCAGGATCTGATACTGGCCATCGCCCTGCCTGTCACACTGTTCTGCATCATGTTCAGCATGGGTACCAACCTGACACCTGCAGATTTCAGGCGTGTGTTACAAAGCCCGAAAACCATGCTCACCGGGATCACCGCACAAATGCTGCTGCTCCCGCTACTGGCCTGGGCGCTGCTGTTTCCACTGAATCTTCCACCCGAAATCCTTGCCGGCTTCATGATTCTGGCCCTGAGTCCGGGGGGCACCACTTCCAACCTCTTCGCCTATCTGGCAGGCGGCAACCTGCCGTTATCCATTTCACTGACCGCCATCGTCAGCCTTGTCACACCAATCAGCATACCCCTGATCGCCGGCCGGGTTCTCTCATCACAGGCGGGGCTGTCAGCCGATATCCAGTTGCCTTTTGGTCAAACCGTCATGAAGCTGCTGGTGGTGACCGTCATTCCCGTACTGCTCGGCATGGTGCTACGCCATTTCAGGCCATCATTCTGCGAGCGCAACAATTCCCGGATGACACGCATTCCCTTTCTCATGCTGCTGATGGTCATTGCCGGCATCATTTACCAGAATTGGGAAAGCATGCCGTACTTCATTTCCCAGACCGGACTCCCTGCCCTGCTACTCGCAACTCTTGCCCTGATGGCTGGCTACCTGTTCGCCCGGACATTGCAACAGAGCGAAAGTGATGCCAGAACCATCGCCATCGAAACCTCCATTCAAAATGGAGGCACCGCCATTCTGGTGACTGGCACCATCCTGCAAAATCCCGCAATGACCATTGCCCCGGTCATGTACGGCATCCTGATGCTGATCCCCATCCTTGGCTATATTCTCTGGCTCAACCACATCAAACCGGTACTGGCGTCATGAAACATCGTCTTTCCGAAACCTTTGGCAAAAAGAGCGTCTCTACCGAGGAGCGCGAAAAACTCGTTCGCAGTGTGTTCAGTCGCGTTGCCGGACGCTACGATCTGATGAATGACATGATGAGCATGGGGATACACCGGGTCTGGAAATGGCGCTTTACCCGCGAGATCGACAAGGCGCCCGGCAAACACTTTATCGATCTGGCTGGCGGTACCGGTGATATAGCCAAAGCCTTGCTGCAAGAGGGCAGGAATGTCGTGATTATCGACCCTTCGATCGAAATGATGCAGGTTGCGGCCAAACGACTAGGCAATCAGTGCAAGGCCGTCGCTGCTCCCGCCGAAAAAATGCCGCTGGATGACAACAGCATCGATGTACTGACCATCTCCTTCGGTATACGCAACGCTACCGACATTGCAAAATCCCTGCAGGAAATTGCCCGCGTGCTCAAACCGGGAGGACGGTTCTACTGCCTGGAATTCAGTACCCCACAGGCCTGGCTGCGACCCTTCTATGATGCTTGGTCACGTACCGTCATCCCCCGCCTGGGTGCCATGGTTGCCGGCCACCCCGACGCCTATACCTATCTGATCGAATCCATCCGCGAATTTCCGGATCAGGAGGAGATGGCAGGGATGATCCGCAGCACCGGACTGGCGGATGTCAGCTACAGCAACCTCTCCTTTGGCATCGCCTGCATTCACCGGGGACAGAAACCCCTTTGACCGGATCGCCGAGACGCCATCATGAAATCGACCACCTTTTCAGGCTTCCGTTTTTTTTCCTGCTGGCAGATCCTCTGTATTTTCCTGCTACGCCTCCCCGCAGCTCATGCCTTTCCGCCCCTGCAACTCTACGTTGAACTGACACCCACCGGTGGCACACTCAAGCCACCACCAGGCACCTACTCCGGACCGGTGGTAATCCAGAGAAAAATGGTGATCGACGGCCAGGGAGAGGTCACCATCGATGGTCAGGGCGATAAGACAGTCGTTACCATTGCTGCGGACGGCGTCGAATTTCGTGGCATGCGCGTCATCAATTCCGGGGATTCCCATGATCGGGTCGATGCCGCCATACTGGTCACTGCAAATCATACGATCGTGGAAAACAATACGATTGAAAACGCACTGTTCGGCATACACTTGCGCAAGGCCGACAACAACCTGATAAAAGGCAACAAGGTTACCTCCAAGGATTACGATATCAGCATGCGCGGCGAAGGGCTGCGGGTCTGGTACAGCTATGACAATCTGATCACCGACAACCACTTTGTTCAGGTACGTGATCTCGTGATCGCCAATTCCTCCGACAACCGCTTTGTCAACAACACCATCCGCTACAGCCGCATCGGCATGGAATTCATCTTTTCACCCGACAATGAGGTCTCCGGCAACACCATCGAGCACAACGATACCGGGATTATCGTGCTCTATTCCCACGATCTGCAGATCGACCACAACCGCATCCATCACATGCGCCTGCTTACCGGCTCCGGTCTCGCCTTCAAGGAGAGTTCCCAGGTGATCATCGAAGACAACGAAATTGCCCACTGTGCCGTCGGCTTGCGTGCCAATGCCCCGATACACCCGGAAAACATCCTCTACGCCCGACGCAATTCACTCCTGTTCAATGACATTGCCATGTACTTCTACGGCGAGAAAGGCGGCCATGTCATTCACGACAACAACTTCAACAACAACTTCGTCGATGTCCTGGGCAGCGCCTCGATGACCGTGCGTGACAACGACTGGCTTGGCAACTACTGGGACAAGTATGCGGGCTATGATCTTGACCACAACGGCATTGGCGACCAGCCCCATGAAGTCTATCTCTACTCCGACCGCATCTGGCGCGACCGCCCCATGACCCGCTTCTTTCGTGGCTCCCCCGCACTATCCCTGGTGGATTTTGTCGAACGACTGGCGCCATTCTCACAGCCGGAACAGGTGCTCAGTGACCCCAAGCCAGTTATGCGCCCCCTTGCCGCCAAAGATGACTCTCCCTCCCAACAGTAGCAGCCTGTTTCCCTGATTCACTTTGCCTGCCCGGAATAGAAAAAGCCCTCGATAAGAGGGCTTTTTCTGGATAATCCAAATGGGTTTTTCAACTAGGAGGGCGTCCGAGAATAAGAGTCGTAGCGAAGGAAAGCTATTTTAGGCCATTTTTTTTCACTGATTTGAGGAGAAAATTGGTTATATTTGACGAAAATCATGGGGAAAAAGGGCCAAAATGGCTTTTCCGCAGTAGGCTCCTTATTCTCGGACAGCCTCCAAGTCAAGGCTCAATCGTCGTCAACCCTAATATCTGCCACATCTGCATCCCACCCCGATAGTAGAACAATCTCTCTTTCGGATAACCCAGATCCAGCAACGCACGGATCGCACGGGGCGATTGCCCGCACCAGGGACCATTGCACCAGAGAATCAGCTTCTTTGCCTGCGAGAAATCCCACACATCCGTTTTCAGGTCACCATCCAGAAAACCGAAACCTTCCAGCGTTCGAGTGAAACCACCCACTTCACCTCGCTTGCGAACGCCCAGCTTGTAAAGTGCATCGGTCAGCTGCTGCTCACCCGAAGCCCCTTCGAACACTGTAAACGGGATATTAACCGAGCCGGGGATGGTACCCTTCTTGAACCAGGATGGCAGCCGTGCATCGATCAGCACCCCGCTCCCGGTCACAACCTCATTCTCGAGAAAATCGAAAATATCTATTTCAGCCACTGTTTCAACTGACGGGGCAACTCGTGTGGGTTGAATGCAGAACGGGGGGCACTTGCGAGATGTCTTGGCAAAGCTCCCGGTTACCGTATGTGAGGTGTCCTGTATTCGCTGGATCTTGACGACACGACCATCATGAAGTGTCTCCACATAATCCCTGCTCGTATCCAGTTTTACATCCAGCGCATGTGCGACCTGAGAGAGCAACACCAGCATACAGAACATAAGCCCTGTAACGACGCTTCCCAGACTCATGTCAACTCTGCAATCGCTTGTACTGCGAGCCTCGATGGCCAACTGTCCATCATTTGTCTTGTAAACGCTCAATAGATTACCTTTTGCTCAGTTTTGCAAATACTGCTGCTTGATCTGATTACGGATATGGGCGATCTCCGGTCTGGAACGATAGGCCTGAAACACCTGCTGCTTGCGCGCATCGCTGAGCCGTTTGAAAAAGGCATAACTCCCGACATGGGCCTGCTGAAGGTATTGTTCCAGCGCGACCATATCCAGTCCAAGCGGCATGTCGGCCGCACCATTGGATACCGCAGTCCCGGTCTGTATGGCTCCAGGGCGGATATCCGGGTCTGAGGTTGGGCTGCTGGTCAGCGAATCCACCTCGATATCGGCCGCCGCATCCTGGAGTGCATCGAGATAGGCATCAGCCTTGACGCTGAGGGCCAGAGATGTACTGGCAGATACCCAGAACAGAAAACCGGCAACACCTACTGGTGTTCTTTTGACAAACCATATTATCGACAATATAGGGACCTTGAATCACGCAATCTCTGATGACGTTACGTGGTAGCGGTAAAAAGACCAACAGCCAATGTCAATCAATGTGAACCGTTCGACATGGCAATGGCCATCACGCTACAGGAATGAGAAGAATATCTCCAAATCAAACCACCATGAATTTTTCCCGATACGACGCGGGAATATCCCCCCATGCGCTGCGGAATCGGATCAACTGAAGGGCCAGGGTGACTTGCTCAGTGCAACCATCACCATGTAGCCAAACGTCAATAACGCAGCCACGGTAAAGATCAACCCACGCAGACCGCCCGACGATTTTATTGCCCTTGCACCCAGGTAGATATACACGAGCAACGCGATCACCTTGGCCGCAAGCCAGCCATGCTCCCAGGGATACTGGTGCGTAACCCACGCCAATCCGATGCCGGATACCAGCAGCAGCGTATCGTTGATATGCGGGAGAATCCGGGTCAACCGATGGCGCGCCAGCGGCGATGCCATGAAGATCCAGATCATACGCAGGATGAACCCGGCCAGGGAAATCGAAATCGTCAACAGATGGATGTGTTTGATAATCGGATACACTTTTATTCAGGCTCCTTGTTTTCTGCGGCAATCTGCAAATGAAAACCCTGGTCTGCAAGATTGTCGAACACCTCGGCAGCATTCTCCCTGACCAGCTTGCGGTCGGGCGTCAAATCGAAACTGAAGCTGAACACCGGCTCGCCAAAAAGCTGAAGCAACCCCTCGGGAAGCTCGGAGAATTCGTCCCTGGCCGGCAGATAGAGATAGGTATCTGCCTTGCGGGAACTGCGGTAGACAAAACACTCCATGGCGATTCGATGTCAGATCATGAGGCCACGTATTCTACATAAACCTCTACTGCAGTGTAGATACATTGTCCAGCCTCAGGGCTTTTGTATAATGCAGGCTCCCAATAACCCTACGGACGGCACCGCCATGTCAGACCAATCCCACATTGCAGATATCGACCTCGCCAGCGGTATGTCGGCTTTTGAATCCAGACTCTTTTCACAGGCCATCCACCTGCTGAGCCCCTATGCACAACAGGGGGATCCGGATGCCCAGCATCGCATGGCGATCATGTACCAGAACGGCCTTGGCGTCGCACCCAACCCCGAGATGGCCTTCGACTGGATGCAGAAGGCAGCCGAACAGGGCCATGCGCTGGCACAACATGGCATCGGCTTCATGTACATGGAGGGAGACTGCACCGACAAGGACATCCCCAAAGCCATCCACTGGTTCGAGAAAGCGGCAGAACAGGGGTTGGCAGGCTCGGCAACCACACTGGCCATGATCTATGAGCAAGGCAATGGCGTGGAGAAGGATCTGGACAAGGCCAAGGAATGGTATGCCAAGGGTGGCTTTGAAGACTATCTGACATAAGATCCGATACCGGGTCGCATTACGCCCTCTTCTCCAAACCACACCGGAATCCCCTTCGATGCGCCCAGCACAACTCTCTACCGTTCTGAATCAGGAATTTCTTGGTGCCCGCTCCGGACATCACACACCCGCCATGCTCTGGGGGCCACCCGGTGTGGGCAAGTCGGACATCATCCGCCAGGTTGCCGAGAAGAATGCCGTTCCCCTGCAGGATATTCGCCTGTCACAGATGGAACCTTCCGATCTGCGCGGCATTCCCTTTCGCTCCGGCGAACTGGTGGAGTGGGCCATTCCCGCCATGCTGCCCGATGTAGCACGGCACGGACCGGAGGGCATCCTGTTTCTGGACGAAATCACCTCTGCGCCTCCCAGCGTCTCGGCCGCAGCCTATCAGCTGATACTCGACCGCCGACTGGGGCAGTACGAAGTCCCCGAAGGCTGGGCCATTTTTGCCGCGGGCAACCGCCAGGGTGATCGTGGCGTGACCTATACCATGCCGGCCCCTCTGGCGAACCGGTTTTCCCACTACGAGGTCGATATCAATCTGGACGACTGGGTTGCCTGGGCCTACCGCAACGGCATCGATGACCGCATCATTGGCTTCCTGCGCTTTCGCCCGGAAATGCTCTTCGACTTCGACCCGGCCCACAATCCAGTCGCCTTCCCCTCACCTCGCTCCTGGGAGTTCGCCCATCGTGCCATCCGCAAGTTCGAGAATCATCCCGCCCTGCTGACCGGATCACTCCAGGCCTGCGTTGGGCCTGCCGCCGGAATCGAGCTGAGTGCCTTCATGTCCACGCTGGATCAGCTTCCCGATATCGAAGCCATTCTGCGAGGTGAAACGGTAACGGCACCCAACGAGATCGACCTGCAATATGCAGTCGCTTCAACACTTGTTGGTCATGCCATTCGCGTCAGAGAACAGGCTGATGCAACCACGGTAACCGGCCACATCCTCAATTTTGCCAATCATTTTCCACAGCGCGAAATGGGCGTCATGCTGGTATCCGACCTGCAGCGCGCAATAGGCAACGACATCTTCGACATTCCCGAGTTCGCCAACTGGGCCGATGCCATTGCCGATGTCATGATCTATAGTGACTGATTCACGTGCCATCGACACCAAACTGGAGGCCGCGCGAACCCGGTTGATCCTGGACAAGCCATTCCTCGGCGCGCTGGTGCTCCGGCTACCCATGGTGGCGGCCAATCCCGACTGGTGCAGGACTACCGCAACCGATGCGCGCAAGTTCTACTACAATGCCGCCTATGTCGATGCACTCTCCTCGGGACAACTGCAATTCGTTCTGGCGCATGAAGCCTTGCACTGCGCCCTCTCCCACTTTGCGCGGCGAGGCCATCGCATCAGGAAACGCTGGGATGTTGCCTGTGATTACGCCATCAACCCCCTGCTGATCGACGATGGTCTGATACCGCCACCCGACTCTCTGTACCTGCAGGAATTCAAGGAGATGACCGCCGAGGAGATCTATCCCTGCATCGACGAAAGCGAACACCAGAACCCGCTGGACCATCATGTCTATGATGCCGATCACGACAATGGTGGCGGACAGCAGGAAAACGCCAGCGAAGGTGAGAGTGAGCACCAGGGGCAATCCCGACCGGATCCCTCGATGCCGTCGGACGCAGGCAGTGGTGGTACCCCGGAACAGTCTCGAGACGACTCCGATGCAGGCCACGGCATCATGGAACAATCCCGGGGATCAGGCGAAGGTGGTGACGATAATCAGGGTGCCCCACAACCCGATCCGCTTTCGCAACAGGAGATGGAAACACTTTCGACACAATGGCAGCAGCGGCTGGTGGGTGCCGCACAACAGGCCATGCAGGCTGGCAAGATGGGCGGCGCCATGGCGCGAATGATCGACTTCATGATCCAGCCCAGCCTGCCGTGGCGCATGTTGCTGGCCCGGTATGTCAGCAGTATCGCCCGTGATGACTACAACTACAGTCGGCCCTCCAACCGACGCGGCGACCCGGCCATCTTTCCCAGCCTGCGCAGCGCCCAGTTGAACATGGCAGTTGCCATCGACGTCAGTGGTTCCGTCAACGACCGGGAAATTGGCGAATTCCTCTCGGAAATCAACGCCATCAAATCCCAGATACGCTCCAGGGTCACGCTGATGGCCTGCGACACCAATTTGACCAGCGGCAGCCCATGGATCTACGAGCCGTGGGAAGAGCTGACGCTTCCGGAGAAAATCAAGGGCGGTGGCGGCACCAGCTTTGTCCCGCCTATCGAGCATCTGAACAGTAGTGACAGGCAGCCGGACATTCTGGTCTACTTCACCGACGCGCGGGGGGAGTTTCCTGCCAGCGAACCCCATTTTCCGGTGATCTGGCTGGTCAAGGGTCGAGGGAAGGTGCCGTGGGGGCAGCGGATCCAGCTCAATTAGCGGCGGTATGCTTTGCCACCAGCGGCTTCAACGCGCTGATCCACACCGCATTGCCGACAGAGCTCAAATGCAAACCATCACCATCCTGATACTGCATTGACAGGTTGCCGCTCTCATCCCGCAACTGTCCGTTGATATCGAGGAAAGTGCAGCGCGGCGTTGCCTTGCATAGCGCCTCAAGCCCGACATTCAGTGCTGCAATCCGGGCATTCCGGCCTGCAAAGGCAGGCTCTACTCGCTCATCGACCGGAAAGACCGCCATCATGACCAATGGCACATCAGCAGGCAAGGACCGCACAATAGACTGGAAATTATCCACGATCTCATCATTGGCATGGCGCCACATATCATTGAAACCTGCGGCCAGCACAATGCTGCTGGCCGTCTGCAGCGACGGATACTGCGGAATTCTCTGCAATATTCCCAGCGTGGTATCTCCACCAATACCGAAATTGACGGCCGGACTGGCCACTGCGGATACGCAGAGTCCCTGAATGAAGCTGTCACCAATAAACTGCACCGATCTCTCTGGTGCATTGCCGCTGACACGACGATGGTATTTGACGATTCGGTGATAGAACGGTGTCAGCTCAACCTGCTCGTCTGAGGTCAGCCCCAGTCGCTGCCGGAGTCGCTGCTGCGTATCCGGGGAGGCCACCAGTACCGCCAGGAACAGGGTCATGCCCAACAGGGCGGAGATGATAATCTTGCTGTTCACTATGGTTCCAGATCGGGAAAACCATCATCTTAAGGCGCTCTCCTAAGCGGACGGCAAGAAGTACTTCACAGTTCCCGAGGTTGGGCCGCATCCACATAGACCCACCTTCCCCCGGCCCGTCTGAAACGACTGCTCTCTTGCATGAGCCGCATCTGCCCTTCCTGCAGATAGCGCGCCACGAACTCGACCAGCCCGACCTGGTCCTCCTCACCACCTTTCTCGACACGCACTATTTCCAGTCCGACCCACTGTATTGGCGGCATCGACCTGAGGCTTTGCAATGCTGGCCGGGTCGCCTCATCCCAACTCCTGTAGAGATATTTGGCATCCCCCAGCACATACGCGCAATAGCGGGAGCGCATCAGCGCTTCAGCAGTCGATGCCACAGTCTTGCGTTGATGCAGCGGTGCGCAACATTCACCATACGGCTTGCCGCTGCCACAGGGGCAGTTATCGCGATGCATCACTCCCACCTCCACACCCATTGATAACACTATCCATCCATACCCCCATCATGACAAAATACCCGGCCGGTCCCAACAGGTAAGCTAATGGAACTTTCCAACGAAGACAATCTGCGCCTCAATGTACTGCTCCGACAGAACCTGAAGGCTGTCAGGGTCGATGAGTCGCGCATGATCGTCTACGGGCTGACCGACAAGGGGGAAGCCAAAATCCAGCTCAACCCGACCTGCAAGGAAGAGCCCTATCTGCGCCTGGTGCGTGAAGTGTTCTCCACCTATATTCTCGGCTCGCCGGGTGGCTACCCGGTCTATATCCGGCGCTGGACACGAATGGGTCAGGCGCGTGATGAAGACAGCCTGGAAAATCTGCTGCTGCTTGGAGAGCCCGAAGCCGTCACCGCCGTGGTTCATGCCCCCGAGCTGTCACCCGAAATTGCCGCCAACGCCTGGTGGGCCTACCCCTCTACAGAAAACGCCCGCCAGTTGCTGGCAACACCCGCCATTGCCAACAGCCACCTCGGGCCAGAGCTTGCACAGTACCTGCTGGAATTCCTTCCTTTTGAAGAGGAGGCCCAGGCACAGATCGACAGCATCAGACTGATCCTGCAACCCGGTCTGATCGATGATGCTACGGTGACCAAACTGTGGAAAAATGCCAGACGCAAGCAGAACTATTATATCGGCTTCCTGCACACCCGGCCTCACACCCTGCCGGATGCCGATACACCGCATCCGCTGTTTCAGGAAGTCGCCGGGTCACTGGACGCGCTGGCAATAGAACATGCCTGCGCAAGACAATTGCAGCACTGTCTCGGAGCATCCGGTCAGCGTTTTCTCAAGACCGCTGAAAGCGTCATCAACAAGGCCTCCAACCAGGATACTGTGGTGGAATTGATGACTGCCATCAGCCACTATCATGCCAATATCCGTCCCGATGATGAGCGCTACCGCCGGATCGAGGCCATTACCGAACGCACTCAGTCCAGCGATATCGACGTATTCATCGCACCTGTCATCGAGCAGTTGCCCATGCTTGAACCACAGCTCCGTGCCATGATCGGGCTATCACTGGTCAGCGAATATCTGGTTGCGCCGGTATTCGGACGTACTGACGCCATCGGTACTGTCATGCGCCGCAAACTGGAACCCGTCACCACCCCGCTGTTGTCGATTATGCAAACCCTAAACCCTACGATTGCTGTAAAATAAGGCCGCCATGACCAAGCCGTGCCAAGCTCGGCCCGTTTGAGCGCATGATTACCGCAATGAATATCAATTCACCCGGATTTTGAGGAAACTATAGTGGATTTTCTGCCAACCTTTATGAATATCCGCAACCGCGACTGCCTGCTCGTTGGCGGGGGCTCAGTTGCAGCGCGCAAGGCTTCACTGATCAGGGCTGCCGGCGGCAATGTCGTGATCGTGGCCCCCTCAGTTTGCGAGGAGATCCGCAGCCTGGTCGAGCAGGGAGATTACACCCTCATCGAGCGCCACTTTGAAGCGGATGACCTCGACAACAAGGTAATCATCATCGCCGCCACCAACGACGAAGAGGTCAACGAAACCGTCTCCCGACTGGCACAGGCACGCAACCTGCCCGTCAATGTAGTGGACAATCCGGCCCTTTGCAGCTTCATCATGCCATCGATCATTGATCGCTCACCGGTGCAAATCGCCATTTCCACCGGCGGCGCCTCTCCGGTGCTGGCACGCATGCTGCGTACCCAGCTGGAAGGCACTATTCCCAACGCCTACGGCAAGCTCGCCGCACTGGTGGAAAGCTTCCGCGAAGAGGCCAAGGCGGCACTACCCACCGTGGAACAGCGCAAGAACTTCTGGGAAGAGATTCTCGAAGGACCCGTTGCCGAACTCACCTTCAACGGCAAGGAAGAGGCAGCTCGTGAACGACTCAGCGAGGCACTGGCGGAAGCCAGCAACAGGCAGGATGACCTTGTCGGTGAGGTCTTTCTGGTTGGCGCCGGCCCTGGCGACCCGGATCTGCTGACCTTCCGGGCCTTGCGACTGATGCAGAAGGCTGATGTGGTTGTCTATGACCGCCTGGTGTCGAAACCCATCATGGAGCTGGTTCGTCGGGATGCCGAGAAGATCTATGTCGGCAAGGCCATGGCCAATCACGCGGTTCCCCAGGAGGGTATCAATGAAATCCTGGTGAAACTCGCCAAACAGGGCAAGCGTGTGCTGCGTCTGAAAGGGGGTGATCCTTTCATCTTCGGACGTGGTGGCGAGGAAATCTCGGAGCTGATGGAAAACGGCGTCGGTTTTCAGGTAGTCCCCGGCATTACCGCCGCTGCCGGTTGCGCCGCCTATGCCGGAATCCCACTGACCCACCGGGATTATTCCCAGTCGGTCACCTTTGTCACCGGCCACCGCAAGGCCGATGGTGACACGCTGAACTGGCCGGCTCTGGCCGCACCCCAGCAGACGGTCGTCTTCTACATGGGCCTGCACTGCGTCAATACACTCTGCGAGCAGTTGATAGCTCATGGCCGGGCCGCCAGCACACCGGCTGCCCTGGTGGAAAAAGGTACCCAACCAGATCAGAAGGTTTATCTGGGCGAGCTTGGCACCCTACCGGAGCTGGTCAAGCAACAGGACGTCAAGCCCCCCACTCTGATCATCGTGGGTGAGGTCGTTGAGATGCATAAGAAGCTTCAATGGTTCATACCCAGCGAAAACTTCAATGCTGATTGAGAAGGTAGAATAGCAATGGAACAATTTCAGACTGGCAGCAGTTGCAGTAACGCCGATCCCTTTGCACTACAGGTGCTGGGCAACAGCATGGAACCCGAATTTCCGGATCAGTGCATTGTGATCATCGACCCTGCCGGCGTCGTGTCGGATGGCTCCTATGTCTTTGCAACCTATAATGGCGAGTATATTTTCCGGCGCCTGAAAATCGAGAATGGCGAGTACTTTCTGGTTCCTGAAAATGACAAGTACGAAACCCTGAGCATTCCGGGTATCGAAGCCGTGCATGGCAAGATCATTCAGCGAGCAGGAACAAGGCGCAAGGATCGCAAGCGCTACGAATAATCCAGCGCATCGGCAATGGCTCGCCAGGCCAGCAGTTTTGCTTCGAATGTCAGCGCTGCATAAGCAGGGCTGGTTGATGGCAGACGGCAATATACCAGCTGCGGAAACGCTTCTCCCATGGCAGGCAATACCTGTCGGTTGAATACGTCTTCCGCCTTTGCACCATTGAAAAACACATGTGACAACCTGGCATGGTGATGGAAGAACTGCCGGAAATCATTGGGCTCCAGCGTTGCCGGCTTGATGGCCGAATCCAGACTCCCCTCGCGCTCGCAGCGATTGATGACATCCCATAATGCAACCCCCTTGTCCGCCAGCCTCCTGCATCGCTCGGCATAGTCCATATCGGCAGGTATCGAAAACAGTTGCTCCATGATGGGCCAGAATGCATTGCGCGGGTGGGCATAATACTGCTGCGCCTGAAGCGACTTCATTCCCGGCATCGAACCGAGAACGAGCAACCGCGCCCCAACGCTTGCGATGGGGGGAAAGGCAACCAGTTTTTCAGGCACTGGCCAGTTTTTTACGGCGGGCAGGATCTATCTGATCATCTCTCAGTTTGGTGGCAAAGAACTCGTCGGCTTCATCGATATCGACAGGCTCTCCCGCCGCATTGACCAGGGGCTGCTCGTAATCATTCCAGCCGCGCAGCCCGGTCTTCAACGAGATGGGATTCCGGTATCCCATCAGCTTCATATTATAGGCAGCAAGAACGCTACGGTGCCCCGAGCGACAGACGATAATGACATCCCGATCCCTCGCCTCGACCAGCTCAGGCACCGTTTCATCATAATCCCACTCACATGCCGACTCCAATATGCCGCGGGGTACCAGGATCGAGTCTTCAATTCTTGCAAATTCCCATTCATCGGGCTCGCGAACATCGACAATGAACGGCTCCGCGCCACTTTCATACAGGTCAACCAGATCCCATGGAAGAATCTCGTTGATATGCTGACTCAGTTCTTCCACCAACTGATAATATCTTTTCATTCTTTTACTCTCATATGTCAGGGATAGAGGCCCGCAATCCACCTCCGGACTGGCGCCCGCCCACGGATCTCAATTCGGGAAATTGGTGTGTCAGGTAAGCTTTGTAGCTACCCGACCACGTTGCTCACACTATAAACATGCCAACTGGGGGAGTTGAATGCCAATCATCAATCACAATGGATCGCCACCTATTCGCCAGGCAAAGGCCGTCAATCGAAACCGCTGCTGGCGGAGTTTGCCCGAAATCCATGCTCCACGGCAATGACCGCAGCTTCTACCCGGGAATGGACGTCCAGTTTTCTCAGTATCGCCTTTACGTGCAATTTGACGGTACCGTCGGAAATACCAAGCTCTCGCGCAATCAGCTTGTTGCTCAGTCCTTCCGCCAACAGCCCGAGGATCTCGGTTTCACGCGGCGTGAGACTGTTGATCGGCTTTGCCTCATCCGGCTTTACAGACTCGCCCTGCACAACCTTCGCCAGTACCGAGGTCAATGTGGGCGCAACCACCGTCTTTCCAGCCACGATATCCAGTAGCGCAACGACGAGATCATCCGGTTCCATATCCTTGAGCAGATAGCCCTGTGCACCATTTCGCAGTGCCTCAACCAAGTCTTTCTCACTGCTGCTGGTGGTCAAAATCGACACTGGCATCTTCAGCCCGTTCTGCCTAAGTCGCCGCAATACCATCAATCCATCGAGCTCTGGCATTCTCATGTCGAGCAGTATCACGTCCGGCTTGAGTTCATTCGCCACCTTGATGCCTTCCTTGCCGTCGCCGATCGATGCAATCACCTTGATTCCGCGATGCTCAAGCAATCCCTGCAGGCCTTCGCGGAACAGCGTGTGGTCATCCAGAATCAGAACTCGTAATGGTTTATTCATTCAATTAGGCCTTCAAGGCTTGACGTCTACCGGAAGTTTTTCGACAGGCAGATGGAATTTCAGGATCACCCGCGTACCCTCACCAGGATCACTCTCGATGACCAGATCACCGCCGATTCTCTTGGCCCGATCCTTCATGATACTCAGGCCGATATGGTCACCCGGGTTGATGTTTTTTCCGGTAACGGCACTCAGGCCCACACCGTCATCCTCGATGAGGATGCGGTAATCGCCATCCATTCGCCCCCGTAACAGGACGCGCACGGTTTTAGCCTGACTGTGCTTGGCGATGTTGGCAAGCGATTCCTGCACAATCCTGACAATTTGCAGTTCATACTCGGCTGGCAACTTGCGCTCGGGCCAGTCTTTCTGAAAAAAGATCTGGATATCGCAGCGGCGACGGAAACGCACGACAGCCCGCTCCACCCCGGAGATGACACCCTGGGAATCCAGAGGAGCCCGGAAATGGGCGATCAGCTCCCGCAGTTCGGCGTTGGCTTCATCGAGGCTGTTTTCGATCTTTTCCAGCACTTGCCACAAAAAGGCCTCATTGCCTTCATGCAGGGTTTCATCCAGCACTCTGACCTGAAAACGGACACTGGCAAGCGTCTGTGCCAGGGAGTCATGCAGTTCATTAGCCAGGCGGGAACGTTCTTCCATCAGCGACAGGCGATGCGTCTCCTCGTCCAGCCGTGCCTTGACGATCGCCATCCCGAGGAACCGGCCAATGCTGGTAAATAACTCCTCATATTGCTGAAACTCATCACACATGGAAGCGTCGACATACAAGTTGTAGACGCCAAGGTGATTCGAGCGATGCCGCAGGGGAACCACGATCAGGGAGACCCTGGTCGAATCCACCTCGAAGAAATCGCGGCCTATCGATTTGGCACAACCCGTTATATTCTGCAAAAAGGAGACCTTTTCCGGTTCCTCGACGGTACCACAGGCACAAACGAGGGACGGCATGACCTTCTCCTTCGCCACCAGATCATCATCCAGCCCCACACTGGCCACCAGATGTAGGTCGCCATCGGCACCCACCAACCGGACCGCCCCGGCACGAGCGCCCACAATATCCGTGAGGGTGTGCAGAAATCGCATCAGCACCTCATTGACGTCGTGGGTAATATTGATGCTCGCTGCAACATCGTACAGTACACCGAGCATGGAAACGCAGCCGCCACCCTGCATGAAGGCATTGTTTCTGCTGGGAACGGAGCGAGGAACATTGTCCTTGTCGAGCTCCATGTGACGCAGGCTGACCACATCCTCCTCTTTTGGTGAGTCTGTCATCGAATCAGACGCTACGCTGATGGCGGAACATAAGAGGGGTCATTTGGATTCAGGAAGATAAACTGCGGGTCACCTTCCTTTTCGATCCGGTCAAATTCGATTGTCATGCCGTCAAGCAATTCGGCCATATCACCTGCGTACATGACCTTGATGCCATACGCTTCAGTGACGATATCGTCGGATTTCAATTCGTCGAATCCCATGGCATATTTGAAGCTGCCGTCGGGATTTTTCATTGCCGCTATTCGCAGGCCCAGGTTGTTCGCATCCCCTGATTCCATGGAAGCCTTGATCTGCTTGCCAGCATTCTCTGTAACCTTGATCATCGAGTGTTATCCTCCGTCTCCAGCCTGTTGTCACTTAAACCTCGGATTCAGGTTCAACGCATTGGTAACTGCTCGCCGAGTAATCACATTCATCGTACGATTTTGCCACCAGTGAACAAGAACACATCCCGTTGGCCCTGCCCGAGGGCCGATAGCCTATCATGAATCGTTACCTGCCTGCGCCAGAAGCCGTTCCGCCCTGACCTGGCTGGAAAACTTCAGAAAACGCTCAACCCAGCGGTTCTGCTTCATATTTCGAAGATGAGCATAACTTGCTACGAGATTCTTGTAGCAATACCCATCCCTGTTCTCCTGAATTCCGGTCCCACGAACGACTTCATAGGCAAACTTCGAGCCTTCTGGTAGTCCTTCCAGCTGCGAATAGTGGAATTCGTGTCCGGCTACTTCGCCTATCGGGGCATCCGGCCACGGCATATCAGCTGTTTCCCTGAGCCGGATATATCCACGGCCGTGAGGTCTCGACGACATGGTGATCTTGCCGGGAATCACGCCAACCATTGCAGCGGTTCTATTTTGCCATTCAATAGAGCGACTGAGGTACATCAAGCCGCCACACTCGGCATAGCAGGGTAATCCCGATTCGATAGCAGCAAGAACACTGGTTTTCATGGAACTGTTTGCTTCAAGCCCCCGCAGGGACGTTTCGGGAAAACCGCCCCCGATGAAGAGTCCATCGAGATGTGGCAGTTCCACATCGTTGATCATATCGACCCATACGATATCTGCCCCCATTTCCCTGAACGCTTCCAGATCATCGGCATAATAGAATCCAAACGCCGCATCACGAGCAATTCCGATTTTTAGCGGGTAACGATTGATGGCAATTCGCCGTGGTGGGGCAGGCACTTTTCCAGCCTTGGTGGCAATATTGCGCAATGCCTCCAGATCGACATTGGCACTCACGACGTCTGCCAGCATATTGATCGTAGTGGCAGCAGCTCGGTCTTCATTGACCGGAATCAAGCCGAGATGACGCTCCTCAATCTCACCAGACCGGAATCGTGGAATGGAGCCCAACACCCTTACCTCGGTATAGCGCTCCACCGACTCGACAAGTTTAGACTCGTGGCGTGGGCCGCCAACCCGATTGAGTATGACCCCGGCTAGGTTCAGACTTCTATCAAAGTTGGCGTATCCGAGAAGCAGTGGCGCAATCCCTCTCGTCATCCCCATCGTATCGATAACCAGGACAATCGGTAGATCTAGTAGTCGCGCCAGCGCCGCATTACTGTCTGAGCCCTCCAGATCCATTCCATCGTACAGACCCTTGTTACCCTCGACGATGGAGATATCGGTTGCACTCATTTTGGCGCCATAAAGCGCCCTGATTTCTTCCCTGCTGGAAGTATAGAAATCGAGATTAAAACAGGCCCTGTCTGCAGCAAGACTCAGCCACGCGGGATCGATATAGTCTGGCCCTTTCTTGAATGGCTGGATGCCGGAACCGGTACGGGAAAGTGCTGCACAAATACCCAGCGATACCGTCGTCTTGCCCGAGGACTTGTGGGCAGCCGATATGTAGATTCCAGACATTGCAACGTTCCCGGGTTTTTACAACGTTCGAGTTCAAACCTTTTACAGGATGGGAAGTTTACAGCATCGGACACAAAAATGGCGCCCCGTTGGACGCCATTGATTTATTCTTTGCCTTTTGCAGCAGATCGATTTCTATTTGGTGTGGTGAGGATCCACCACCGCATCGGCCAGTGACTCGGGCAGGAAGGGCAATATCTTGATGGCAAAGGTAACAATCGCGAGCGCTGTCGCTACTCCACCAATCCCGAGCAGAAGCTCCCAGATGCTGGGTGAATAGGTACCCACAATACCATCAAAGAAGGTGCTACTGACCTCGGCCTGAGGAAAAAGTACCAGCGGAAACGCCTGACCGCCAATGATCGTAACGTAGATTTGTGCGACACCGCCAACGATGACGAGCCCAGCCGTCAATGCAATCAACTTACGGTTATTTGCAATATAGCCGGAGAAAATCAGAGCCAGCGGAATCAGCGAGCCGATAATGATCTGGAAAATCCAGAAGATGGCTGCGTATGGCCCGCCCCCGTGCTTGCCGGCCAGGATAAACCCCTCCCAGCCGTGATGTTCGGTAGCATAGAGGTTGGTCAGATGATAGACCGTTACGAAAAACAGGACGGATGCGACGAATACGCCAAGCAAATTGGTAAGCGTCGTAACAACCTTGTCACCCAATTGGCGATCGGTGTACTTGTAGGCGGCAAATAGGATCAGAATGAAAATGGCCAGCCCAAAGGAGAACGACATAATTATGAACATGGGCGCATAAATCGCCGCATCGTAGCCCTGGCGAGCAACCAGGAATCCGAAGATACTACCGGTACCAGTGGTAAGAATCAGGCGCCAGATGAACGCTGCTATACCGGCAGGCCTGCTGAAGCGGTTCATCTTGCGCTCCATCATCATCCAGATATAGACGGCAACCACAGCAAAGAAGCCACTATAGAGGAGAATATTCCAGGTAAAGATCGATTTCAGATTGATGTGGGTAACCGTCACCAGCAGACGGTCGGGCCGGCCAAGATCCAGCACAAGCACCATCAACCCGCCCGCGAGCAGGGCGATCGCGGTAATCCCGGAGAGACGAGCCATCGGCTTGTAAGTAGGCCGTTTGAATACCGATGAAATGGAAGCAATATTCAAGGCGCCGGAAGCTGCAACAATCAGGAATACGGCAAACACATGTGGAAGGCCCCATACGATCTGGTTATTCATTCCGGTAATGACATGACCTTCGGTTTCCATGTGGTGTGCAGAAAGAACACCAATGGCAGCCAACAAGGCCAATACACCCAACAAGACCAGATAGCCTTTCGAGTTACCCTCTATGGCCCTGTATTTAACTTTTGTATTTGCCATAATCTTCAGTCTTATAAATAGAGATTAATGTGAGACCCGATAACCGGGAGGAATCCGCACAGCGGATCAGATACCCTGATATCGCACACCCGTATTCAATCCGAGATCGGCTCGTATCTGTTTACCGCCGTATTTCACCAGACGCTGTGAAATTTCGCTCTGCGGATCATTCATGTCACCAAATACCATTGCGCCATGTCCATCAACATTGCAGGCATCCACGCAAGCAGGATTCTTGCCTTTATCAACCCTGTGAACACATAACGTACAGGCTTCAACCGTACCCTTGCCGCGAGGCGCGTGTGCCTTTTGTCCTGTGACATTCTCATGTTCGAACGAACGTGCCTTGTAGGGACAAGCCATCATGCAATATCGACAGCCGATACAAATATGTCGATCAACCAGAACAATACCGTCGGCACGCTTGAAAGATGCGCCCGTTGGGCAGACATCGGCACAAGGTGGATTTTCACAATGCTGGCACATCACGGGCAGGCTTGCGACGTGTCCTGTTGTCGAGTCCTTGACCGTCAACTTGCGAATCCATTGAGGTGTCGTTTCAGGTTTACCCTGATCCTCAATACCATTTTCCTTGTTACAGGCGTCGACACAGACATTGCAATCGTTGCATTTGGTGGTATCAATCAGCATGCCCCAACGAACGGCATCAGTAACTGCCTCGTCATCTGCCTTGGCGTTGGCGGCCTGGAACAACTTCACTCCCGGTGCCAGCGTCAAGCCCGCAGCAGCAGCTACAGAGCCTTTCAGAAACCTGCGGCGAGAACCGTTACTGTCGATTTTGCTGCTCATCTATAAACCTTTCTTGAATCTCGTCTAAACGATACCCTGAGAAGTACTGCCTATTCGGCGGCACTGTCAGGCACGGCTCTGTGGCACTGGAAACAATCGATCGTTACCGCAGCATAGCTGTGGCAGGCATTGCAGAAATGCTCCTTCGAGTCGATGCTGGGGTAAGTACCATCAGCCTTGGGCTGTATATGGCAATTCAGACACTCCCGGAGGCTGTACTGTTTTGTCCTGATTCCCTCGTGCATCGTTTTGTCACGCTTATGAAGCAAAAGATCCATATGCGTCTGACGAATAACGTCGGTAGGTGCAACACAACTATCCCCCTTCCCTTTCGGTATATCCGGAAACGGAACCTCGGCGAAGGAGCTGCCTGGCAGCAGCAAGGCTGCCAGGACGATAGTGGATAACAACATTTGCGAGAAAGCGCGCATTACTAAGGCCTCGTCTACTCGCCCATCGCCATATCAATATAGCCTGTTGGGCATACGTCGGAACAAATATGGCAACCAATGCAGCGTGTATAGTCAGTGGCTACATAACGACCTGTGGTTGCCTCGGTCTTCTTAACGCGATACACGGCGTCCTGCGGACAGAAGATGACGCAGTTGTCACACTCGAAACACAGGCCGCAGCTCATGCAACGATCGGCTTCTTCCTTCGCTTCCTCTTCGGAAAGCCCCTTCATGCGCTCTTCGAAATGATGCAGAACTTCCTCGGAACTTACTGGAATCTCCTGACGCAAATGACGTGGAGTGAAAGTGAAATGACCCAAGAACATCTTGTCGGTCTTGATGACCTCGTGCTCGGCCCGATCCTCGAAATTGTGAACCGCGAAATTGGCTTCACTGGTACCACGGAGGTCGCCTTCTTTCTCCACATCGTAGGTTTCAGGTGAAAGCCCTGCTTCGGCCAATTTATCCAACAAGCTGAAATGATGCTTGTCCACCTTGGGGCGCTTCTTCATTTGGCCCGACTTGAGCAACTGATCGATGCTTTCGGCTGCAATGACCGCATGTCCAATGGCCGTTGTCAGCAGATGCGGACGCAAGATATCCCCAATTGCGAAGTGGCCGGGACGTCCCTTGACCTGGAAGTTGCGATCGACATCCATGAAACCGTGCTGGTTTCCATAGTCCTCAACGCCTTCAAGATCGGAACTCTGACCAATCGCGGAAACTATCAGATCCGCTTCGATTACCCGTTCCGTACCCTCTTTCTTGATGGGGGTCATGCCATCCATATCGCAATCGGCAATTTTCAGACCCACCGCGCGACCATTTTCTATGACCAGTTCCAATGGCATGACGCCACCCAGAATCTCTACGCCCTCATTGAGCGCGTCCTTGACTTCATGGGGTTGGGCAAACATCTTGTCCACAGGAAACAGGGAGGTCAGTGTTGCGTCGGCGGGCTCGGCATTTTCAGCCAGGCTTTCATCCTGAACAATGCTGGTATCTTCCAGAGTGGACTCGGGATTGCCGGCTTTCGCGTTGTAACCGATACGGCGAGCAACCGATACGACGTCAATGGAGGTATCACCACCACCGATACAGACAACCTTCTTGCCTGTCACCTTCATCCGGCCCTGATTGTAGGCCTTGAGGAAAGCGACAGCCGAAACGCAGTTGGGCGTTTCGTCCCAGCCTTCTACCGGCAAATCACGACCATTCTGGCAACCAACAGCCCAGATAATGGCATCATGTTCCTTTTCGACATCTTCAATGGAAACGTCGCGACCAACCTTGGTACCCATTCGGGTTTCAACACCCAAATCGAGAATACGCTTTATTTCAGCATCAAGGCGATCTCGAGGAATCCGATAGTTGGGAATGCCGTAACGCATCATTCCGCCCAATTCGGAGTTGTCGTCGAAAAGCGTTACCTCATGACCCAGCCTGCGTAGCTGTTGTGCTGCAGCCATACCACCAGGTCCACCACCGATAACCGCGACTTTCTTGCCTGTGGCTTCGCCTGGCGCGTCAAAGGTAAGATTGTTTTCGAAGGCATAATCACCGATGAACTGTTCTACCGAGTTGATTCCGACGAAGTCTTCAACCTCGTTCCGGTTACAACCGTCCTGGCAAGGCGCAGGGCAGACTCGCCCCATGACAGCAGGAAAGGGATTGGAATCCGTGGCGCGGCGAAAAGCATACTCCTGCCAATCGGTACCAGGCGCAGGCTTCTCGATACCCCGGACAATATCCAGCCAGCCGCGTATATCATGGCCGGAAGGGCAACTGCCTTGACAAGGAGGCGTACGCTGAACATAAACAGGACATTTATGAGATGAATCTCCCTTGAAGATCTTGTCAGTCAAATCATCCCATCTATTCTCACCTTCGTGAAACTTTCTAAAGGTGAGGTTTTTCGCCATATCGTCTTGGGAGGTCGCCATAGTCTGTTCCTCTCTTGCTCTAATTTAAACTGTTAAAATTGAGTGCGAATGCCGATATCATTCGGCTTCCGCTTGTTCGCTTTCTTGCTCGGATCCCTTGAGAATAATCGCATTGCTCACCAACTGGTGGACACTGACAATCTGATCCATTCCAAATCCGTAATAAGGCAGTACCTTTGAAAATTGACTCTTGCATATCGCACAGATAGCCGCCATATGAGTTACACCTTCCTCTTCGACCACCTCTTGCAGCGCAGTCATGCGTGGTAAAGCGCCCTTGACCCTGACCTCCATGAGATCATCCGTCAAAAGTCCACCGCCACCGCCACAACAGAAAGTTCCCTCACCAATCGTGTCAGCACGCATATCAACAAAGTTATTGCAAACAGCCTTGATGACAGCGCGAGGGATAGTGAACTGACTTCCGGGCTCGGGGCCAATGCGGGAACCACGAGCCACGTTGCACGAATCGTGAAAGGTCAATGTCATGTCATCGTTCAACGACTTGTCGATATTCAAGGTACCTTTCTTGAGCTCTCCCAGGGTGAACTCGAGAATATGCTGGGGTACCGGATATCTCTGATCAAGAAAATCGAACGGGCCGGCAAGTGTATTCAGGAAACTGTAGGCGACACGCCATGCATGACCACATTCCCCAAATATGATGCGTTTGACGCCAAGTTCGATCGCGGCTTCCCGAATTCTCAGGGAAATCCTGCGCATATTTTCATAGCTGCCGATAAACAGGCCAAAGTTTGCTGCTTCAGAGGCTTTTGAACTCATCGTCCAGCTGACGCCGGCCTCATGGAATACCTTTCCATAACCGATCAGGCCATCGACATGCGGCTCTGCAAAGAAGTCCGCGGAAGGCGTGATCAAAAGGATCTCAACTCCTTTCACATCCAGAGGATACTTCACTGCAACGCCAGTATCTTCCTCTACCTCTTCCTCCAATCCTTCGAGCGTATCCTTGAGCGCAGGCTCGGGAAGGCCAAGGTTGTTGCCAATGGTGTAAACCTTGCCAATAATCTCGTTGCTGTATTTCATCCCCTTGCCGATGCTCGCCATGATCTCCCTGGCGGCCATGGTAATTTCAGCCGTATCAATACCGTAGGGACAGTAGACAGAGCAGCGACGACACTCGGAACATTGGTGAAAATAGTTGTACCAGTCATCCAGGACTTCTTCGGTGAAATCCTCGGCCCCAACCAGCTTGGGGAAGAACTTGCCGGCTAGCGTGAAATATCGGCGGTAGACCTTGCGAAAGAGATCCTGTCGCCCAACCGGCATATTCTTTGGATCAGCCGTACCGATAAAATAGTGGCATTTGTCGGTGCACGCGCCACATTTGACGCAAGAATCCATATACACCTTCAGTGAACGATACTTCTTGAGCAGATCGCCCATCTTGGCTACAGCCGCTTCCTGCCAATTGTCAACAAGCCCCTCTGGAAAACCGAGTGGAGCCTGATGCTCGGGCTTGGCCACAAAAGGACCACTTTGCTCCATGACACCGGGATTGATGTGCGGAACAATTATGTCTTCTTTTATTTTAGGTACTTCAAAATCAGCCACTTAAATATCCTCGATTCCCGGAACGATCGGAGTTAGCGTTTATCACCTGATTCGAGCTTTAGCGCCCAACCAACCACGTGCCTCTTTTCGCGAGGATTATCCACCTGATTGCGTGAGGGGCTGAAAAACACTCCCGGCGCATGCAGTAGTTTACTGAAGGGGAAAATCAGCATCAGCGTAGCAACCAGCAGCATATGTATTACCAGTATCGGACTGGCGGGAAATTCCTGCCAGGAGAAAATCATGACTCCCATCAGAAATCTTTTTAACTGAATGATATCCGGCGTGCTCACGAAGGTCATCAGCGAACCGCTCAACCCGATACCAATGAGCAACAACAGCATGAGATAGTCGGAAGGCGCGGAAATGTATTTGACCCGGTCAACCACAAATCTGCGTGCCAGCAAACCCAGCAGGCCAACCACCATCAAAATCGAAGCGTACTTGCCGAAAGGCTGAATCAGCACCACCCACGTCCAAACGGGTTCAATCACGTAGCGGAGATGACGGAGCAATACCAGAAAAAGCCCAAAATGAAATAGCCAGCCAAACAACCAAAGCCACTTGTTCGACTTGAACAAACTTTCAAATACAGTAACTTCCCGGGCGAGACGCAACGCAACCCCAGTCCTCGTAACCGGTGCCGGAGTCGTTGGAATCTTTAGAGGAGCGGGCGTTCTGAAAAAGACCCAGATTCGGTAAGCAAGACCTCCAAACAGGACTATTCCCGCTACAGAGTAAAGTAATGCAAAGAAGGCTGTCAGGATCGACATCTACCTGTTCTCCTCATTAGGAAAGGAATTGTATCCGGCAGGAGCCACAAGGACTCTCTGCCGTAGAACAAATACGTTATACGCAACCAGTCGGCTTGGGCAGACCGGCATACTTACACGCTTGCTTCGCAGGTCCATAGGGGAAAAGCTCATACAGGTATTTGCTGTTACCCTTGTCCTTGCCAAGCTTCTTGCCGATAGCCTTGGTCAGAACACGTACCGCAGGAGCAATCTGGTACTCGTCATAGTACTCGCGCAGAAAGTTGATTACTTCCCAATGTGCGTCAGTCAACTCTGCACCGTCGATCTTTGCCATTTCGGCCGCAATATCTTCATCCCACTGATTCAAATCAGCCAGATACCCTTCTTCATCAACTTCGTAGCTCTTACCATTAAGTTCGATAGATGCCATTTTCAATCTCCAAAAAATTTAAACTTAAAATCTATACCCAGGACTGGGAACAATCGAATTCCGCTACCAGGTCAACAAAACCACCATAATCAACAACACTGATGCCATCGATCACTTTATCGCGTGAGATTCCTCGGGCATCAAGATCCGGGCCTAACACGCTTACCTTGATACCTTTCATTGCGTCCTTTACCGCAGCCGAAAACCTGGTGCCATCAGCCGCAGCAATAACACCATCTTCAATCAGCAATATCCCTGAGCCTTCTTTTGCCATACGCAGGCAGGCACTGAGAGAATTCCGTTCGAAAGGCGATTTGTTTACAATATGCAGTAATGCCATTCTCTTTACCCCTTAGAAGCTCAGAATTACTTCTTGCTGATCCATGATTTCCGCCAGTTCGGCAGAAGTCACAACCTGGATGGAATCCTTCTCGGCCCAGTCGTCGTCCTCATCTTCCCATTTCAGATCCATCAGATCATCGACGGTCAGACCACGTTCATCCAGCGATTCCTTCTCAACATAGAGCTTGTTGACATCATAATCGCCCAACGCAGAATAGGTCGGTGAAAAATTCTTCATGCCAATTCCGTCAGTATTCTGACCTTTGGCAATCTGATACACACCATCATCAACGAATGCCATGCTCACATCCTGCTCGAAAGCAGCACTTATAAGCACAACCTCCAGAGATTCAAGCGCATATACCGTTCCGTAAGGCGCTTTTCTGTTAACGAAAAGAAACTTCTTAACTGTAGACATAACGCCCCCTAATCACCAAATACAACGGTACGATCAGCCTGGATACCACCTTCAATCAGCTGACCCAACCCTGAGATACGAAAGCCCGGTGCAATATTGTCTGCATCGAGACCCTGCCGCTTTGCCTCATCAGCATCCATAATGCCGCGACGCTGAGCCGCAGCAATACAGATTACAAGATCAAGCCCATGTGCTTCGGCGAGTTCGGTCCAGCCTTTCTGCAGATTCCGGTCATCCTGTGGCGGAACAGTCAGTCTTGTACCGTTATTGACCCCATCGTGATAGAAAAACACCCGATAGATCTCATGCCCCTTTTCGAGCGCAGCCTTGATGAACTGCTGCGCACTATCGGAAGCCTGATGCTGGTAGGGACCCTCATTTACCTGAACTGTAAATTTCATAAAGATTTCCTTACAAGAATCCTACAAGAACTAGAAGCGGATATGCGCAGAAGCATTCAGGCTTGCGCGCGCGCCGCGCCAGTTGTCAATATGGAACTTGGTAAAAGGAAGACCTGTCAGCTCAAAGAAACGCGGCCAGCCAATTCGCTCGATCCACTCATTGATGCGCTCCCAATCCTTCGCGTCTTCCTTGTAGGTCTTGAGAATACGCTTGACGATTGCAGTCGCTTCGGGCCAGCGAGGCGGGTTATTGGGAATACCAGCAGCCACCAGCTTCTGGAAAGTCGGCTTGCCGCGAGCGTTCGAGTGATTACCACCAACCCAGATGGCCAGCTTACTGTGCTCCGCATCATTGATCTGCATGGGAGGACAAGGCGGGAAGCAGGCGCCACAACAGATGCACTTGCGCTCATCAACTTCAAGAGAAGGCTTGCCATTGACCAATGCAGGACGAATCGCAGCCACAGGGCAACGAGCAACAACTGAAGGACGCTCACACACATTGGCAACCAGATCATGATTGATCTTTGGTGGTTTGGTGTGCTGAACATTGATCGCGATATCACCCTGGCCACCACAGTTGATCTGACAGCATGAAGTGGTGATATGCACCCTGTTGGGCATATTCCAGGAAGTGAACTCACCAATGAGCTCATCCATCATGGACTTCACCACTCCAGACGCATCAGTACCCGGAATGTCGCAATGCAGCCATCCCTGAGTATGAGAAAGCGAAGTAACCGAGTTACGCGTACCACCCACGATGAATCCGGCATCGGTCACAGCCTTGATCAGCGGCTGAACCTTGGACTCATCAGTCACCATATACTCGATATTGGATCGAAGTGTGAAGCGAATGTATCCATCTGCATACTCGTCACCGATATCACAAAGCTTGCGAATCGTGAAAACATCGAGAATACGTTGTGTTGCGATTTTCACGGTCCATATCTTGGAACCGTCTTTGGCAACATGGAGCAAAACGCCCGGCTGCGGATCTTCGTGGTAAGCCCAGTTACCATAATTTCTACGCATCGCAGGATGCATGTACTGAAACCCATCAGGACAACCTGATTCTATAGGGGGACGTGGTGCAGCAGCTTCTGACATAGCCAACTCCCATCAATTCAAAAAATTAAACAAAAAATACAACGAGCAGTTCAAATAAAGCGCCAAGGGCGCAGGATCAACCTGCAGCCTCTTCAGCCTTACGCTCAAACCATTTCTCCGCTTCCGCATCCCACTCATCCATGCGCACATACGAGCTCTGACGAGGGTTGTTCACCATATTGGGATCGACGTCGATTCCGATGCCTTCCAGGAAGTTGACCAATCCGATGCGCTCAATCATTTCACCGCAACGCTCATGCTCAAGACCATTCTCCGCCCAGAAATCGATAATCTCTTCAGCCATCTCGACCAGGCTTTCCCAGTCTTCGTCTGTCTCGAGCTTCTTGAAAGGCACAACAACAGTACCCATCAGATCACCAATCTTCAGCGTACGCTTACCACCGATACAGATGGTTGCGCCACGATCATCTCCGGGAGAAAGCGCTTTCGGCATGACGTTCAGGCAGTGCATGCAACGTACACAGTTGCGATTGTCCACGGCCAGCGTGTCGTCATCATTAATAGCCAGCGCATTGGTCGGGCAACGAGTAATGACGTTATCAATCAGATACTGACGACCTTTTGTCTCCAGATATCCCTTGAAGGCTTCCTGATCAACCTTCATGTCATCACGCCAGGTACCGATCACGGAAAAGTCGGAACGCTCAATGGAGTTCTGGCAGTCATTGGGACAACCGGAAATCTTGAACTTGAATTTGTAGGGAAGTGCAGGACGATGGACATCATCAGTGAAGTTGTTCTGCAGCGTACGATGAATGCGCTGCTCATCAATACAGGACTGCTCACAGCGAGCCGCGCCAACACAGGACATACCTGTTCTTACGTCGGGCCCAGCACCACCCAGATCCCAGCCATACTCATTGATCTCATCAAAGAAGCTCTGGGTATTCTCGGTGTCCGCACCGATAAACATGATGTTACCTGTCTGACCATGAAACGTAATCAGACCTGAACCGTATTTCTCCCAGCTGTCGCTCAACTGGCGCAACATATCAGTGGTGTAATAGTTGCCCGGAGTAGGCTGAACGCGGAGCGTGTGAAACTCTTTGGATGCCTTGAAAGTGCCCTCAACCTCGGAAAAACGCGGAATAATGCCCGCACCATAACCAAAGACACTGACGGTTCCGCCTTTCCAGTAACCCTTGCGAGTCTCGTACGAGTGTTCCAGCTGACCCAAAAGGGAGTTAGCCGTCTCACGAATGCGCTCTTCAGGGTGATCATCCCTTAAACGCTTAAAACCAGAAATAAAGCTGGGCCAAGGACCGTTTTCCAGCTCATCAAGCATTGGAGTTTCAAAATGCTCTGCCATGCCTCTCTCCTCACCTATTGGGAAATTTATTACTCTGCTTGGGCCCACCAAACATGGCGCCCTTGCATTCCAGAAAAAAACCAGCCCCGCGCATCCAGACAGCGCCGAACTACTAATGGGGAGCAAGTCTAGGGCGTGATGCCAGACTCAACAACCCCCTTCTTGGGATGCCCCCTCGATACCACTAATATCCCCATGGGGATATATGTAGTGATAAGTAAAACTAATCGGCAAGAGGGCATGCCGCACGACAAATCCACTTTCCTACCAATCCCCCGGGAAAACCAGCAACCCGCAAAAAAAAGGGGCTACTGAAAGCCCCTTGCGCACATCACCAATCAGCGAAAGCCACCAACCACCCCAATCAACAAGGGGCCGACAGGCAATCGCACTAGATATAGAGACAGATATCGGAATCGCCAGCAAATTCAAAGAAGGAAGCCGCACCAGCGTATTCGACCTCACTGATGAACTCCGCCGTATCCATCTCGAACAGATCAACAGTCATCTGGCACGCAACCATCTTGACTTCAGCCTCGACACACATATCCCGCAAATCAGTAAGGTCGGCAACGCCCTTGGATGCCATCTTCTTCTTCATCATCACGGTCATCATGCTCTGCATACCCGGCAGCGCCTGCATCAGTACGGGTACGGGCATGGGCATGGGCATGCCGGGATTCCCCAGGGAAGACACCTTGAGATCAAGCTTCTTCTTCAACAGCTGCAAGCCATAAAATGTGAAGAAGATCTCGGTTTCATAACCCAGGGCTGCCGCAGTGGAGGCCAAGATGAAAGGAGGATAGGCCCAATCGAGGGTACCCTTGGTTGCGATAATCGCTAGCTTCTTTTCGTCTGACATAAAATCTACCTCTGTTAACTTCTGTTTTGATACACACCCGCCAGCCCTGCCGGAGCAGGTTGCAGCAGAGTGCTGTTTAACCAGCCATTTTGCTGGACTCAGGGGAAGCTATCGGCAACCCGGCAGAAGCCCAACTGATAATCCCGCCGCGCAAGTTATACGCTTCCTTTCCCTGCTGCGCCAGAAACATGCACACCTGCGCCGAACGGGCACCACTGCGACAATAGATTACCAGCTTTTCATCCGCATCCAACTCTATGGGTGACAAGGGGATCATATGCATGGGGATAAAGTCGGCACCTGCTATCACCCCTTGAGCCACCTCTTGAGGAGTGCGTACATCGATCAGCCTCACCTTCTGGCCCTCTTTGACCCACTGGCCCAACCCGGCCGCATCGATCTCTTGAATTCCGTGCATTCATCCACCCTTGCAGTTTATTAAATTAGTAATTCAGAACACGCTAATATATAGGAGTTCCCACAGGATATCCATTCCAGGCCCAGCAGCCGCAACGCCGTGACTCGGGCACCGCCGACAACAACATGCTCCCGGTCGGGCCATCAGAGTCACTGGATAAAATGCCAAACTGTCATACCGGCCCCACACAACCATATTACCACTCGGCCACCCCACTTCCTCCTCCGGACCACCACACAACACCCTCCCATATTTAGTATATTAGCATCTATTTATATTGAAATTTCAATACCTTATTCGCCTGCACACCCCCTTGCCTTGCTGGGTAATTAACGTATGATAATGCCTCTCAGCTCATACGGCATGCCGGCAACGAGAACCGGCGCCAACATGATCAACCATCTAAAAACCTAAATTCTAGGAGAGTAATCTATGCATACCGCATTGAAAACTGTGGTAACCGCGGCCTCCACCATCCTTCTATCCAGCACACTCGTATTAACCCCAGGTATCAGCGCTGCTGAAGGGGCATCTGCGGTCAAAGAAGGCAAAAAACTCGCATTTGACAGAAAAAAAGGCAACTGCCTGGCCTGCCACATGATTGAAGGCGGCGAACTACCCGGTAACATCGGCCCTCCACTGATCGCCATGAAGGCTCGCTTCCCTGACAGGGCCGTGCTTCGCGAACAGATCTCCGATGCACGTATCAAGAACCCCAACACAATCATGATCCCCTTTGGACCTCATGGCGTCATGTCTGACGCAGAGATCGACAAGGTTGTTGAGTTCATCTATACGCTATAGCACTTCAATTTAGAGGATATACCTATAATGCAACGCAGAATTTTCTTACGAGGCAGCCTTGCTGCCGGAGCAGCAGGTGTTGCCGCAGCGGCAGGCCTGTTGACCCCTGGTGCCGTTCTGGCCGCA
>CAYTPO010000011.1:0-12293 GCA_964439815.1 uncultured Thiotrichales bacterium
TATCACCACACCCTGCAGGCGGCATCGGGCACCGCAGCCGAGGCCGCCCGCGAAGCGGCCATGAAAGAAAACTACGGCAACTACCTGCTGATCGTGGACGGCTCCATTCCGCTGGACAATCCCGGCTACTCCACCATTGCCGGCATCAGCAACCTGGACATGCTGACCAAAACCGCAAAAGGCGCCGCTGCCATCGTGGCCGTCGGCACCTGCGCCGCCTATGGTGGCCTGCCACATGCCAGCCCCAATCCCACCGGCGCAGTGGCCGTCACGGACATCATCAAGGACAAGCCCATCGTCAACGTGCCGGGCTGCCCACCCATCCCGGTCGTCATCACCGGTGTACTGATGCAGTTCCTCACCTTCGGCAAACTGCCCGAGCTGGATACATTGGGGCGACCACTGGCCTTCTATGGACAGAATATCCACGACCGCTGCTATCGCCGCCCCTTCTATGAACGCGGTCAATTCGCCGAGACCTTCGATGACGAGGGTGCCAAAAAGGGCTGGTGTCTGTACAAGCTCGGCTGCAAGGGACCAGTCACCTACAACGCCTGCGCCACGACCAAATGGAATCAGGGCACCAGCTTTCCCATCGAATCGGGGCACGGCTGCCTGGGCTGCTCCGAACCCGACTTCTGGGACATGGGCGGTTTCTACCATGCCCTCTCCACCCCCACTTTCAACCCGCTGCACACCGCCGGCGCTGCCGTTGCAGCCGGAGCGGCCATCGGCATCGCATCCGGCGCGCTGGCCCGACGCCGCAAGCAGACAGCCATTACCCAGCACCAGAGCGTCACCGTCGACGACCTGAAAAAGGGAGGTGAGCAATGACCGCCCCCGAGCTGCTCTCATGGGCGCGGGGCACTGGCCTGCAGATCGCCGTAATCGTCTTCTGCGCCGGGTTGCTGCTGCGCGCTTTCGAGATCTTCATGCTGGGGCAGCGCAAGAACCTGGCCGAAACCCGCAGCGACGGGGTCAGCGAAGGCTTGCGTACCATTGCCCGCCGCTTCCTGCCAATCGACAGAAATACCCTGCAACGCTCACTGTTCATGGTCATTGCCGGCTACACGTTTCATATCGGCCTGCTGCTGGTGATCTTCTTTCTGGCACCCCACATACAACTGTTCAAATCGGTACTGGGTTTTTCCTGGCCTTCTCTGGCAACGCCCATTATCGACTTTGCCACGGTAGTCGCAATGGTCGCGCTGATGGCGCTGCTGTGGCGGCGCATTACCCACCCGGTTTTGAAGCTGCTCTCGACAGCGGAGGATTATCTGGTCTGGGCCATCACCTTTCTGCCGCTGCTGACCGGCTACATGAGCTACCACCATCTGCTGCTGCCCTACACCTGGATGCTGGCCATCCACATTCTCTCGGTCGAGCTGATGCTGGTGCTGTTCCCGTTCACCAAACTGACCCACACCTTCACAATCTTTCTGGCACGCTGGTACAACGGCATGATGGCCGGGCAGAAGGGGGTGGCACAATGAGCAATGCAACCTTTGAGCGCGGCATCAATGCACTGCGCGAACAGATGGACCGCCAGACCGCCGCCAGCTTCAGCAGTTGCGTACACTGCGGCCTCTGCGCCGAAGCCTGCCTGTTCCACACCGAAACCGGCAACCCCGACTGTATCCCCATCCGCAAGGTGGAGCCGATGCGGCGACTGTGGGAGCAGGAATTCACATTATCCGGCCGCCTGAAAAAGCTGTTTGGCCTCACCCGGCAAGTAACGGCAGAAGAGCTGGCCGCATGGCGCTCCAGCGTCTACGACAGTTGCAGCCTTTGCGGGCGCTGCTCGATGGTCTGCCCGGCGGGGATCGACATCACCGGCCTCATCCGCAAGATGCGCGAGGGAATGGCCGCCTCGGGCAACGCTCCCGAAGGCCTGATTGGCGCTTCCACACGATCCATCAGGACCGGCAGCCCGATGGGCGTCACGCTGGTCGCGCTGCAGGCGCAGGCCCGCCATGTCGAAGCCGATACCGGGCTGAAAATTCCGTTCGACCGGGAGGGCGCCGAATATCTGGTGCTGATGTCCTCCATGGAGATCATGAACTACCCAGAATACATGCAGTCCATAGCGAAAATCTTCCAGCAGGCCGGTAAAAGCTGGACAATCTCTTCCGAGGCATTTGAAGCCACCAATTCCGGCATTCAGATCGGCGCTTCCGATATCGCGGCCGAGCTGGTCAACCGGATCGTTACCGCCGCCGAAAAGCTGGGCGTCAAGACCGTCATCAGCCCGGAATGCGGCCACGCCTATACCGCCATTCGCTGGGAAGGCCCCAACCTCATTGGCAAGCCCTTCACTTTCAGGGTCAGGCATATTCTCGAAGTGCTCGATGAATTCCGGCAGCAGGGACTACTGCAAACGCAGGGACTGGAAAGCGCCAGAATGACCTTTCACGACCCCTGCCAACTGGTACGTCGCGGCGGTGTGGTCGAGCAGCCACGCAATCTGCTGCGCATGGTAGCCAGCAATTTTGTCGAGATGGACGACCACGGCACGATGAACTGGTGCTGCGGAGCGGGCGGTGGTGTCAGCGCCAACGAGGACGCCGACGAAATCCGCATACAGGCCTTCCAGCGCAAGAAATCCCAGCTCGATGCGCTGCAAGTGGAAACACTGGTCACCGCCTGCGCCAACTGCCGCATTCAGTTGGAAGACGGGCTGGAGCGCAACGACATGGACATCCCGGTAGCCGGGCTGACCGAGCTGCTCGCCGAACACCTGATCGAAACCCGTAACAGCGAGGGCCAATGACATGCACCGGATCACCAATGACAAAGCGTTTCGCGAGGCCATCGACGCCCTCGATCCACGGCAGGCGCGACTGCTCGCCGGGCGCCTTGCCGAAACGGTACTACCCCTGAGCAGCGACCGACGCCTCAACTCCATCGCCAGAGTAGCCAGCGACCCGGACGCCACGGCAGAGGATCTGCGCAACGCCTGGAAAGCAGGCAAGGCCATCAGCATTGAGCTGTCCGCCCGCTGTGGCGCCGAGGGGGAGTGGTCCGATCAGGCCGACTACTTTGTTGCCCGCGCCGCCACGGCGGCCGTGACACCTGCCGAAGCCAGCAAGCCCGGCGGCCCTGCCTGGCAAGCCGCAATGAATGCCCGCATGGCACAAACCTGCGAACAGCTCGACGCCAGCGACACCCAGATCGGCGAAGTGCGTGAGCGCCAGTACCGGATCCTTGCCGAATTCCTCAATCAGGAAGGAACAAGCCACCATGAGTAATCGTATCGTTGTCGACCCCATCACCCGCATCGAGGGTCACCTGCGTATTGAAGCGCAAATCGAAGAGGGCATCATCAAGGAGGCGTGGTCATCGGGCACAATGGTGCGCGGCATCGAGACCATCCTCAAGGGACGTGACCCGCGTGACGCCTGGGCCTTTGCGCAACGCATCTGCGGCGTCTGCACGCTGGTGCATGGCATTGCCTCGGTAAGAGCGGTGGAAAACGCGCTGCACTACAGCGTACCGCCCAATGCACAGATCATTCGCAACCTGATGATCGCCGCGCAGGACGTACACGACCACGTCATGCATTTCTATCACCTGCACGCACTCGACTGGGTCGATGTGGTGTCCGCCCTCTCCGCCGATCCCGCAGCCACTTCCGAGCTGGCACAACAAGTATCGCCACAATGGCCCAAGTCCTCGCGCGGCTATTTTGCGGACATGAAAAAGAAGCTGAAAAGCTTTGTCGACTCCGGCCAGCTGGGCATCTTCGCCAAGGGTTACTGGGGGCACCCGGCCTACAAACTACCACCCGAAGCCAATCTGATGGCCGTTGCGCACTACCTGGAAGCGCTGGCATGGCAGCGGAACGTCGTCAAACTGCACACCATCTTTGGCGGCAAGAACCCCCATCCCAACTTCCTGGTCGGCGGCGTCCCCTGTGCCATCGACCTCAACTCCGACTCCGCCATCAACAGCAAGCGCCTCGCCCAGGTACAGGCCGTCATCACCGAGATGCAGACCTTTGTCGATCAGGTCTACCTGCCCGACACGCTGGCCATCGCCAGCTTCTACAAGGATTGGGCCACCCAAGGCGAAAGGGTAGGCAACTTCCTCTGCTACGGCGACCTCCCGGAAAAAGGAATGGAAGACCCCTCCTCCTACCTGCTACCCGCCGGGGCCATCCTGAACCGCGACCTCACAACCATCCATCCGGTGGACATGAATGGCGCCAACGAGATCGAGGAATTCATCGCCCACTCCTGGTACGACTATGCCGACGGCAAGGAAGCCGGACTACATCCGTGGCAAGGCGAAACCAACCTGCACTACACGGGACCAACGCCACCCTACGAACACCTCGATGTCGGTCAATCCTACTCCTGGATCAAGTCACCACGCTGGAAGGGGCACCCGATGGAAGTCGGACCACTGGCGCGCGTACTGATGCTCTATGCCTCCGGCCACGAACAGGCCCGGGAACTGGTGGGGCTGACACTACGCAGCCTGGAACTCCCGGCGGAAGCACTGTTCTCCACACTCGGCCGAACCGCCGCACGCACGCTGGAAAGCAAGATCATCGTCGATGCAATGCAGAACTGGTACAACGAACTGATCGCCAACATCAAATCCGGCGACAGCAAGACCTTCAACGAAACACAGTGGGAACCCAGCTCATGGCCCTCCATCGCTAAAGGCGTCGGCTTCATGGAAGCACCACGCGGCGCACTCGCACACTGGATCGTGATCAAGGATGGCATTATCGACAACTACCAGGCCGTCGTGCCCACCACCTGGAACGCCGGACCAAGAGACACCAAACTACAACCCGGCCCCTACGAAGCCGCCTTGGCAGGCCACAAACTACACGACCCGAAACAACCGCTGGAAATCCTCCGCACCATACACAGCTTTGATCCGTGCATAGCCTGCGCGGTGCATATTACCGACCCCGAGGGTGAGGAACTGATGCAGATAGATATTGCTTGAAGAGGGAAATTTTTTGCCGTAACTACTCGGCGAACTTTTACCCAGTCGCTCGGTTTTGGAGCGCCGACTTGCAGTCAGCAAAGCCGAGTTCAACTCGGCGATCCGATGAGATTTGAATAGCGGTCATTCACCCCTGCAGACTCCTTGAATAAGACGGGTTAATATTAGCTACAACCATTATCTCTTTCTTCCAGTAAAAAGTTTCTTAGTTTCCTCTCACTACGCATTACATAGATAATAAATACTTTTTCCTTTTCTACGCGATAAAATACACGGCAAGGATTGACTACGATTTCCCTGTAACGCGACCGCTCTAGCTCAGGTGGTTTGCGCCCTGAGTTTGGAAACTGTTGTAGCTGCTCTATACTTGAAAATACCCGCTGCACCAATTTCCTGGCGGCGCTTACTTTGTCTAAAGCGATATATTCAGCAATTTCCTCCAAATCAATTAATGCTGGCTCCGTCCATATTATTCGAGCCATTTCTTCATATTTTCCCTAGCTTCAGCGTGTGCAAATACTCGCTTTTCAATTACCGCCGTTTCGCCTCGAGCAATGCCCTCAAGGATACTCATACGATCTTGCATTAGCTCAAAGTCTTTGACATCTACTAGGTAGGCAGATGGCTGACCGTGCTCCGTAATAAGAACAGGCTCTTTAGATTCATGTAACTCAGATAATATCTTTGTTGCCTGGCGCTTCAATGTCGTTACCAATTCTGTTTTCATATAGTGATACTATTCTATCACTCTGGGGTAAGCAAATTTTTCCGGCTCTCGCGGCAGAAACATCCCGTTACCGGGCCACTCTACCGGCAAGAAGGCATTCTCAAACGCCATGGCGGGCGTGTCAGTCGTACTACTATGAAACGACTCTTGCAACCAGGGAGGAGACCATCTCATCAACCTAAACCATGCATGCCAGCTTTTGTTCATCGGTTATAGGCGCTGCGGATGACCATGACCGGATCGTCCCCCAAGCCAAACGACCGATATGGTGGGAGGACGCGGAGTCCCACCCACAGGGCCGCGCCGGGTACAAGCCAGCACCCCGGACTTGACCCAACCCGAAAACTCTGGCTAATTGACAGCTTTCTCCCGGCCTGTGCGAACTCACCTATGTATCCAAAAATCCAGCCTTTCGATACCCAGTATCTGGACGTGGGAGACGGCCATTCACTCTATCTGGAGCAAACCGGTACGCCGGGGGGCATTCCGGTGCTCGTGTTACATGGGGGACCCGGCGCGGGGAGTAGCCCACTTTTGCGGCAATTCTTCAATCCCGAGGAATACCACATCATCATTTTCGATCAGCGTGGTGCGGGGCAGTCGCGCCCTGCCGCATCCATCGAAAACAACACCACCACGCATTTGCTGGAGGACATCGAGGAGATCCGCAGTGTTCTTGGCATCAATCGCTGGATGGTCTTTGGTGGCTCCTGGGGATCCAGTCTGGGCCTGCTGTATGCACAGGCCTATCCGGAAAGGGTGCTGGCACTGGTGTTACGCGGTATCTTTCTTTGTCGTGAACGTGATGTGCGCTGGTTCTATCAGGATGGCGCCAGCCGGCTGTTTCCCGATTACTGGGAGGACTATCTGGCTCCCATCCCGAAGGAGGAACACGGCGACATGATCAGCGCCTACCATCAGCGCCTGACCGGCAGCGATGAACTGGCGCGGATGCGCGCTGCCGTTGCCTGGACGCAGTGGGAGTTGCGCAGCTCCACGCTACACCACAACAGCAATGACCACGACACCAGCCACGCGCTCAACATGGCCCGCATCGAGTGTCATTACTTCCACAACCACAGCTTCCTGCGCCCCAATCAGATCCTTGAAGATGCCCATCTGCTGACAGATATTCCCGGCTATATCGTCCACGGGCGTTATGATGCCATCTGCCCGGTAGAGCAGGCATGGGCTTTGAACAAGGCCTGGCCGGGGTCGGAATTGACCATTATCCCCGCTGCCGGTCATTCCGTGACCGAGCCGGATATTGCCAAGGCACTCATCTACCACACCGACAAGCTGATACACCAACTCAAATGATCGGATTACTGCAACGCGTCGCTTCCGCCCATGTCAAGGTTGAAGGCGCTACCATTGGCCAGATCGACCGCGGGTTGCTGGTACTCGTCGGTGTTGAAAAGCCGGATGACGAGGCGCGTGCCAATCGGCTGCTGGAGCGGATTCTGGGCTATCGAATTTTCCCTGATGCCGACGACAAGATGAATCTCTCGCTACGGGACATCGACGGCGGCCTGCTGCTGGTGCCGCAATTCACACTGGCCGCCGACACGCGCAAGGGCCGCCGTCCCAGCTTTGATCCGGCGGCCCCACCGGAACTGGGCGAGCAGCTCTTCAACCACCTGCTGGCAAGCGCCCGACAGGCTCACGGCCAGGTGGCCAGCGGCCGCTTTGGCGCCGACATGCAGGTACATCTGGTCAACGATGGCCCGTCAACATTCTGGTTGCAATCCTGAATCCGTGGCATGATACCGCCCATGAATTCACGCACCGCAACAATCGAACGCAACACACTGGAAACACAGATTTCGGTCACCATCGATCTGGACGGAAAAGGTAATGCCAACCTGGATACGGGCGTCCCTTTTCTGGAGCACATGATCGATCAGATTGCCCGTCACGGCATGATCGATATCGACATTCAGGCCAAAGGTGACCTGCACATCGATGCACATCACACTGTCGAGGATATCGGCATATCGCTCGGGCAGGCGTTCAGCGCCGCCATGGGTGACAAGAAGGGCATTGTCCGCTATGGCCATGCCTATGTGCCGCTGGATGAATCCCTGTCACGTGTTGTCATCGACTTTTCCGGACGGCCAGGGCTGGAATACCACGCCGACTACCCTCGCGGCATGATCGGCAGCTTCGATGTGGATCTGATCCTCGAATTCTTCCAGGGCTTCGTCAACCACGCCAATGCCACGCTGCATGTCGACAACCTGCGCGGTCGCAATGCCCACCACATCGCCGAAACCATTTTCAAGGCCTTCGGTCGCGCCTTGCGTATGGCCATCGCTCCAGATGAGCGCATGCAGGGCATCATGCCATCAACCAAGGGAACGCTGTGACACAGAAAATTGCGGTTATCGACTACGGCATGGGCAACCTGCGCTCTGTCGTCAAGGCGCTGGAGTATGCGGCCGAAGGTCGGGCGGACGTCCTCCTCACCAGTGATCCGGACGTGGTTGCCAGCGCCGATCATGTTGTCTTTCCCGGACAGGGTGCGGCACGCGACTGCATGGCGGCATTACGCGATACCGGTATGGACGAGGTGGTTACCGAAGCGGCAAAAAGCAAACCGTTTCTGGGTGTCTGCATGGGGCTGCAGGTGTTGATGAGCCACAGCGAGGAGAACGGCGGCACCGACCTGCTGAACCTGTTTCCCGGCGAGGTCAAACGCTTTCCCGATACCTACCATGCGCAACAGCTGAAAGTACCACACATGGGCTGGAACACGATCCGCGAGGTGCAGCAAGGACATCCCCTGTTCAAGGGTATTCACGACAACAGCTACTTCTATTTCGTCCACAGCTACTATGTGACACCGGCCGATCCTGCCCTGACTGCCGGCATCACCGACTATGGCGTGGACTTCACATCGGCCATCGCCCGGGACAATGTCTTTGCCATGCAGAGCCACCCGGAAAAGAGCGCCGATGCTGGCGTGCAACTCCTCAAAAACTTTATTTCATGGGATGGACAAGCGTAATGGAGCTGATTCCTGCGATCGATCTGAAGGAAGGTCAATGCGTTCGCCTGCGCCAGGGGCGCATGGACGACACCACCGTATTCTCTGATGACCCGGTCTCGATGGCCGGTCGCTGGGTGGATGCCGGTGCCACCCGATTGCATCTGGTCGATCTGGATGGCGCCTTTGCCGGCTCGCCGATCAACCACAGCGTTATCGAGAAGATCTGCAAGGCCTTTCCCGATCTGCCCATTCAGGTGGGCGGTGGCATTCGCAGCGCCGAGACTGTCAAATCCTATCTCGATGATGGCGTCAGCTTTACCATCATCGGGACCAAGGCCGTCAACGAACCCGAGTTCATTGCCGAGCTGTGCCAGCAGTTCCCCGGGCACATCATTGTCGGACTGGACGCCAAAAACGGCATGGTCGCTACCGAAGGCTGGGCCAAGATGTCCGATCACGGCCTCATCGATATGGCAAAACGCTTCGAAAACGACGGCGTGGCCTCGATCATCTATACCGATATCAGCAAGGACGGCATGATGCAGGGCGCCAGCGTCGAATCCACCGTCAAGCTGGCCGAAGCCATCAGCATTCCGGTCATTGCCTCCGGCGGCGTCTCCACACTCAATGACATCGAAGCCCTGTGCAAGGTACAGGCAAGCGGCATCGAGGGCGCCATCATCGGTCGCGCATTGTATGAAGGCACCATCGACCTCGCCGAAGCCGCTGCACTCGTCGCCCGCTACCCATGAACCCAGGTTAAACGAGACACCACATGTCGTTAGCAAAACGCATCATTCCCTGCCTGGACGTGCGCGATGGCCGCGTCGTCAAGGGCGTCCAGTTTGTCGATATCCGCGATGCCGGCGATCCGGTCGAGGTTGCCCGTCGCTATAATGCCGAGGGCGCAGACGAGATCACCTTTCTCGATATCACCGCCAGCTCGGACAATCGCGACACGATTCTGCACGTGGTCGAAGCCGTGGCCGAAACGGTCTTCATCCCGCTGACCGTCGGTGGCGGTATCCGCAAGGTGGAAGACATCCGCCGCCTGCTCAATGCCGGTGCCGACAAGGTGGCCATCAACACCGCCGCAGTCTTCAACCCCGACCTGGTATCCGAAGCCAGCGCCAAGGTGGGCTCGCAGTGCATCGTGGTTGCCATCGACGCCAAGCGCGTCAGTGCCAACGACGAACCGCTGAAATGGGAAATCTTCACTCATGGCGGTCGCGAACCCACCGGGCTCGATGCCGTGGAGTGGGCACACGAAATGGTCAAGCGCGGTGCCGGGGAGATCCTGCTGACCAGCATGGATCGCGACGGTACCAAGCAGGGCTTTAACCTGCCACTGACCCGCGCGGTCAGCGAAGCAGTCCCCATTCCCGTCATCGCCTCCGGCGGTGTCGGCAACCTGCAGCATCTGGCTGATGGCGTAACCAAGGGCAAGGCCGATGCGGTACTGGCTGCCAGCATCTTCCATTTTGCCGAATACACGGTCGGCGAAGCCAAGGCCTTCATGGCGGCTCAGGGCATTGAGGTGAGAATGCCATGAGCGGACAGATCCTCAGCGAACTCGCCGACGTTCTGGAAGCGCGGAAGGATTCCGCACCCGGAGACTCCTATGTCGCCAGCCTGTATCACAAGGGTCTGGACTCGATCCTGAAGAAGATTGGCGAGGAAGCTACCGAGACCGTCATGGCAGCCAAGGATGGTGATGCCGACAAGATCATCTACGAGACGGCCGATCTGTGGTTTCACAGCATGGTGCTGCTGGCCCAGCAGGGCTTGCGGCCGGAGCAGGTGCTCGATGAACTTGGGCGGCGTTTCGGCATCTCGGGCCATACGGAAAAGGCCAGCCGGCAGGAAAGCAAGGGCTGAATCAGCTCGACCGCTGCACCAGTTTCCATGGCGGCAGTAATCATTCAACATTCCAAAATCATTCTGCTGCTATAATGCCCGGAATGATCCAACTGACTAATTCGGAGAAACATTATGGGTTTTGGTGGTATCAGCCCCTGGTCTTTATTACTTATCCTGCTCATCGTCATGCTGATTTTCGGCACCAAGCGCCTCAAGGGCGTCGGCGGTGATCTTGGCAGCGCCATCAAGAGTTTCAAGCAGTCCATGAGTGACGGCGAAAAGGAAGACGAGCAGAAACAGCTCAAGGAAGACGCCACGAAAGTGGTTGAAGGCAAGGTCAAGGACAAGGAAAAGGCATAACCCGGGATGTTCGACGCCGGTATCTGGGAATTCCTGCTGATTGGTATAGTTGCGTTGCTGGTCGTTGGACCTGAGCGACTGCCTGGTCTCGCGCGCAAGGCGGGCTACTGGATTGGCCGCGGGCGTCGCTTTGTCAACAGCGTCAGGGCCGATGTCGAGCGCGAGTTCCGCACCGAAGAACTGGAAAAGATGCTGAATCAGCAAAACAGCGAAATCCAGGAACTGCGCGACATGATGCGCAACACTGCGGACGAGACATCCAAGTCCCTGGAAGAAACCGAATACCTCGTCAAATCCAGCAGCAACGCCAGACTTGCTGCCAAGCAATCCGACAAGAAGCCACCAGCAGAGAATGGGTAAATCCCCCGAGAGCCAGAATACCCAGAGCGAGATGGGTTTCATCAGCCACCTGATCGAACTCAGGGATCGGCTGCTGCGTAGCGTCATTGCCGTCGCCATCGGCTTTGCGGTGATGTTTCCGTTTGCCAACGACATCTACACCTTCCTGGCCGATCCGCTGATGAAGCATCTTCCGGAAGGCAGCTCGATGATCGCCATCGATGTCGCATCTCCCTTCCTGACCCCGTTCAAGCTGGTCCTGATGCTCTCCGTGGTGCTGGCAATCCCCTATCTGCTGCACCAGCTCTGGTCGTTTATCGCCCCGGGCCTGTACAAGCACGAGAAACGCCTGGCGCTGCCGCTACTCGCTTCCAGCGTGGTGCTCTTCTATGTCGGCATGGCCTTTGCATATTTTGTGGTTTTCCCACTGGTATTCGGCTTTTTCACCAGCGTCACGCCCGATGGCGTGACCGTCATGACCGACATCAACCGCTACCTCGACTTCGTGCTGATGATGTTTCTGGCGTTTGGCATCGCCTTTGAAGTACCGGTTGCCACCATCCTGGTCGTCACCGTCGGCATCACCACCCCCAATAAGCTCGCCAAGATGCGTCCCTACATCATCGTCGGGGCCTTTGTCGTGGGCATGTTCCTGACACCACCGGATGTCGTCTCCCAGGTTCTGCTGGCCATTCCGATGTGGATTCTGTTTGAAGCCGGGCTCTGGGCATCGAAGTATGCGACTGCGCACAAAGGCGAGCGGGAAGAGGATTCCGAACTGGCCCCCGCTGCTGCAGCCGGCGCTGCCACTGCTGCCGCCCCCTCCTCGATGGAGAACGCGATCTCGGATGCACTGATCGAGGAAGAGCCTCGCTATCGCCCAATGAGCGATGAAGAGATGGAGGCAGAGCTGGATGCCATCGAATACCTCGATGACGACGATGATCTGATCGACAGCGACAGCGACAGCGACAGCGACAGCGACAGCGACAGCGACAGCGACAGCGACAGCGACAGCGACAGCGACAGCGACAGCGACAGCGACAGCGACAG
>CAYTPO010000012.1:0-3094 GCA_964439815.1 uncultured Thiotrichales bacterium
ACCCTCTTCGCCAATGCCGTTCTGTGGGGAAGGGCATCGACCTTTAGCAGGTTGGCGACGTAAGCAAGGTTTTCGGGACTGGAAAGGGTGCGCTTGATTTGGTTCTGTGTCTTCATGCGCATAGCATGAAATACGCGGCGACGCTTGTCCAGTTGTTTTTATGGGTAATAGGCAGTCCTAGGTCTGGTATTTCCCAAGGATGAGCTGAATACTTGCTTGAACCTCGGATTCAGGTATCAATCAATGGATTTCGGGTCGATATGAAATTCGAGTCGTCCACCATGATCGTGAATATCCTGCCATGAAGGTGCGGCAAGGTGCATCTGCACAATGGCGGCGGTGCGCAAATCCTCATGAAAGTCACCGGACAGTAGCTGGTGTGCCAGGCTTGAAATCCCCGGGTTATGGCCAATCAATGCGATATGGTTGAATGCAGCATCCTGTGAGCGGAGAATGTCGAGCAGGGTATCGGCAGTGGCAAGATAGATCGCCCTTACCGGAATGATGGCAGATGGTGGATAACCGGTTTTGGCGGCAAGGGCTTCAGCTGTTGCCAGCGTGCGTCTGGCAGGACTGCAGAGGATTTGCTCGAAGCGAATTCCATGGACAGACAACCATTCACCCATTTCTGCGGCGTTACGAATGCCACGCTTGTTCAGTGGCCGCTCGAAATCGCTGACAGGTTCCTTCCAGCTGGATTTGGCGTGGCGGATCAATGTCAGGGTGCGGGTGGGTGTTGTCACTGTATAGTTGCCAGGTTTTCCTGTTGGATCAGACAATGCTCTTGCAAGTATAGTGTGCTTTCGTCGAAATTGTCTGAGGGAGAGGCTGTCAGCCAGTAACGGAATCCGGATGCAGAAACCCGTCCAGCTTGATAATGCAGCAATTGCTTCCGGCAGTGGAGCCTACATCCTGTGGCTGCAGGCCAATGGGGCTGCAGCAGTGCAGGTTGGCAAGCTGGGTTGCTTGCAGATGCAATCAGGATGGTATTGCTATATCGGCAGCGCAATGGGGCCGGGCGGCGTGGCGGCCCGAGTGGGACACCATTGCAGGATTGCGCGGAAGCCCCGCTGGCATATCGACTATCTGCGAGCCGAGTGTCATTTGCGGGCAGTCTGGTATGTGTTGACGCCGCAACGGGTCGAACATGCCTGGGTAGAGGTCATGGCATCGATGCCAGGGGCCGGGCAGCCATTACCGGGTTTTGGTGCCAGTGATCATCGTGGAGCGACACACCTGTTCCGATTTGCCAGTTTGCCACGGCGGGAAGCCTTTGTTCGGCATTTCGAGGCGCATTTTCCACAGCTGGCGGAGAACATTACCATCGCCAGCATGAACCCCGAACCTTGCCATGACCGACTGGAGAGTCGATAGCCCCCTATTCCCGCTGGAAAACAGGGGGCCGCCGGCATAGAATCAATGGGCTGCGTTGCTCCTGGCGAGGCGCTGATGCTTCTGCTGCCAGATCCTTTCGCCCACCCGAGATGAATAACAACAATATGTTATCGAATCGAGACTGTTGCCCGACCACTGCATGAATCTGCCACAGACCAAGCAACCCCGGGGTCTGTATATTCTGTTCTTTACGGAGATGTGGGAGCGCTTCAGCTACTACGGCATGCGCGCGTTGCTGGTGCTGTATCTTGTCAATGGTCTGCAGGTGGATCGTACCGATGCCCTGAAGCTGTATGCCATCTATACCGCTTTTATTTACCTGACACCAGTCATTGGCGGGCACATTGCCGATCGTTGGCTGGGTGCCAATCGTTCGGTGCTCACGGGTGGAATCCTGATGGCGATGGGGCATTTTACGATGATGTTCCCGGACAAACTCTATCTGGCCCTGACGCTGCTGATCATCGGCAACGGCTTCTTCAAACCGAATATCTCTACCATGGTAGGCACCCTGTACACCCATGATGATCCACGTCGTGATGGCGGGTTTACGCTGTTCTATATGGGTATCAACCTGGGAGCCTTTCTTGCGCCGCTGATTTGTGGCGTACTGGGTGAAAAGCTGGGTTGGGACTACGGTTTTGCCGCAGCCGGTATCGGCATGCTGACAGCGGTCCTGATCTTCAGTCTGGGGCAGCGCTGGTTGCAGGGGGATATGGCAGAGCGCCCACACATTACCGCCAGGGACTGGCTGGTGGTGCTGGGTATCTCCTGGATGTTGCTGCTACTGGCCGGGCTGGGCGTTACTTTCTGGGATAACATCGTCACCTTCTGGAAGAGCATCTCCGACTGGCAGCGGGTTTTGCTGCTGGTGACGCCTCTGGCAGCATCATGGCTTGGCAGGCGTTATCGTCGTCAGGAGGTCAGGGAAAAACTTACCCGCACCGATATTCACCGGATTCTCGCGATCGTGATTCTGGGATTCTTTGTCGTCGTGTTCTGGATGGGATTCGAGCAGGCGGGAGGCACGATGAACCTGTTTGCAATGGAGCATACCGATCGCACCTTTTTTGGCTGGGTCATGCCAGCGAGCTATTTTCAGGCCCTGAACCCGTTGATGATCTTCCTGCTGGCGCCGGTATTCTCAATTCTCTTTGTCTGGGTGGATCGTACGCGAGGCGGTTTTTCCACACCGGCAAAGATGGCGGTTGGCATGATCATTCTGGGTATCGGCTTTCTTGTCCTTGCCGTGGCACAGGAGCATGCCAATGTGGTGGGTAGGGTCAGCCCTGCCTGGCTGGTGCTGGTTTTTCTGTTTCATACCATCGGTGAGCTGTTTCTGTCACCGATTGGCCTGTCGATGGTGACGCGGCTGGCGCCGGTGCAGATCGCTTCGTTGATGATGGGCGTCTGGTTTACCGCGATTGCGGTAGCCAACTATCTGGCCGGCACGCTAGAGTCCATGTTGCAGGGCAGTGGAATTCCGCTGTACTGGTTTCTGGTGCTGAGTTCGATGGGCGCAGGTGTGATGTTGCTGATACTGACACCGCTGATCAAGCGCCTGATGCATGAAAGCTGAATCCGGGGTTTGACCGTGATGCCGGTGCTAGGAGCCTGTCCGAGAATAGGGAGCCTACTGCGGAAAAGCTATTTTGCCCCTTTTTCCCCCTGATTTTCGTCAAATATAACCAATATTCTC
>CAYTPO010000013.1:0-14902 GCA_964439815.1 uncultured Thiotrichales bacterium
AAACAAAAGGAAAACTTCGAAGAGCTGCGGCCAGACTGGCCGCAAGTGCTGGGGCAGGCCCGGTCAGAGTGACCGGCAAACACGCTTATGGCTGCAGCGTCTTATCGCTGGCGCCTTTCAGAAGCCAGTAGACGGCACCCAGTACCAGAATGGCGAAACCCAGTGCAGCCAGTTTGGCGGCGCTGGTTGTGGCAAAATCGAGTATGATGAACTTGCGCGCCAGCGCCAGCTGCGCAATCAGTATTACCGTTCTGACCTGGATGATATGGCTGCTGCGTTCCAGCACCTTGAGAATGGAATGTTTGAACTCCATTGCAATCAGCAACGTCATGATCATGCCGAAAACCGACTGGAATACCCGGTGATCCAGTGGATCCAGCGCACCAAGAATCAGCAGGGTGAACACCTCTCGAATCAGGCGCCACAATGCAATCACCACGATGACGCTGATCACCGCACTAAGCGCCAGTGCCACCACATGCTCAAAGCGCTCGTAAAAACTCATGACGGCCCAATAGCGACGTGTATCGGTTTCCGGGCGGGCTTTCCTCTCTTGCAGATCAGTCATACTATCTCCATTGGTCACTGCTTATATGAACTACTCGCTGAGTAGCAAATTCCATTAATGGAATATGTCCTGTCAACGCCCCTCCACCTCGGCAATTGCCTTTTCCAATGCGTCGGGAGTCCCTTGCAACAGCAGCACATCTCCGGCACGCAGACGGGTATCGAGCAGTTTGCCCGGTACCCGGATTGCGCCTCGCTGTACATTGACCAAGGTGACGCCATGTTGCGGCAAGCGCAGTTCGTGTGGTGTACGGCCAATGGCATAATGCTGATCCTCAATGATAACCGCTCTTGCCTGGCAGGGGTAATCCAGCTCCTGTTCCCGCGCCGCCTCACCTGACGAGGCGTGAAAAAAGACCCTGAGCGGCGCATAGTCCTCTGCCCGAATGGCATTGAGGCGCGCCTCGACCCGTGAGGGTGGTACATCGAGCATGATCAGCAACTGCCCGGCAAACGCCAGGCTGCTTTCCAACCCCTCCGGAAAAACCACTGCACCAGCCTCGATCAGCGCCTCATCTCCACGCCCTTGGCTGCTACGCACCAGCACCGTGCCCTCGAATCCCATGCGGCGGACATGGCTGACAATCCGCTCCGCTGCGGAGATATCATCAATCGTTATGGCAAGCGCCTGTGCGCGATCGATACCGGCTGCACGCAACACACCCGGATGCGTAGCATTGCCATACATCACCGGCTCACCCAACGCGGCAGCCTGACGAACTCTTTCGGGATCGAGATCGAGCACTGCGGCCGGAATGCCTTCTTCCACGAGGATTCGTAGCAGGTTCTGCCCCATCCGCCCATAACCGATCACGATGACATGACGTTCGAATGCACTGCTGCGCGCCATGATCCGTGCCTCGATATCGGGCCGGGGACTAAAGCCCTGCCCCGGCGTGAGCAACATCGCCAACGTCTGGTTGTAACGCACCAGCAGCGGCGCAATCGCCATGCTCAGAATCAGCCCACCAAGCATCGGCTGCACCAGATCATCACCCAGCAGCCCCAGAGCCAGCGCCATCGAAATGACCAGCAAACCGAACTCCCCCCCCTGAGCCAGGGAAATCGAGACTCGCCAGGCATCCTGCAAGGAGTAGCCAAAATGCCGCACCAGCGGCAGCAGGAGCAACGGCTTGAATACGATCAGTGCAAGCAGCACCAGAACGACGGAAAGTGGCGCCAACAGAAATACGTAGGGATCCAGCTGCATGCCGATGGTGACAAAGAACAGCCCCAGCATCAGATCCCGGAAAGGGCGGATATCGGCCTCGATCTGGTGGCGGAATTCGGTTTCACCCAACAACATGCCCGCCATGAACGCCCCCAGGGTCGGCGACAAGCCCGCCAGCGAAGAGACCCCGGCAGCCGCCAGCGCCAGCAACAATGCCGTCAGCATGAACAGCTCCATCGAGCGGGTTCCGGCTACCCAATGCAGCAGTGGTGGCAACAGGTAGCGGCCGGCCAGCAACAATCCGACAAACACCAGGCTGGCACTGGCGAGCGCCATGACCAGCGCGCTGCCAAGCTGTGACGTATCAGCCGCCAGTACCGGCAATACCACCAGCACCGGCACGGCAGCAACATCCTGAAACAGCAGAATCGCCGTCACCACCCGCCCATGCGCTGCCGGCAGCTCCATCTGCTCTCCCAGCTGCTTCAACACGATGGCGGTGGAGGACATCGACAGCGCTGCCCCCATGACCAGCGCCTGGATCACGGATAAGCCGGCAAGATATCCGACCAAACCCAGCAGCAGCGCGGTCAACAATACCTGCGCTCCCCCAAGCCCAAGTACCAGCCGTTTGGCAGCCAACAGGTGAGGCAGCGAAAACTCCAGGCCAATAGTGAACATCAGCAGGACCACGCCCAACTCCGCCAGCAACCGGGTCGCATCACCGTCAGGCAGCCAACCCAGCGCAGCCGGCCCCACCAATACGCCGGTAGCCAGATAGCCGAGGATTGGCGAGAGTCGAAAATGCTGGCAAAGCCCTACCAACAAGGTACCTGTGGCCAGTACGACAACCAGTTGTAGTGCGATGGCATGTTCCATGGCAGATCACTGTATGCAGAGAATGACGATTCACCCATGACCCAGGCCGGTTACCCATTGCCTGAATCCGAAGTGCAAACAGGCGAAAGACCGGCGCAAGCCGGCCTTTCCCCTTTGGGTGGCTTCCCTGTAACCCTAGGAGCCTGTCCTATTCAAGATGGCGGCCAAAGCCTGTGACAAGTAAATGAAAACGGAACTACTCAGGCCGCCTTGATTTCAATCTTGCGCGGCTGCAGCTCCGCCTTCTTGGGTAAATGCAGCGTCAGGGTACCGTTCCGTATCTCGGCCGAGATATTGTCGGTTTCCAGCTCGTTGCCCAGTGTAAAGCTGCGTCGGTAGCGGGTGGCATTGATATCGGCATACAGCGCCTCCATGCCTTCCGACATTGCCAGCGCCACTTCACCCTCTATCGTCAGGTTGTTACCTTCCACCTGCACATCCAACCGCTCCCGCGATACACCCGGCAAATCGGCCTGGAGGGTGATACCACTGGCATCTTCATAGATATCCACCGCCGGGGTCAGATAGACATCCGGCCGGGATGCAGCGCTTTTTACCTCACCACGCTCGGTAGTCTTGACTGCTTTGCTGTCGCTCATTTCAAACCTCCTCTACATCAGTTGTCTCATATTTATTTCACGGTAATCTTGCGCGGCCGCGATGACTCGATGCGCTGCACCGTGATATGCAGAATGCCATCAACGTAGGTGGCTTCGACCTTGTCCGGATCGACATCCTCCGGCAATGTCATGACACGGCGAAAACGACCACTGAAACGCTCCCGGCGATAGGGTTGCACGTTCTCGGGCAGTTCCACCTTGCGCTCACCCGATACCGTCAGCAGGTTCTGCTGCAACGAGACGTCGAGCTTTTCCGGATCCATGCCGGCCGCAAACACGTAGACATCCACCTGCTCGGGTGATGCGGCCACATTCACTGCGGGATAAGTCCCGGCCGCCACCGAACGAATGCCCATGGCCTCTCCCGTAGCGCCGAATACGCGATCCATCTGTGCACGCATGCGCTCGAATTGGGACAGCAGATCCTGATCGACATGATTCATCATTCCCAGCATGTTCTACCTCCTCTTGAAAATGGATATTGATCACTTTGCCAGGGAGTTAGCAAACAGGATGCCAACCTGCATGCCATTGATTTTAGGGGAATTGCATGGAGAAGCTGCCAAGGATACGGCCAAAATGGCCGTCAGCCGGGCGGCCAGACTGGCCGGTAGTCACCGCCATGTGAATCCAGATCAACTCTCGTTGAGCTTGCGGCGCAATGTGCGCTCACCTATCCCCAGGAGTTTTGCGGCCTTGCTGCGATTGTAGCCGGACTCCTTGAGTGCCGCGTCGATGAGTAGCCACTGCGCATCAGCCAGCGTGGTACCCCGGGGAATGAGCACCCCATCGGCATTGGCTGTCAGAGCAGTGCTGGACGGAAGCAACAGCGCAATCAGGTTGGCACCAATCTCGCGCACGCCCTCGGGCAGGCGCACCGCCAGACGTGCCATCAGGTTCCGCAATTCACGAACGTTGCCCGGCCAGCGATACCCCTTGAGCAGCGCCAGCGCCTCGGGTGTCAGTGCAGGCGGCGGGCTCGCCCAGCCCATGTCCCGAATGCTGTTGGCAAGGAAGTGTCGCGCCAGTAGTTCTATATCCTGTGGTCGCTGACGCAGCGGTGGCAACTCCAGCAGCAGGACATTCAGACGAAACAGCAGATCCTGACGAAACAGGCCGGATTCCACTCGCTCCTCCAGCGGCCGATGCGTCGCCGCCACAACGCGCACATCGACCGGGATACCGCGCTCACCGCCAATACGATGCACCATCCCCTCTTCGAGCACCCGCAACAGACTCACTTGTGCGGCAGGGGGCATTTCACCGATCTCATCGAGAAACAGCGTTCCCCTGTCTGCCTGCTCGAAACGACCTCGGTGCATCCGGCTGGCACCGGTAAACGCCCCCTTCTCGTAACCAAACAACTCGGCTTCCAGCATGGTCTCGGGAATGGCGCCGCTGTTCACGGCCACAAACGGCCCCTGTGCACGCGGCCCCAGCCCATGCAGCGCCCGCGCCACCAGCTCCTTGCCGGTGCCGGTCTCACCCTGTATCAATACCGGCTCGTTGTTGGTGGCATAGCGCGGCAGATCAGCCAATGCGGCAGCCATGACGGGATCGCTGTAGAGCAGATAGGGCGCCAGCTGTCCGGCAATGCTGCCTGCAGCCTTCCGCTCCCCCAGATCCGACAGCAGATGTTGTGCCAGTGCCAGGGGGTCCACCGGTTTTTCAAAGTAGTGCCGCGCCCCCTGACGCAGGGCTTCAACCGCATTGTCGATACTGCCGTGACCGGTGATCATGTAGAACGCACCTGCCGGCTCACGCGCCAGATAGTCCGGCAGCAGCTCCAGCCCGGTACCATCCTTGAGTTGCAGATCAGCCAGTACGGCATCCGGCAGGCTTTCCTGCAGAACCTGCCGGGCCTCTCGCAGGCTGCCCACCCCGATGACATCGGCACCCAGCCCCTGCAATACCCGAACCAGACTGCGGACAATCGCCGGGTCATCGTCAAGCACCAACAGCGACAAGCCGCTCAGATCGGGGAGTTTCTCTTCAGCTTTTTCCACCACTCGGGGGTCTCCTGTCGTTGAATCGGCAGCCTCAAGGTGACTCGAACACCCCCTTGAGGCCGATTGGCTATTTCCACTTCCCCGTGATGCGCGGCCACCACCCGTTGCACAATCGCCAACCCCAGCCCGTTGCCCTGCTCGCGCGTGGTGTAGAAGGCCTCGAACAGATGTGGCAGATCTTCCGGCGCTATGCCCCGGCCCTGATCTTCGACAGTGATTTCCAGCTGGCCCTGCTGCTGGCGTACCCGCAGCAGCAGATCACCTTCCGTCTGCCCACTCTGGGCGGCATTCAGGACGACATTCAGCAACGCATCCTGCAGCGACGACTTCTGCCAGTGCGGTCGCGGCAGATCCGGCGGCAGATCCACGTCAATCCCTAATCCCTGCTGCGTCAGAACCGGTTGCGCCAGACGCACGACATCATCGATCAACGCCGCAACATCCACGGCCGCAAACGCATCATCATGGCAGCGGGTCAAATCGAGGAAAGCACTGAGCTTGTCATTCAGCGTAACAATATCCCTGTCCAGGTCAGCCGCGATTTCGGCGGCATCCTCGGGGGCTATCAGCAACGCACGTGCATTGGTCCGCAAGGCCATCAGCGGGTTGCGCAGATCATGTACCAGCGAAGCCGCCATTTCCGTCAACGAGGCGCGCTGATAGATCTCCTGGAAATGCCCTTCGATTCTGCGGGTCGCTCGCATCGCATACAGGGAAATCAGCAGCGCAAGCAGAATACTCAAACCGCCTGCCAGCGCAAACGCCATGACGGCCTGGCGTATACGCCCCAGCTCCCGATCGATCCTCGCCAGCAACAGACCCCGGTCAAAACCGAAATCCAGGCGTGCCGCTGTTACCGTTGCCTCACCCACATCAAAGCTGACCAGAAACACTGCTTCGCTCTCCGCATAGAGTCGCTGTGCAGGCTCCTTCTGTTGCAGCTGATGGTATTCCTGCGGCAGCGGGGCTACCGGATGCGATACGATGGCGCCCGCGTCATTTGCATCGAGCTGGAAACCACTTTCCCGCCCCTTGACCGAGACCCTCTGCAACGCCGGGATATCGTCAAACAACGCCTCGACCTCGGCCAACAGCCAGGGGGCATCTCCCTGCGACAGCGCATCGGCAGCTTCCAGCTTCCGCGCCAGTGGCGTGATATCGTCCAGCACTTCATCCATCAGGATACGCACTTCCGCCCCCTGTACCTGGTAGTACAGCCACGCACCGCCACCCCCGACAACCAGCAGATAGAGCAGCAGCAGAACGCCATAGGGAAGGACGATCAAACGGGTAATGGCAAAATTGGAGCGAATCATTGTGCTTTCAACCTGAAGCCGAGGTTCCAATGGAGATCAATGGTGCAAGATATTGGTTTCATTGTGGATCAAGGGCTTGTGCCAGTCGTCACGTTGAATCCCCGGATTCGGATTCGAGCCTACGGCATCAGGCATTGTCGGTCGGCGGGTGATCCTCCCAGTCCCGTCGCAGTTCCGGCAGTTTCTCATGCCAGCCCGTCGCATCACCATAATCGAGGAACTTTTCCGTGCGTTCGTGCAATCCCAGTGTTCGTCGCGCGTGCTTGATCGGACACCAGTACTGCTCGGTTCTGGCTGTAATCTCCCGCGCATAGGCGATCAGGCCGTTACCATATCCACAATAGACACAGTTGAGCTTTTCGACGGCATTCAGGTAGGCAAGGTGCTGACGGTCGATCGCAATGTAGTCGCCCCGGCGCACCAGGGGAATCCCGTATACACGAAAGCAGAGGTGCTGGTAGAGCGTGAATGACAGATCGAGAATGATCAGGGGAATCACCATGCCATAGATGATGGGGGCGGAGAGAATGAATGGCAATGGTGCCTGACGAAGATACCGCCAGAGTCCGGTGCGTTGCTGACGTTGCAGCCGGCGCACATTCTTTTCGAAAACGACCTTGCCACGTCGCAGCTGGTAGTTGAATTCCTTGCGCTTTTCCTGAAACGCCCGATCCAGTTCGCGTTCCAGCTCTTCCCGGGTAGCATGCAATCGGTGCAGGATTTCATTGAGTGTATTCTTGCTTGTCATGGTGAGTTTGTCCTCCACCCGGATCCGACTGCGCTGCCTGACTGTGGCACCTGAATGCGAGGCTCAAACGCAGCGACTGGCACAAGCCCTTGATCCACAACGAAACCAATATCTTGCACCATTCCTCCCCATTTGAACTTCAGATTCAGGTGTAGCCGTTACTCCCGGGAGATGAATTTTCCTGTGGTTGTATTGATTCTGATGATTTCACCGGATTCCAGATACTCCGGTACCTGTACCTCCATGCCGGTAACCAGCGTGGCCGGCTTGGTTCTTCCCGTAGCCGTCGATCCCTTGATGCCAGGTGCTGTTGCGATAATCTGCAGCGCCACCGACTGCGGCAACTCGATGGCCAGAATCTGCTCATCCACCAGTAGTGCGGTGATGCCTTCCAGCCCTTCGGTCAGATACCCCATCTGCTCTTCCAGCAGTTCACGCTGCATACCATACTGACTATAGTCTTCCAGATTCATGAAAACAGCCTCATTACCGTCCTGGTAGGAGTACTGCACCTGCGCACGTACGCAGTTGGCGTCCCGCAACTGATCATCCCCCTTGTAGGACTCATCCAGTTTCTGCCCGGTCTTCAGATTGGTAAAACGCACCTTGTACAACGTCGCTGCACCGCGTGACGATGGGCTCTTGGCTTCGACTTTCCTGACGGCATGGGGCATGCCATTGATTTCAACAACAACGCCACGTTTCAGTTCACAGGCTTTGGGCACTTGGATTCCCTCGGTTCATGGGTGGCTGCGCTGCAGATCAGCCAGATACTGGAACAGCACTCGGGAGGATTTGGGGGGCTTTTTCAACCCCAGCTCACGGTTGGCATTACGTACCAGTTGTCGCAGATACTGCCGGTCTGCCTGCTCGTATTGCGCTACCAGCTCATTGAGCAGTTCATTGTCCCCGGCAATCAGCCGATCCCGCCAGGCTTCGAGTTGGTGAAATTTCTCTACCTCTTCCTTTTGCGGCTGGTGAATCATCTCCAGCGCATTGCGGATTTCGGCCACGTCATCGAGATTGCGCATCAATTTTTCGATATAGATGAACTGCCGCTTGAGCGCAGACTTCTTCAGCTTTCGCGCCAGCACCACGGCATCCTGTATATCCTCGGGTAATGGGACATCCGCCAGTTTGGCGGGGCTCAACGCCACCAGCTGCTTTCCCAGATCCCGCAATGCCAGCATTTCGCGCTTCAGCTGCGTCTTGTTGGGACGCTCGGCAAGATAGTTTTCCTCTTCATCATCAATCATAATTCTGTGCTCGCAATGTAACCGGTCTTGATCCATGACGCCCGAACAGCTCGTGACGCAATTGCAGAACGCCCCAGATACCGTCGAATTCAATGATGTAATCGCCACTATCGACGAACATTACCACTATTCACCAGGCCAGTTCACCAATGGCACGGGGAAAGGGGCGATCACCAATACCGCCGGCAGTAACGAAGGATCGTGCAAGATTTTCGCCTTTGCCCGGCTGCAACAGCTGGACGAGGCAGCGACGCTGGCCTGTTTCGGACGCTTCTATCGCGAGGAGGTGCTGCAGGATCCTCGGGGTGACCGGCACGGCAATATTCGCAACTTCATGCAGCATGGCTGGGCCGGGATTCATTTTGAATCTCCGGTACTGACGCCAGTTCAGACCAGGTGACCCGCCTACTGCGGCTGCGCGATCCGCTGCATTGCAGGCGCTGAAGCCAATGCCTGCCGGGAGAGTGGCTGCAACATCCCGGTTCGTTGCGAGACATCCTTGACGGCTCGATTAAAGAACGCGCGCAGCGTCTTTTTCAGATGTCGTGCTACCTGCTTGGGCGGGATGGATTTCAGGACCGTAAAGATGGCCAGCGCATAGGTAATGTCATGCTGGGAGAGGTAATTTTCCCGTTCGGCGGCTGGCGACGAACAGCTTCCGCAACCGGCACGAAAATTGTAGGCATCATTGGCAAAGATCACACCAAAGCCCATGAACACCGCAAGCAGTTCGGTGATATGCGGCCAGTTTTCCAGACCACCGGGCGGTTCCTCGTCGGACATGGAGCCCAGATAGTGAGCCAGTGTGTGCGCAAAGCTGGCGATCAGTGTTTCCGGGCTGGACAGCATCGCTTCATTGTAGAGCACCGGGAGGCGGTGTTCTTCTGCAACATCGACAACCTCACCACCACTGCCCCGCAGATTACCTGCAATTTCCACCTTCGGCGCCTCCAGCGTGCCACAGGCGTTCTGCTCGATCACCCGGGTTGGCCAGTGCCCTACCCCCGCGTACTGCTTGACGTGATTGAAGATCAGATCCGCCATGGCTTGCGGACTGTCCGAACGCCCGGGAAAGTGGGCATTGTCGGGTAGCACCAGCGTGGTTTCATCATAGAACACTTCAGCATCGAACTGCCGCAGTGCCCAGGCAAAGGTATCGAACTGCCACTGGATGGTCTCTGCATCGAGCAGGGGTTCCGTTTTTCCCAGGATTCTGCCTAACATGGTTGTCTGTTTCTCTGCGTTGCTGTTCGGAAACGGGGATTGTAGCAGCGCAACAACAGCTCTGGCGAAATCGGAACAATCGTAGTAGCTTACCCCACTCATTAATTCAACTACTGACCAAGTAATTACTCAGTCAGTAGTCAAAAACAAATGTAACTGCTCAGATAGCCCCTGAAATGCGTCAGATCAAGGCAAAAAACGGGAGTTTGCGAAGGGTAGTTACCTCAAAAAATACTATCGGAGCAGGCATGGACCCGGAACAAATCAAGAAGATCATTGAAGAAGGCATGAACACCACACTGGTCAACGTGATCGGTGAAGGCGGCAAGTATGAGGCAACGGTAGTCAGCGAGGCATTTGCCGGCGTCAGCATGCTGAAACAGCACAAAATGGTCTACCCGCTGCTCGATGACTATATCAAGAGCGGTGAGATCCATGCGCTGTCCATCAAATCCTATACACCGGAACAGTGGGAAGCCAAAAGCTGAGCAAGGCCATTCACTCCAGGAAGATGTCCTTGTACCCCGTGTAAACCGAGGCGGTCAGCACGGGGATGACCACCAGCAGACCAAGTCCGAGCGGTAGTGTGCCGAGAATGATCAACAGCGTTGCAATCAAACCATAGACGGTAAACGGCAACCAGTTCTTCAGGCAGGCCTGGAGACTCAGCGTCGCCGCTTCCAATGCCGGCTTCTCATGCAACACGATCAGCGCGGGCGCAAACCAGATCGCCATCAGTACCGGCGATAACAGCAACCACCCCAGCAGCAACAGCCCTGACAGTATCAGCAGGGCCGGCTGCAGTTGATCCGGCGAAACCACGGCGCCAGGCTGTGTTGCCAACAGCAGGAACGCACCCAGTTCCTGTTCGAACATCATGCCTGCAGCCCCCACGACCATCATGACCAGCACCGCTGCCCCCAGATAGATCCCGCCCAACCCCAGCAACGCCGCGGTACCGGTCTGCAACCCGGCAAACAAGTGCTTCAGGCTGAGCGACTCCCCCCGATCCAGCGCCGCACAGCCGAGCATCACACCGCCGGCAAACAGGATACTGAGCGGAAAATTCAGCAGCGAAACCACTGGCACCAGAGACAGCAGGAATGAAACAGCAAGGAAGAGCAGGATCAACATTACCCAGGTCAGTGGCGCCCTGGAAAACAGGCCAAATCCATCCCTGATCCAGCACCAGCCATGCCCGGCAGGACGTCTTTGCGGCGCTACAAGCGTCCGGGAGGAGGTGTCGGACAAATCGACAATACGGGCAGCCGGTGGCTGAAAGGGGTTGTCCTGCGGCATGGATAAGCTCCGGATAGCATGGAAACGTGCATGAAGTTGGTGTAATCCTGATCGTAACCAATCAGTGAGTAGTTCACCTGTACGGTAACCGCGCAGATTGGCTCTGAAATCCGTAAAACCCGAAAAAAAGCAAGAGTTCACAGGCGTTTAGCAACTGCTTGCCGTTACGTGTACTCTGCCAAGACAACCGTTTTCTGGCGTTGTGATGGCAAATTTCAGGGGTAGGCCGGGCAGTTGCTCCTGATCTTGTATAAAATAAACCATGAAGTCCATCAAACACCGATGAATGCCAATAGGTTAGTATCCTGCCCATCAATCTTTATGTTACAGGTCCAATGACATGAGTCGACGCGGAAGAAGACTGTTTTCCACGCACAGAGAACCAGAAGTCAAGATACCCCAGTACCCGGTACAGAACGACCATGTCGTCACCATCGACTACACCATTTACGATGAAGATGGACATGTGCTCGATACCACTCGTGACCGAGGCGTCCTGACCTACCTGCATGGATCGGATATGTTACCCGCAGGCGTACAACACGCCCTGGAAGGCTTTCATGCCAATGACAAGATCAACGATCGCGTCATCGCACCCAACGAAGCCTTTGGCGACTACGACGAGAGCAAGACCGCCGAGTATGAAGCCTCGCTCTTTGCCGATGTCAACGAAATCGTCGAAGGCCAGCTGTTTGAAATCGACACCCCCGGCGGCCGCAAGATCGTCACCGTGCAGGAAGTGGACGAGCAGCTCATCAAGGTCGATCTGAATCACCCACTGGCTGGCGCAACACTGCATCTGGATGCGACCATCGTCAGTGTACGCCCTGCTACCGAAGAGGAGTTGACGCAAGGCAGAGTGTTCTAAGAGGCTGTCCGAGAATAGGGAGCCTACTAGCGGACCCTCTTGCCTCCGACCTCTATCCAGCCGCCGGAAACTCGCCCCCGCGGATCATGGTGGGTCCAATGTACCACCCCGCCTTTGGCATTCCATTCATAACGGCCACGCAGCACCACCCGATCTCCCGGACGCACAGACACTCGCGGCGCCAGATCGATATTGTGCGACACCAATACCGTCAACCCCTCTCCCACCTGAAGAATGAAGCGCTGGTGGCGGTTTCCATCGAGGTCGTCGGCCAGAACTCTCTTGACACGTCCGTTCACCACAACCCAAACACCAGACCGATGTGCGGCATGCGCCTGCATGAGCTGTCCGTTCGCCTGATCATGCCCACCAGGTTCTTCGGGCAGCAGCGGTACCAGATGCTTCCAGCTGGAAAACAGCGCAATCAGCAGTACCAGTATCGTCAGCAACCACCTGTTTTTCATCACCCCCCCCTCTTGTAGTCGGAATCACTACGCTACTATAAACTAGCGCTTTGCCTACTTGCGGATCAGCATGCAGTGAAAGCACGCACCCCCGATACCCTCTACAGCGACCTCCCTGCCAAACCCGGCAGCTTTGCCTTCGATGAAGCCGTGACTGCGGTTTTCGAGGACATGATTAACCGCTCCGTACCCGGCTATCAGACGATGCTGGGCATGCTTGCGGTCTTTGCCCGCCGCTTTGCCATGCCGGACAGCCATATCTATGATCTGGGCTGTTCCCTTGGTGCCTCCACGTTGATGCTGCAACAACATGTCGATGCAGAGGGTGCGCGCATTCTTGCCATCGACAATGCACCAGCCATGATCGAAAAATGCTCGGAAAACCTCGCAAGACAGCCGGCATCGGTACCCGTGGAGGTGATCCTTGCCGATATCCAGCAAGTCCCTATCGACAGGGCTTCCCTGGTGGTGATGAACCTGATCCTGCAGTTTATCCCCCGGCAGCAGCGCAGGGAGCTGCTGCTGCGTATTCACGACGGCATGCTTCCTGGAGGGGCCCTGCTGCTGATGGAGAAGGTCCGTTTCAGCGATACCGAACAGCAGGCCTTCATCGACGAATCCCATCTCGACTTCAAACGTGCCAATGGCTACAGCGAGCTGGAGATTGCCCGCAAACGCAGCGCACTGGAAAATTTTCTGGTGGCTGAAACGCTCGATGAACACATCGAACGTCTGCGGCAGTGTGGTTTTCAAACGGTCTATCCCTGGTTTTCATGCCTCAACTTTGCAGCTCTGGTGGCCATAAAGTGAACCTGCATGCAAGGCTGCTGGAGAGCATGCAGACCGGCCACCTGCGCCCCTGGTCCAGAAGCCTGCCTGCCCAGCTGGAGGAGGCATTCAGCCCTCAAACCCATGGCCGCGTTCCAGTCTGGATGGAGATGCTGGAGCAACTGCCCGAGATCACGGCACAGCATATCGTGCTGAACAACGATGTCGTCACCATAGGGGCCGCAGAGGAGATCGACGAAATCCAACGCTCCCGGATCAGGACATCATTGCAATCACTGATCCCCTGGCGCAAGGGGCCTTACGCCATCTTCGGCATTGAAATCGATACGGAATGGCACTCCGACTGGAAATGGAACCGCATCATGCCGCATATTTCCACGCTGCGAGATCGTCTCGTACTCGACGTGGGCTGCGGCAGTGGTTATCACTGCTGGAGAATGCTGGGAGCGGGCGCACGGCAGGTGATTGGTATCGACCCGGCCATGCAGTTTGTTATCCAGTTTCATGCGATCAAGCATTTTACCCACGCCCCGCCCGTCGATGTCCTGCCCCTGCCGCTGGAAAGCGTGCCTCCCAATCTGCAGGCCTTCGACACCGTCTTTTCCATGGGAGTGCTCTATCATCGTCGCTCCCCCATCGACCATTTGCTGCAATTGCGTGATTGCCTGCGCCCCGGCGGCGAGCTGATTCTGGAAACATTGATCGTCGAGGGTGAGAAAGGGTATGCGCTCATGCCCGAAGATCGCTACGCCCGCATGCGCAATGTCTGGTTTCTGCCAACGATCGATACGCTCATGCACTGGTTGACCCGCTGCAAGTTCTCCAATATTCGCTGCGTAGATCAGGGCTTCACCTCGATCGAGGAACAACACCGGACCAAGTGGATGCCATCGGAGTCACTCAGCGACTTCCTGCTCCCGGGTGATGCCACACGCACCATCGAGGGATACCCGGCACCCAACAGGGCGGTATTCATTGCACAAAGAAAGTGACAAACTCAGGCTATCCAATTGTTTCTGGAGTGTTACAGACAATGCCGTTATAATGGACGGGCAAAAATTTTTGATGAACTGTTCGACTGAACTATTGTCCCAATCAATACCGGGAATAACATCAAGACCTCACTATCTCAGGACGTGTATCCTACCTTTCTTATGAGTTCATTCAGGAATCCAGTTGATCACATGGCGCTTTGTATCGCCTGCCTGACCCTCCTTGCAGGGTGTGGTCGACCTGTGCCCGGCAATCAGTATCAGGATAGCCTGCCGCAAGCGCTGTCACTGGCGGAACCCGTCGAAGAGGTCGCCGGCAATAGCTGTTCGGCTGGAGGATTCCGACTGTTTCATGGTCTGGATTACAATGGCGATGGTCGGCTCAGTGTATTCGAACGTCATCACGAGGAGTTGATCTGCAATCCCTCTCCTCTCGAAGCCACGCCCACCACTGGCATCGCACTGGGCAAACCAAAGGCTCCTCGGCCTGAAGACGGCTGAGACTGCGCCACCTCTGCCTGATATCAATGCCAATGGATGTTGGCTCTGGTTTACTCCCCCTGCTCTCTGGTCATGATTCTCTCGTAAAGCGCATTATAGGCCAGTCGCGATTCGTCCTCGAACAGGGGATCCTGCGGTGTTTCCGCAGCTTCCAGCAATGCATCCCACTCACTCTCGGAGAGAATCTCCAGTAGCATGG
>CAYTPO010000014.1:0-18240 GCA_964439815.1 uncultured Thiotrichales bacterium
TGCAAATCTCTGGATGGCGATTAACTCAGCTTATCCTGTTCGTCAAATAGCTCTGCTATTCTCCTTACACGATAAACCGACTTAATTCGCCCCCATTGATTTTCGCTTCAAACGGTTAAGTCCGACAGACTCCTGGGAGCCTGTCGGACTTAACGGCATTTGGCTGCGCCCGCAGGAAGTGCCCTTGAGGTGTAAATCCCTGGATGACGATTAACCCGGCTTATCCTGCTTCTGTCATGTTTGAACAGTTGTGATACATCCCCCATAATAGAATCCATCGTATTTGATCCGAGGTCATTGATGAGGCTTACACTTCTCAAGTCCAAATTGCACAGGGTAACCGTCACCGACGTAGAGTTGGGCTATGAGGGTTCCTGCGCGATTGATACCAACTTGCTGGATGCGGCCGGCATTCTCGAATATGAACGAATCGAGATTTATAATGTCACTAATGGTGAACGATTCACGACCTATGCAATCCGTGGGGAAACGGGTAGCGGTATGATTTCGGTCAATGGTGCGGCGGCGCACAAGGCCAATGTCAACGATATCGTCATCATATGCACCTATGCTGAGTTGGATGAGCTTGAAGCGGCAAGCTATAAACCGAAACTCGTCTATGTAACGGAGAGAAACGAAATTACACGGGTCGCAGGCGCCATACCGGAGCAGGCGGCTTGAACAAGGACTGCAGGCTGTTGGCCGGCAGAGGGAAGCCATAACTAGAAAAACTGATGGCCAATGCCTGGGGGAGATATTTCCCTGGGAGCTGGCCGTTGATTGTATTATCCGGTGTCATCATTGTTGAATGGCTGGCTCCGACTAACTCCTTTGGGGAGTCCTGGGATTATAAATAACCAAGTGGTTGTCAAACCACCCGAGGACTTGAGTGCTTATGTTATTAGAGAATAAAAGCGTTTTACCTGGATTGGTAATCGGTATCGTTGTTTTGGGTGCGGCAATCGCCGCTGAACCCATTTTTGTCACGCCTCCTGCAAAGCCGAGTGCCGAGCGAGCCGCGATACCTCCGACGTCCGGCCGTTCACTGAGTGATCTGCCTCTGGCACGGACCTACCCTACCAATGCACCATTGGCGGATAAACCTGCTGGTGGTGTGCCTGTCTTCGTATCTCCCGTACCCAAGGTTTCGGCGCCTGATTCCGTTGTCGATGAGGACGCAAAGGCTACTGCCGAAAAGGCGCCAGCACGCCCGGTTCGTGAGTCGGCAGGAGTGCCTTCCGCAGAGTCTGAACCCGCAATGGCTACGGCAGCAGAAAGCCGTGGTGTGCAGAACCCTGACAAACCTGAGTTGGACCCCTTGCCTGCAGCCGAGGTGCCCGCGGTTTTTGTGCCGCCCACCAGGGGGAAAAGCGTGCCGGAGGCGCCAGCAGAATCGGTTCCCGAGACTGATGCCGGCATCAAGCTCGGGCTGGGCCTCAAGCCGCTCCAGGAGCGAAAGAACCTGCCGCTTGAGCTGAATCTCCTGCAGGCAGCCCTGATCCGGGCGGTTGAATCGACACAGTATCTCCCGCCCGATGAAGGGCGTCGCAAGCTGTGTAGTGAAGCGGGTAATATCGATGCGCTGACGCGGAAACTCTCGCAGGCACCGCTGATCGAAATGACGACACACTTCAATCTGTGGCGCTCTGCCATGGAAAAGCTGCGTGGGAGTACCCAGTCGCTGATTCGGCAATGTGAGGGTGGGGTGGACAAGGTTGTCGGCAAATTTGGTGTCGTAAGCAAGAACTTCAAGACATTGCTGGGCGCACGGTAGTCCATTCCTGTTCCCTGGTGTGAGGGCCGCAGCGTTCAATCTGCGGCCCCGTATTTCATTTTCCTCAGGAGTACTCGCCCCACAGGTGGAGCGGGTACTCCTGGTGAGGTGGTCAAATCAGAAGTAGTAGCTCAAGCCCACGTTGGCAACAGGGTAGAGTTTGAAATCGGCCAGCGTCTCATTGATATTGGCCACCTCTGCATCGATTTCAGCCGTGGGAACCAGTGCGGCGTCTGCGCCAGAGAGTTCAACCTTTGCGGTGGGCTCCCCCTGAAAAAGTACACCTATATCGTAGGTGAAGCTCAGACCCTTTTTTCCGTAGGATGAAGAGTCATAGCCGAATCCCAGGTAGGGGGCTGTCGAGGGGAAGGTTACGCTGACATCGGCCTGCAGATCCGCGCCCTGGCTCGACTGGTAATTCCCAATCTCGATGGTCTGATCGCCGGCAACGGCGGTCCCCTTGAATTCATTGTTGTTGAGCATCAGGCCACCGGTCAGGCGCAATCCTGAGCGGAAGGGGTGGTAATCGGCCAGCAATTCAATCGTGTTGAAATTGAAGGTCGTGGAATAGGTTGCGGAGTTGCTGACGTTGGCGCCCTGCACCGTACTGGAGCTGGTTATACTGTCGTCGTAGTTGAAGCTGAACTGGTTGAACCCACCCCTCAGGCGAATCTTGTCCGAGACCGGGATCGACATGTCCATGCCATAACCCAATGTTCCAGCCTTGGCGCCCATGGAGACATCCAGTGCCATGGCACTGCCGGCAGAACCCGCCAGGATTGTTGCCAGAGTCAGGGTGAGGGAGCGTTGCTTGAGTTTATTCATGAAATCACCAATTCTTATTGTTATGGATGAAATATCGGGTTCCGACCTTGCGTGGTCAGCTGTTCGTTTGTTGAACCAGTGGGAGCATTATCGGCAAAATCTTGCCGGGTATGGTGAGATGTAACCGAAATTTTGTCTGTGGCCGCCATTGCTGTTTGCCCAGGCGGCATGAAATTGCCTTTCAGTGGTTGGTTGTGTGGGGTTTTATGTCGGCAATTGCAGCCCGGAGCGGCAATTTCCGGCGCTGGCAGGTCGTTGCGCTACTGCCGGAAACGCATGGAAAGATCGATACTGTCGAGGTTTTTAGTCAGTGCGCCGCAGGAAATATAATCAACGCCGGTGGCAGCGATGTTTCTCACGCTGTCGAGCGTGACATTCCCGGATGCTTCCAGCTGTTTTTGTCCGTGGTTGATGCCAACGGCACGACGCATGTCGTCGAGGCTGAAATTATCGAGCATGATGATATCCGCTGCGGTCTCCAGTGCCTGCCGGAATTCATTAAGATTTTCCGTTTCCACTTCGATTTTCAGGTGAGGGTATTGTTGCCGGGCCGAGGCAACGGCCCGGGCAATCGAGCCGGCTGCCGCAATATGGTTCTCCTTGATCAGTATCTGATCGTACAACCCGATACGATGATTCCTGCCCCCTCCGGCTGCAACAGCGTACTTTTGTGCAAGTCTGAGGCCGGGGATGGTCTTTCGGGTATCCAGAATGGAGGCTGGTAATCCTTTGAGTGCTGTAGCATATTGTCGGGTTGTCGTGGCGGTCCCTGACAGCAGCTGGAGGAAGTTGAGTGCGGTGCGTTCCCCCGCGAGCAGGCTGCGGGCGTTGCCATCGAGCGTACACAGCAGGGTATCGGCGGGCTGGAGACTGGCTTCGGGAACCTGCCAGGTGATGGACACCTGATCATCGAGTTGCCGGAAAACCTCATCAAACCAGGGCTGCCCGCAAATCACTGCTTCTTCACGAAGTATGACGGTGGCTGTGGAGGAGAGGCTGTCGGGGATCAGGCTGGCGGTAACGTCACCGTCGCCGATATCTTCGTCCAGGGCCTGGCGGACATTGGTGACAAGGTCTTTCAGCAGGTTCATCGTGTACTCCTGATGGAGAAATCCTGAAAATGAATGCTGTAGAGAATATCAGTTGTTGCGATCGGGTGAGAATACTATTTCCAGCGTGACATAGGCTTCCCATTCCGGCCGGTAGTGGTTTTCTTCGGCAAAGCGGAGGCCGGGGGCAAATTCCAGAAAGAGCTTGTCCATCCAGAGGGCTCGGCGGTGGCGTACCCTGAGCCGGGAAAGGACATCGGAATAGGGGTAGATGACGGCACTGTTCAACCAGTCGACAGCGATGAAACGATGATCGGAAACCTGTTTGTAGGCGGTGAAGTTCTGTTCGAAGGTAAAGCCATCCTTGTCCTGGGACCAGCCGGGTCTGGTGGTGGTACGCAGGAAGATATGTTCCCAGGGTTCGTATTCTGTGTCATAACGGAGGTAGGTTTCCCAGCCTAGGCGGGTATCGTAGGTCAGTGCCGGTGAAAGGCGGTGCAGCTTGTTGTGATCCTTGAGAAGCACCTTGCGTGACCACAGGCGGGTAAACAGCCGTGGGTTGGAAAAGCCACCGCGTAGCCCGAGGTCGAAGTTGATGGATTTGATGGCATTTTCCATGACGTTGTAACGAATGGCCGAGGTGCTGTTCTGCTTGTCCAGGCCCGAGATATCATTCTTGTCGGGCTCCCCTTCGAAGACCAGGTGCAACCGCCTTTGCATGTGGGGGAGGTTGATCTTGCCTCGCAGGCGCAGTTTGGAGGTGGGGGTGTCGTACTCGCGAAAGTTGTTCTGCCAGGAGAGCCGCAGTTCCGATGAAGCATTGGATTCCGCGATACGGTCGTTGCCAAAGAACTGATCCATCCAGACGGCTGTTTCCTGCAGGTTCTTTGTGATTCTGGAATGCTGCTCCTCGAAATCATAGGGTTGCTGCATAATGGGCTCGATTGCAGGGCTTTCCTTGGGTTTGGGCTGCGCTTCCGCAGGCATGGGATCGAAGCTGTCGAAGAACTGCAGTATTTCCACCCGGGTGGGCGTACACATGGGGCCATCGTTTGCAAATGTGGTGGCCGGGTTGGTGAGCAGCAGTATCACAACCATTGCAGGAAGGGAGAGCAGGTTGCGCATCGGGCGGCTGTTGACCCGCAGGGCAGGATTCCCGCAATTGCGCTTGCCGCAGGTTCCGCTCAGGCTCAGCTGCATCGGAATGCTTGATTGCCCCGTCTGCAATGTGTCCGCGAGCGGGATGTGGCTGGGTCAGATGTGCGAGATCTTTGGTGCACAGCCTTGTTCCAGAATGATGATGTGGTGTTCGAGTACGGGTTCCCAGCTGTCACTGTCGTCCAGCGGTTCCGAGGCAATCAACTGTCCTCCCGGAAAATGTTCATTGTCGGTGGTGTAGTACAGGCTGGGGCATTGGTGGCTGGTGGCGTGGCGCGTTGCGATCAGCCGTTGACCATCGGACAGGACGATATTCAGCAATGAGGGGATATCGCGCAGTGATACTTCCAGATTGGCCAGGATATCAGCCAGGGCGTGTTCCAGCGTCAGTTCATCGGGATCGAGCATGCGCTGGCGCAACAGGGCGAACAGGTACTCCGAATCGGAATTGCCATGGATGTTGCTGGCAATATCTGGTGAAAGGTAGCTCAGGCAGGCAGGTTTCAGGTTGTGGTTGAAGTCTTCGACAAAGCCGTCATGCATGAATAGCAGCGCGTCGCTCACATAGGGTTGGGCATTATAGGGGGTGGCGCTGCCGCGACCGATATTGCTGCGCACCACACCCAGCCAGAGATCACTGTGCAGGGAGTGTGCCAGCGCATTGAGATTGCCATCGTGCCAGATTGGGGAGGTCATGATGTAGCGTTGGGGCGCAAGATCCTGGTACCAGCCAATACCGAACCCGTCGGCATTGAAGGTGGAGTAGACGGATTCCTGGGATTGGCGGGCCTGCTGATACAGGCTGTTGGACGGGTCGGCAAGAAAGCTTTTCAGTGAAATCCCGGGTCCGATGTAGGCCGCTAGACGACTCATGGCAAGGCAGTTTCCTGTGGTGGTAATGGGTTTTGCGCTCGGTCGTTCTGGGGCGCAGATGGATTTGTTCCGTGTAGTTTAGCGTTATTCGATGCAGCAGATACAGGAACTGTCTCTGGGAAATTGGTCGTGAATACAAGGGGCTGGTCCCTCTTTTTCCTGTTTCCCCCCTCCGATAGGGATATTGCTGCATCAGTGACTCTTGATATAGCATTCCGCACCATTATGAGTTCGCGAATCTGCTGCGGCCCTGCCGGGCAGTGTTTGTCGGACATCGCATGACCTGATTTCAGGGGTGGATTATTCGGGTACTGGTTGTGATTGAGCTTGTTATAGGGTATACAGCGGCCAGGTTTAGCAATTTTACTAAATGGTTTGGAGACAAATTATGAATGATGAATACCGTGCAACAACCGACGTGATGGAAGAAAAAGGCGTTGACAATGACTACATCATTGGCTGGCAGGGTGGTTACCTGGGGCATCCCAAGCGTGAAGAGCAGCGCATTACCGAAGCCTATGAAGCAGGTTACGCAGACGGCGAAGCCAAGAACACAGAAGGCTACACTGCCTGGATTTCATAAGCTGGTCTGCCTCCGGGCCATGCGACCCTTGATCGCGGATGCCTGGCAGCCTTGAGCGATTTGCTCAAGCGGCATGTCTTCCAGATTGAAGCCCGCCATCTCCTCTGGAGATGGCGGGTTTTTTTTTATGATTTCAGGTTCAGGACTCCCAGCCCAGCAGTGACTTGACAGTGCGATCAAGTGTTTTCAGGGCTTCGGGGGTTTCGATATCGATGATGTAGGTCGTGACCCATTTGCGATACTTGTCGCCCATCACCTCGGTGACATGGTCGCCAAAGGTACGGCGCATGGAGAAGCCGGGTCCGTCTTCCTCTGTCCAGTTGCATTCGGCATAGTCACCAATCTGGGTGTTCAGCTTTTCGATGAACCCGCTGGTGTAGTCGCCCGGTCCCTCGACCTCTTCCCGGTTCTCCTGCATGAAGACGGCCAGTTTCTTGGCCAGTGCCGTGACCAGTGCTGCCCGTTCCTCATCGGTCAGGCGGCTGTAGGCCATGCGGTCTATCAAATGGGTCAGAAAGATGACGAAAACGGCTGCAATATCCATTCGCTGGGAATTGGTGTCGGTCTGAAAGTCCTCGTTTTCAAGATGCAGTACACCTTCCATGCCGATGCGCCAGATGGAGAAAGCCAGTGCGCTGGCGATTTCCTCAACGGTTCGCTCCTTCTCCTTGTTGTGCCATTTGGTCTTGAGTCGTATAGCCATAGATGATTGCTGATGAGTTGGTCAAAATGGGTAGGGATGGTAGCATAAAAATTACAGAGTAATTTGGTAGGAAATCAGGTGAAAGGCCTAACGAGGTGGTTATGATCGGCTTGCATGAACCGTTGCTGGATGCTGTCAGGCACAATTGCCATATTGCTGATGCGCAGCATGCAGCAGATTACACCTTGTGTACCTACCTGATGAAAATGCGCGAGCTGTATCGCTGGGAGCAAGGCTATCCGCTGGACAGGGAGCTGGATAACCATCAGGTTGGAGAATGGGTCAGGCAGCGTGAGGCGCAGTGGGAGTCTCTGGAAACACAGGCCTTCCGGAAACTGCCGCTGGATGATGAGGCGATGGACACGTTTGCCAACGAGGTGATCAATACAGCCCTGTTGCCGCAAGGGTTGATCTACAGCAGCGGATTGGGCAAACACTCGGCGGCGCATTTCTACCTGGCCGATCTGCTGGAAAAGAAGGATTACAACGGATTTACCGTGCTGATTTCAGGCCGGGAATGGGCACGGGATCTGGTATCGCCCCCGGCCATGACGCGTGGCAATGTCATCTATCTGCGGCGGGAATCCCTGACCAGGCTGCTCTGGGAGCGGGTGCAGGAGTGGCGCTGGAATCGTTGCGAAAGCCCGATGGGACGGGCGTTGTCCTTTTATAGGTTGGATGATGATCTGGAAAGCGGGCTGGCAGCACTGGTCGATGATCAGCTTCAGGCGGTTCTGCTGCATGAGGTGGGAGAGGTGAGGGTAGGCACCGGGATTGAATCGTCATGGCAGTCCCTGTTGCTATCGGTCAGTGGTCACAAGGCTGAACTGCAGCTGCGGGCCATTCGCGACAATCTGGCTGATGCCCTCTCCACACTGCCTGCATTGATCGACGATGGGCGGCCGCAGCTGATCCATTTCTATTTCGCCACACTAGACCCCATGCGCAAGTATCTTTCGCCGATGCTGTATCAGGCTTATCGCAAGTGGGATCACAATGGGGACCTGCAGCCGCTGAAAGCCTGTATCGAACAGGGGCAAGACCATTGGCAGGGATTGATGGATGCCATTCTCGAGCCGTCGCAGCCTGGCCCCGCTGCAAAGATCTCTGCGCTGATTGAAGACAATCTGCTGTAACCGGGAAATCGGGGTATTCGATCACGTGGTTGCCGATCGGACGGGATAGGTGGTGTGAAATAGGATGCGAGTTTGATAATTATCAATAATTAATTTGCTTAGCTTCCGATAGTTACCTATCCTCCATTAAAGATATCTAATATATGGTGGTCACCATGAGCGAGCCTCTGGAGTTCGAATTTATTGTCAAGCCTGTAGCGGATGAGGAGACTGCGCCCTATGTCATCGAATTCACCGGGCGAGCCATGCAGTGGGATGATGACGAGGCCACCGAAGTCGAAGTGGGTGTCATCAGGGGTCATCGTATTGATCTGGCGGCGGCGCGGGTGGATGGCGTTGATATTGGGGCGCTGATGGATTCGATTTCACCCGATATTTCTGATTTCCGGGCCACGGTTTTCCATGGAGGCATCTGTTACCTTCCGGGAGAGGGTAATGATTCCAGCTGCCCGCAACCCCAATGCGACAGTCTGGTCTATATCGATGAGGTGTTGGTGAAGCCGGAATTGCGTGGGCAAGGCATTGGCATGAGCTTGATGAAGCAAATGAGCCTGACTATCGATATCGAGCACGCCTTGATTGGGCTGAAGGCCTTCCCGCTATCCCAGGACTACGGTCGGGATCGTGATCCCGAGGAGATCAAGAGGGTAAAACGTTTCTATGAGAAGCTGGGATTTGTGCATGCCGGCAAGGATTACATGGTAAAGAATGCCGACAATTGCTATGCAATGAAGAAGCGGCTGCAGTGGCGCAAGCATCAGGACGAAGAGTTGGCCGAGGCCACTCCAACGCCACCAGCCTGAATCTTCATGGCGGCTGCCGGAGCGGAATTTCTCGACAGGCTCCTGTTTGCGCCATCGAACCTGACTTGATGAAGCAGCAGACGGCTGCAGGCAAATCCGGTCAGAATGGTTCAGCCGACGTCAGCAGTTCGATATCCTGAATTTCCCCGTTGGTCGGGACTCTGGCCACACGAATCAATGGCGCTCTTGCCATGATGTATCCGGCCATCATCATTCCCATCTTCTGATTATCGGTATCGTAGGCCGTGACGATCCGCTCGGCAGCCACCTGACAGCGTTGCTCCAGATCCGGGTTGTCCACCCAGGTTCGACCCATCTGCCATCCCTTGTCCATATCGGCATCCATCTTGTCGAATATATCGCCTGCATCGTGCAGTAATGCATCCGGGACATTGATGGGAATGGCATTGTCGTCTATGTACAAGGTAAACAGCATGTCTCGATTCCTGTTGCAATTGGGGAATTTCGGCAGTGTAGCCTATAAATGGCGCTGGATTAAGAGATGAGTCGTGCCTGAATCCGAGGCTTGATCGTGGTGTCTGGCACAAGCTCCTGATTCCACAGCGGCTCAGGAAATTCCCGCTTGAACCTCAGCTTCAGTCAGTGCTCGTAAAGCGGCCGCCGGACTAAGGGTTTTTCCACTGTACCGGTATCTCTGCTATCTTTGCGCTATTTGCATATTTCAACAGGATAATCAATGACCAGAAAGGTAGAGGTCGCAATCATCGGCGCCGGAACCGCCGGTTTGAATGCCATGGGGCAGGTGCGCCGGGCAGGCAAGTCTTTTGTGTTGATCAATGGTGGGCATCTGGGAACAACCTGTGCCCGCGTCGGCTGCATGCCCTCCAAGGCGTTCATTCAGGTGGCCGAGGATTTCCATCGCCGGCATATTTTCAAGCGTCACTGCATTGTAGGTGGTGATGATCTGGGGATCGAACATGAAGACCTGATGGAGCATGTCCGTGATCTGCGTGATGTCTTTGTCGATCGTGTCCTCGGCAGTTCGACGGATAATATGGGCGATGAGTTGATTGACGGCTATGCGCGCCTGACGGGTCCCAACTCCCTGATTGTCAATGATGAAGAGATTCAGGCCGATGCCATCGTCATTGCCACGGGCTCCACGCCCATCATGCCGGCGCCTTGGCGTGAGTTTGGTGACAAGGTCGTAACCACGGATGAATTCTTCGAAATGGAAGCACTGCCCAATTCGATGGCCGTGATCGGGCTGGGTGTGATCGGTCTCGAACTGGGACAGGCATTGAGCCGGGTCGGTGTCGAGGTGACGGGGATCGATGCGCTGGAGCGTGTTTCCGGCCTCTGTGATCCCGTTGTCAATGACCATGCCATCAGGATTATGAGTAGTGAATTCCCCATGTGGCTGGGTGAGTCCGCGGAGTTGTCTGCTGCGGGAGAGCAGATCAGAGTCAAGGCGGGTGACAATGAAGTCGTTGTCGACAAGGTGCTGGTCAGCATCGGGCGTACCACCAATACCCGGAACCTTGGCCTGGAGACGCTGGGAGTGGCGCTGGATGAGCGTGGCATCCCACCCTATGACCGCAATACGATGCAAATTGCCGATCTGCCAGTCTATATCGCGGGTGATGTGGATGGTGATGTGCCGATCCTCCACGAGGCGGGAGACGAAGGCAAGATTGCCGGTTACAACGCCGCCCGCCTGTCGGCAGAACGCTTTGTGCGCAAGCCCTTGCTGGCGATCACCTTCTGTGATCCGAATATCGTCACGGTCGGTGCCACATGGGACGAGCTGCAGGATCGTGACGATGTCGTGGTTGCGGAAATGCCCATGGGGCCTGTTGGCCGCGCCCTGATCATGGCCAAGAACAAGGGCGTGATCCGGATCTATGCAGACAGGCAGACTGGCAGATTGCTGGGTGGGTCGATGATCGCCGTGAAAGGGGAAAGTCTGGGACATTTGCTGTCATGGGCCATTCAGCAGAACATGACTGTATTTGAAGCATTGCAAATGACTTTTTATCATCCGGTTGTGGAAGAGGCACTGCAGGCCGCCTTCAATAACCTGGTGCCGCTGATCGAGCAGCAACCGGACTATCCGATAGGTATGAAACATGAGTGATGAACTCGAGAAGGAACAGCACATCATGATCATGATGCGCAAGACGCTGGCCTCCGTGGTCAGAGACACCACACCACCTGCTCCCGGCTTGAGCCGGGGCATCAGCGACGACACCGTGGAAGAGATTCGCCAGTGTCTCGCGAGAATATCCGAGCGGGAGCGTGAACTGGCCGAGCTGCGGGGCATCGAAGTGAAAGAACGCCCCCGTTATGCTGACGAGCCCCGAACCAGTAACGTGGTCTCAATCGATGGGCTGAAGAAGCCGGAATAAGAGAGGAATACGGCAATGAATACAGATGATGAAAATTATCGCAGGGAACTGACCCGGGCGATCATGAAGCTGATGAACAGCTGGGGATTGAGTGCTCGCGACATCCATACGGCGCTGGGCCTGGAAATCCCGTTTCGGCAGATGGAGCGCTACAATACCGGGACAGCCTTTCCCGATAACGATGATCTCAATGAAAGAATCGAGCATCTGGTCGGCATTTCCGAAGGCTTGCGCACTGCCTATCCTCACAGCCCCAAGGCAGGTGTGTTCTGGTTGCAGAAGCCGCATATCCGGCTGGGCCACCGTGCGCCACTGGTTGCAATCGTGAATGATGGCCTGAGCGGCATGAAGATGGTCCGTGCCGAACTCGATTGCACGTTTGGCTGGGAGCAGACGAATCTGGCTTACTGAGTAACGCAAAACCCTCCCGCGTGATGGCAAGGGAGGGTTTTGGTGATACCCCCGTCATCGGTTTATTGGTATCCTGCAGCCGTTTGCAGTAAACGGCGTCTATCCCGCTGTTCTCTTCGCGGGGCGCCAATCCGGTCATATCAAAAGCAGGAGTTTGCCATGCTGGTCATCATCCCTTCAGTTATTGGTCCCAAGGATCTCGAACTCGTCAGTCAGCTCTTCGAGCAGGCGGAATTTGTCGATGGCAAGTTGTCGGCCGGCATGGCTGCGCAGCTGGTCAAGAAGAATGAGGAGATGGATCAGAAATCGGATATCTACAAGCAGCTCAATGGACTGGTGCTGAGAAATCTGATGCGACACCCGGTCTTCAAGAACGCTGCCCTGCCCAACAAGATGGGTTCCCCGTTCTATGCCCGCTACCGCCAGGGCAAACAGTATGGTGATCACATCGACGATCCGGTCATGGGTGCACCGCACTATTTCCGTACTGATGTCTCCACGACGGTCTTTCTGAGCGGGCCGGATGAGTATGAGGGGGGTGAACTGGTGGTGCGGACGACCTATGGCGAAAAGGTGATGAAGCTGCCTGCCGGCCATGCCGTGGTCTATCCCTCCCACAGCCTGCATCATGTGAATGAGGTCATCTCCGGCGAGCGCCGGGTCATGGTGACCTGGATCCAGAGCATGATCCGTAATGCAGAGCAGCGCGAAATCCTGTTCGGCATGAACAGTGTCCGGGAGAAGCTGTTGCGCAAGGCCCCCACCGATGAAGATACCAAGAAGCTGGATATCGCCTATGCCAACCTGGTGCGCATGTGGGCGGAAGTTTGATCGAAAACCCGTCGCAACGGGCATCGTCGGCAGAACGTCTGAAAGTCACTGAAATCTTTACGTCGCTGCAAGGGGAGTCGCGCACGGTAGGTTGGCCTACCACCTTTATCCGTTTGACGGGATGCCCGCTGCGTTGCACCTATTGTGATACCGAGTATGCCTTTACTGGTGGCGAATGGATGTCACTGCCCGCAGTCGTGGCGCAGGTGGCTGCGTTCCCTGCGCGTCATGTCACGGTAACAGGTGGAGAACCGCTGGCACAAAAACACTGCGCCACCTTGTTGTCGCTATTGGCGGATGCCGGTTATCACATCTCGCTGGAAACCAGTGGTGCGCTCGATGTCAGTGTCGTGGATGCCAGGGTGGTGAAGGTCATGGATCTGAAAACACCGGATTCGGGTGAAGCGCAGCGTAACCGCTATCAGAATCTCGACTGCCTGACTTTGCGTGACCAGGTCAAGTTTGTCATTGGCAGCCGGGCTGATTATGAATGGACCAAGGAGATGATGACGCAGTACGACTTGGTGGATAAATGCGAGGTGCTGATTTCGCCCGTGCATGATCGGCTCGACCCGGCAGCGTTGGCCGACTGGATGTTGCAGGATGGTTTGCAGGCGCGGTTTCAGTTGCAATTGCACAAGCTCCTCTGGGGTGATGAGGCGGGAAGATGAGCAAGCCGGCTGTTGTATTGCTGTCGGGGGGCATGGATTCCGCCACCGTACTGGCCATGGCGACTGCACAGGGGCATGAGTGTCATGCGTTGAGTTTTCGTTATGGTCAGCGCCACAGCGCCGAGCTCCAGGCAGCGGCTGTACTGGCCGAAAAATTCAATGCCAGGGCACACAGGATCATTGATCTCGATCTGACGGGGATTGGTGGCTCTGCGCTGACGGATATGAGTATCGATGTGCCAGAACAGTTGGCCCGCGGGATTCCCGTCACCTATGTACCGGCGCGCAATACCGTATTTCTGTCGATAGCACTGGCCTGGGCCGAGGTGCTCTCGGCGCCGGACATCTATATCGGCGTCAATGCCGTAGACTATTCCGGTTACCCTGATTGCCGGCCCGGCTTTATCGAGGCCTTTGAAACCATGGCCAATCTGGCCACCAAGGCGGCGGTCGAGGGGCAGTCGGTGCATATCAATACTCCCTTGATCGCCCTCTCCAAGGCGGAAATCATTCACCATGGCATTGCGCTTGGGGTCGATTACCGTGACACGGTCAGTTGCTATCAGGCTGATGCGCAGGGTCGGGCCTGCGGCAAGTGTGATGCCTGCCGGTTACGCAAGGCGGGCTTTGAGGCCGCCGGTATTGCCGATACCACGCGCTATGTGGAGTAAGTTCCCCTATCCAACGGGAATTTCCCGGGATTTGTCCCGGTGCTTTCCCGATGATATCGAATAACCAAAGGAAAAAGCATGGATCTGTCACTTCAAATCCTTCTTGCCGCATTTGCTATTACCCTGGTCATGGGTGCTGTGGCGGTCAAGACCAACTTCTGCACCATGGGGGCGGTATCGGATGCCGTCAATATGGGGGATACCGGCCGCATGCGGGCCTGGTTGTTTGCCACGGCGGTGGCGATTCTGGGCGTGACCGCATTGCAGTATTTCGGCATCAGTGATTTTTCCATGACGGCCAGCAATGATACTGCGGTACCGCCTTACCGGACGGCCATGCTGGCCTGGCCGCGCTACCTGCTGGGTGGTTTGCTGTTTGGTATTGGCATGACGCTGGGATCCGGATGCGGCAACAAGAACCTGCTGCGTGTAGGGGGTGGCAACATCAAGTCGATCTTTACCATTGTCGCAATGGGGTTCACTGCCTATCTGATGATCTTCACCAACTTTGGCTACAATGCATTCCTTCAGTGGATGACGCCACTGTTCGTCAATCTTGGCAATTTCAATATATCCGATCAGAGTATTCCAGCCATTCTTGGCGGTCTGTTCGACCTGCAAGCCGCCAATCTGGAAACCATTGTTGCGCTGGTGCTGGCCGGCGGCATCATGGTGTGGGCATTCTGGTCCCGTGATTTCAGGGGCAGCTTCGATAACATGCTGGGTGGGCTGGTTGTCGGGCTGGCGGTAGTGGCCGCCTGGTTTGTTACCACGGGTCCGATGGGGCAGGCGCTGCTGGAAGAGGTGGAGTTCATGGACGAGCGGCCGCTGGCTGTCGGAGCGCAGGCGTTGACGTTTGTCCAGCCCAGTGGACAGCTCTATCACTGGAGTCTGAGTGGATTTCCCCAGCTGCTACTGACATTTGCCATGTTTGCCGCTGCGGGGGCCATTGCCGGTTCGCTGCTCTATTCACTGGTTACCCGGAAGTTCAGGATCGAGTGGTTCAATGATATCCGCGATTTCATCAACCATATTGTTGGTGGCCTGTTGATGGGAATTGGCGGCGTGCTGGGTATGGGGTGCACGATCGGGCAGGGGGTATCCGGTGCCTCGACGCTGGCTATTGGTTCGTTCATGACCATGTTTGCCATCATGCTGGGTAGCGCCCTGACCATGAAGGTTCAGCTCTACATGATGGTTTATGAAGATGAGGCCACATTTGCCAAAGCATTGGTCACGGGTATGGCCGATCTCAGGCTGTTGCCCAATAGTTTGCGTAAACTCGATCCGGTGTAGCCCTGCCGACGAGTGAAAAGGACTGCGGAAAAAATCCCCGGTTTTTCTTTGCAAAAGGGGTTGTGATTATCCCGATTGCGTGTATTATTACGCCCTCTTTCAGGACGGGTCGTTAGCTCAGCTGGTAGAGCACCGCACTTTTAATGCGATGGTCGAGCGTTCGAATCGCTCACGACCCACCATTTTTTTCAGGGCTTCTTCGCCCTTGTTGCGCTACTGCATATCCTCCCGGCGCATTCCACCTTACGCTTCCTATCACCTCAATTTATTACGACCTCTAACAGGTTCTATGAGTATGTCATCGGCCCTCGCGGTACACTTGTGCGCATTTGCAGTACTACCGTGGAATCGGGATCCGTGCCTTCACGCGGGTAACTACTCGCACCGAGTAGTCCACCCATGTGGTAGCTGACCAGTTACTCGCGGTATTACGCGTTCTAGGTTCAATCCATATCGAGGTGATTTATGCAGTTTGGTCCACGCGAGATTGTGACACCCTTCAGGCCGATTCCACTGGATGTTCCAGAAGGTATGGCACCCAATGAGTTCTTCAACAGCACCGAGAATCTCAATGATCTGGTCAACAACAACGGTTTGCTGATCAATCCGGAAAACCTGCTGATGTATCGCAAGGCGTTGGGGCACAGCACCACGTTTGATACCTCGATCATATACAACACCTCCAAGACGATTCTCAATCCATTGGGGCGGCCGGTTCGTCGCACCCAGGTGCCGGAGAACGTCAAGAATGTCTGGAACCGGATGAACCAGATTCTCATTGAGTACATGATGGAGACCTTTCCTGATCCGGCTGAGGCGCTGATTCTCGCCGGTGAGGCCAGTCTGGATGCAACCTGGCCGTTGACCTCTCCGGGCGTACCCAGTATTCGCATGCTGCACAACCACTTCATGGTATTCGACAAGGCGGAGTTGAAGGCGGCAAAGCTGGCGGATCTGGACAATCCGAATCTGACGGATGGTGGCCAGCACAGCCTGTTCCAGTCCTATATGCATGATGTCTATCGTGAGTTCTTCTCCAGCCTTGATTTGCAGGTTCTCAAACTGGTGGATGATGGCTCGTCGCAGATTCAGCTGACCGGCTATCCACAGGGTTTGCCGAGCTGGGAGGTTCAGGGCGGGCTGGACAAGCTCAAGAGCATCTATTTCTGGCGGGAATACGATGTGATTCTGAAGGGCTTCATCGATTTCTACCGTACCTTCTTTACCCAGGTCTCCAGTCGCAACGCGCCACTCCCGGCTGGCGTGCATTTCCCGGATCAGGTCGAGGACAAGCTGCTGTACAACAATGATTTTCTGGCAGCGGCCAAGAAGGTGCGCGACCACTGCATTCGTGACCCCAAGTATGCCAATGCAATTCGCTGGCAGCCCGCGTTCAAGCAACTCATCTATCGCAATGACGCCGGCAACCTGATCGTGACCATCAGTCAGAACTCGATTGGCAATGCGATTACCGAACTGCTGGGTGTCGTCGTCAAGCGCAACCCGGATGCCGCAGCCTATGAGGAGCATGAACCTGCGCTGATCGAGAAGCTGCTGGAAGTTCGCCGTCGCCTGATTGCCGCCGATCTTGGCGAAGGTATCGAAACGAGCTACTGGGGCAAGGAATAGACCATGGAGCAAAAGCCTCCCATGCCGGCTCAGACCCAGCAGCTTGCGATCAATGGCATCAGCGAAGATCTGGATCCTGCACATCTGGCGCGCTTTCAGTTCGAGCGTGCGATTACCTATCTCGAAGGCTTCAAGAAGGGGTTGATCGATTCCCTGGTGGCACCCCGGCGCACGATTGAGTTGTGCTTTCCTGTGGAGATGGAAGATGGCTCAGTGCAGACATTTCGGGGCTACCGTGTGTTGCACAATCGTGTGCTGGGCCCGGGCAAGGGGGGTATCCGTTACCATCCTGATGTTGACAAGGAGGAGGTCACCGCGCTGGCGACACTGATGACCTGGAAGTGCGCCCTGATCGATATCCCTTTTGGTGGTGCCAAGGGCGGCGTGAGCTGCAACCCCAAGACGCTGACCCAGACCGAGCTGCGGCGGATTACCCGGCGGTTCATTACCGAGCTGGGCGACAACATCGGCCCGAGCACGGATATCCCCGCACCTGACATGTATACCGATGAGCAGACGATGTCATGGATCTATGACACCTACGATGTGCTGCATCCGGGGAGGAACAACCTGCCGGTCGTGACTGGCAAGCCACTGGATCTGGGGGGCTCGCTGGGGCGCCCCGAAGCCATCGGGCGAGGCTGTCTGTATGCCACGATGCGCTATCTGGAGCGGGAGGGTGTGGGAGGGCGATCCTCGCTGGAGGGTGCCAGCGTCGTGGTGCAGGGGTTTGGCAATGTGGGGCTGACGGCCGCCTTTCTGTTTCGTGAGCAGGGTGCCAATATCGTTGCAATCAGTGATTCGAAGGGGGGCATTTACCATGAGGGCGGCATCGACCTGGATGCTGCACGGGCCTTCAAGCAGCAACATGGCACCGTGGTCGGGTTGCCCGACTCCCTTACCATTACCAATGAGGAGCTGCTGGAGCTGGAGTGTGACATCCTGGTTCCTGCAGCATTGGGGCAGCAGATTCACAGCGGTAATGCCCACAGGGTCAAGGCGAAGCTGGTAGTCGAAGCGGCCAATGGCCCGGTGACTCCTGCTGCCGATGATATCCTCACCAGCCGTGATGTTCCCGTGTTGCCGGATATTCTGGTCAATGCCGGCGGTGTCACAGTCAGCTATTTCGAATGGGTGCAGAACTACAGCAACGAGCGTTGGGATCTGGAGGTCGTCAATGCCAAGTTGCAACACAAGATGTTCGAAGGCACGGATCTGGTACTGACCCGCTGGCGTTCGATGCGTGAAGCTGAAGAAAAGTCGTTTGCAGCGGAAAGCGAAAGCGGCGAGATCTATAACGTACCCATCAACCTGCGCACCGCCGCGCTGGCCGTCGCCATTGCCAGGATTGCCAATGTCACACTGGAGCGCGGTATCTGGCCCTAGGAGGCTGTCCGAGAATAGGCAAGATCACTTGCTGACAACGACAATCTTAATGCGGGTAAGCAGCGGGATTCA
>CAYTPO010000015.1:0-7127 GCA_964439815.1 uncultured Thiotrichales bacterium
TCACCCTGAGGACCTTGTTCACCCTGAGGACCTTGTTCACCCTGAGGACCTTGCTCACCCTGAGGACCTTGCTCACCCTGAGGACCTTGCTCACCCTGAGGACCTTGTTCACCCTGAGGACCTTGCTCACCCTGAGGACCTTGTTCGCCCTGAGGACCTTGCTCCCCCTGAGGACCTTGCGGCCCTACCAACCCACCATGATGCCCATGACCATGATGTCCATGCGTGCCATGCCCCGCACCTGCGCTATGCCCCGCACCTGCGCCATGCCCCGCACCTGCGCTATGCCCCGCACCTGCGCTATGCCCCGCACCTGCGCCATGCCCCGCACCTGCGCCGTGCCCTGCACCGTTGCCAGCTCCTGCTCCGTTGCCAGCTCCTGCTCCGTTGCCAGCTCCTGCTCCGTTGCCAGCTCCTGCTCCGTTACCAGCTCCTGCTCCGCTATTGTCTCCCGTATCACGACCCAGCAGGAGGCTGATCAACGCCTGAATCAGAGGCAGTAGCAGCGTCATCAATTCCGAATTACTACCTGCCATTCCTCCCAGACCACTGCCACCCGCGCCAGCGCCATTCGTGCCCCCGGCATTGGTTCCACTCGCCCCGGTTCCATTGGTACCCGTTCCATTGGTACCTGTCCCGCCATTATTCGAATCCCCCGAACCATTGCCACTGGAATTGCCATCACTACCACTGCGCCCTTTCAACAGATCAATAATCTGCTGAAACAGGCTCGCCAGTTGTGAAGCAACATCCTGACTGATACCACTATTATTGGAGCTGCCGTTCATGCTGCTAGACTGGTTGCAGCCACATCGGCGCGCCGATTGCGCAGACGGCGGTGTATTGGCAGACTGGTTTACAATATTCTGTAATGAAACTGGCATTCTCGTTCAACTCCTGAGTTAGAATTATCCTGAAGCTCTGGCGGCAACCGCCTTCTTTCAGTGCTGGATTGATTAGCAAACGACCAACCGCTCCCTCTTCGCGCACTTTGCACCTCACTCATTGGCGCTATTTTGTCCGACTCGAACAGCAGCATTGGTTTTATGCATGATTCAGAAGCCAATATAACCAACAGGTGTTTCATAAGGTATTCGTCATTCGTACTACGACTTTGGTATGAGAATGCGACCAAACGCAGCAACAAGCTGTTTTTCACCCGTCTTATTCACGGTGGATCGCGGATCCTGGCGCTGGACTGGTGCGTCTGGGCGCCGCTCTGGAGCGAAATTTGTAGCAATCGCTACAACTAAGCGCAGGCGTGCCAGAACAAGCCAGGGCCGTGACAGGCTGAAGCCTCTCACCATTTGGGTGAAACGGGGCTGCCAAGGGTTTGTCATTGTTTTCATTTACTTATCATAGGCTTTAGCCGCCACCATGAATAAGACGGGGTTCATCAATAAATTCAATCTGTTGCAGATAAGTCCGCTACCCGTATATAAACGGTCCACGGTTCGGGAAAAGCGGCAGTGAAAAAATCAGCGTAACTACCCAGCGAGTGGTTCACATGAGCAGTAGCTGCTCTGATTGCCTTTAAAATCCGTCAGGTCAAAGTGAAGAATGTGCGTTTACAAGCGTAAATAACCATTTTATTAAGCAGAGATGATGGATTTCAGAGGTGCGCTGAGTAGTTGCAAATCAGCAATCCTGTTGCTGTGCCCGTGGCGGAAATACCTTTCCTCCGGCAGGCAATGATTTCCCCTTCCCGGGAAGGATTGTTACAAACCTTCTCAGCTACCCCAACCTGCAGCACATTCATCCTACAGCCTGAAAAACCCCGCTCCTGTTCGGGCAGTCTCCCCGGATGCCAGGCTCCAGCAAAAGCTTACTGGCACATCTCTTGCTGTTTTTTCAGAAAATATCTTCGCCGATCAAAAAATCAAAACGGAAACGGCGTCCATCAGCTTCGGGAGGAAGTACATTGAAAAAAACAGCAATTACCAGGAAAAGAGAATTTTTGCAGTGGCCCGGCTCCCCCACCCTGGCAGCGACAACCCTGCTGTTTCTTTACACCCTCCCCACCCATGCCATCAACCTTGAGTTCGATGGTACCGCCACGCTAATTTCAGGTACCGACTGCGAAGCAGGTGCCCGCTACCGTTTTGGCACCAAGGCCAGCTACAACGGCAATCCACTGGATGTCATCGTCGAGATCACCAGCGACGACAATGACTATAAAAGCGGCGATATACCGAACAGAAGCTGCCTGGGGCTGTTGATCGACGACCCCGGTGATCCGGAATTATTCTCGATCATCGGTACCGATGGCGCTGACGGCGTCGATGCCAGGGAACCATGGTCGACTGATCTGACATTCCAGCTCGTCACCAAAGGAACAACCCAGCCTGTTGTTGTGGATCGCATTCTGATGACAGCCTTCGACCTCGACATTACCCCCGGCGACACCGGCGCAGACAATATCCTGCTGGCCAGCCCCGGAGCGATTTATCTGGACAGGAATTCGCAGGTCAGCCACGACAAGGTCTCCCTCCCCGGCCCTGGCGCCATCACCTACTCAGATCAGCTGCGTGGTACCAATACACTCGACTGCTCACCGGAAACAGAGGCTACCTGCCGGGGTACGGCAGCATGGAGCAGCGTATCCGAATTTTCACTACGCGCTCTCAATGGCAAGGCAGGATCATCCCCCCGGCTGTTCCAGTTTTCCTTTGAGGTCGGTTATTTCGAGGAGATGGATCTGGGATTCGACTATGGTGATGCACCGGCCAGCTACGGAGAGGCTTCCGCCAGCATCGACGTCAACAAGCTGCTCGGATTTGGCCTGCCACCAGATGACGATACCACCTCCCAACCCTCAGTCGATGCGCTGGGTGATGACAGTGACACCACCCACTCCATCGATTTTGACGATGACGAAGCGGTCAGCCTCAATGGCACGACCCTGCAGGGGCAAACCCTGTATCAGTCCCGCAACTACTCGCTACATGTAGCCGCCTATGGTATCGGCAAGCTGAATGCCTTTTTCGACTGGAACAGTGATGGCGATTTTGACGATGCCAACGAACACGTCATCAAGGACTACGGCATTGTCACCGGTACAACGAATATCGATATTCAGGTACCTGCAACAGCCGCCATCGACAGCACCAGCTTTGCCCGGTTCCGCTTCTGCGCCACTGCCAACAGCTGCAACACCCCAACCGGCTATGCCGACAGCGGCGAAATCGAGGACTACCAGATACTGATTGGCGCCAGTGATGCCGACGGCGACACCGTCCCCGACAATATCGATATCGACGACGACAACGACGGCATCCTCGACACAGTCGAGGGTAATGGCGCCATCGACACCGACAGCGACGGCATTGCAGACAGCCTCGACCTCGACAGTGACAATGACGGCATCCCCGATCTGGCAGAAACCGGTGTCGAATACAGACTGCTCGACAGCAATGGTGACGGTCGCATCGACAACACCTTCCCCGTGGGCGCCAACGGACTGGCCGACGAGATCGAAACCGTCCCCGGTTCCGGCCAGCCCGACTATGACAACGACAAGCGCGGCGATACCCCGGTAAATTCCGACAACGACACCATTCCCGACTTCAGGGACCTGGACTCGGACAATGACAGTCTCAACGACCTCATCGAAGCGGGCGGTTCCGATACCGACGGCAACGCAGTGGTCGACACACCGACTGACGGCAACCAGGATGGTCTTGCCGACACCATTGCCGCAACACCGCTTGCCGACCCCGACCAGGACAATGACAGTCTTCCGGACCGTCGGGAGCCGGATGCCGACAACGATGGCACCTTTGATCTCGTTACCGCCAGCAACGCCGCGCTAGACGGTAACGGCGATGGCCAGGTAGACGACAGCACTGACAGCGACGGCGATGGCATTCCCAACGTAATCGATGGTAGGCCGGCCACGTTTGGTGACAGCCCATTGCCTGGCAATCCCGCAAACGTCGATAGCGACAATGACGGCATTCCCGACGCGACTGAAGGTACCGCAGACCTTGATTCCGATGGTATCGCCAACTACCGGGATCTCGATAGCGACAACGACGGCATACTCGACAAGGTGGAGACGGCGGCCGACTTCGACCGCGATGGCACCCCCAACTATCTGGACAGTGATGCCGATGGTGACGGCATACGCGATATCGAGGAATCGGGACTGAACGAGGCCGAACAGGCATCGCTCGACAACAACCATGATGGCGTACTCGATGCCACTCTGGGCTTCGGCAACAACGGCCTGGCTGATCAGCTGGAGACAGCGGCAGAATCCGGATTACCCGATTATGCCGGCAATGGGCAGGCTGCCCCTGTCGCAGATTCCGACAATGATGGCCGACCTGATTTTCTGGATCTGGACAGTGACAACGACGGCATTACCGACCCGCTCGAAGCCGGTTACACGGATGCTGATGGCAATGGCATGCTGGACGCAGGCCAAACCGGCGACGGCACCAACAACCCGGCCGATACAGACAAGGATGGTATTGCAGACTATCGCGATCTCGACAGCGATGACGATGGCATCACCGACATCATTGAGGCTGGCAGCAAGGATACCGACCACAACGGGCGACGCGACAGCTTTGGTGACACCGACGGCAACGGTTATGACGACAGCCTGCAATCAGCCCCCCTGCCCGTCCCTGACAGCGATCTGGACAGGATCAGGAACTTCCGCGACCTCGACAGCGACAATGACAGCCTGCCGGACAGCCAGGAAGCACGCGCCAACAGCCAACTGACACAAGCAACACCAACAGACCACGCTGATATCAATCTTGATGGCTGGAATGATCACCATGACATCTCGCTGGGCGGAGCCGTGCTGCCGTTGCCTGACACTGATGCCGATGGTCAGCCGGATTATCTCGATCTGGATGCCGACAACGACGGCATCAACGATATCATCGAGAGTGGCGGCAAGGATACCGACAACGACGGCAAGGTGGACGCCTGGTCTGACATCGACAGCGATGGCATTCCTGACACTGTCGATGCCGACTTTACAAAGGGCGCCGACAGCGACGGGGATGGTATCGAGGATACGGCCGACATCGACTTTGCCGCCAATTCGGGCGCAACCGACAGTGATGCAGATGGCATCATCGACAGCCGGGACAGCGATGCCGATGGCGATGGCTTTATCGATGTACTGGGTGATGGCGGTTCCAGAATCCTCGATACCGATAACAATGGCGTACCCGATTATCGCGAAACACAGGCCATCAACACCGGGCTGGATGGCAGCGGCATTGGCGGACTGGGCTGGATCAGCCTGATCGGCATGCTGCCACTGCTGCGCAGGAAAGCAGCTACCCGGTCAGACAAGGAATCATCATCCGGAATTCGGCAGCGCAAATACTCGGCGAACCACCGGATATCAGAATAACGCCTCTGCGGATACCCAATAACTCAGGCAACAATCATGAAAACAAAAACAACAAACATCACCAAGAGATATGGCCAGATCACCTGTCTGTGTTGCTGCGGCCTCATGGCAGCAGCTGCTTCGGCAGAAGATTCACCCTCGGATCGCTACTTCAACAAACGGGTCTATGTTGGTGCCTCGGCCGGAGTATCCTACCTGCAACCTGATACCAACTCGACGGGCTACAAGGTCAGCGACTCGATCGACGCTGCCGTATCGCTGCACCTCGGTATCGATTTCTCCAAACACTGGACGGTCGAAACCTACGTGACTGACCTTGGTGAAGCGGAAATCGAGCTGAACGGCCAGCATGCCGGAGAGATCAGCTACCAGCACCTGGGCATCAGCGCGCTGGGATATTTCTACAACACCCACGACGGCACCTACTATGGCGAAGGTTACGATGACGAAGGGCTGTACCGGCGCGAAGGCCTGTCAGCCTATGGCCGGGTAGGCATTGGCAAGATGGACAACTCGTCTGCACTGAACTACGAGCAGTTCAACAAAATCCACCTGCACGTTGGCGGCGGTCTGGAGTACGGCTGGGAGAACGGGTTTGCCGCACGAGCCGAAGTCATCTCCTTCGACACCGATGCCCTGCAGGCATCACTGGGGCTCATCAAGCGCTTTGGCGAAGCCGAACCCTATCTGAATGGCCCACCGGTCATTCCCGATGCGCTGGAAAAACCGCCCGAACCATCACCTCGGGTTCAGCGGCAGAAACTGGAAACACAGGCCGTCAAAAGATCCGCTGCAAAACCAGACCGCAAGGTCAAAAAGATCGTCCGCATTCGATTGCCAAAGCTCTATTTTGCGGTGGATGATCACAAGTTGACGCCACTGTCACAGCGCAAACTGCTGGATCTGGCCAGAACTATGAAACGCTATCCACGCCTGAAACTGGAAATCCAAGGCTATACCGATGCCACAGCCAGCACCGACTACAACCTGAGATTGTCCCTTAAACGGGCAGCAACAGTGCGCAAATTCATGGCAGCCCAAGGCATCAACCCGATGCGTCTGAAGATCGCTGCCTTGAGTGAAACCAATCCCATTGCCAGCAACGCCACAGCAGAAGGACGCGCACGCAACCGCCGAGTGGAATTCAGGATCAGCCGATAAAGGCAGGTGTTGGCAGCTCACCTGAAAAATATGCCCCACTCGAACAGGGGCACTCACATCTCTGTGGCCTGGATGCCAGTCCCTCCGGCATGACGGAGAGATCGGCAACAGGTGAACTCCGAAATACAAGTTGGCAAATACCGCATCGAAGTATCCGGACTACAGTGGCCTGAACATTCCCCGCAACCGTATTGATGGCAATGCACCAACAGCAAATTACGGCTGAAAATCTCCGGCAACAACCATTCCGGTAGTCATGAAAACAGTGAACTGGGAGACTGTCGGACTTAACCGATTGAAGCGAAAATCACTGGGGGTGAATTAAGTCTGTTTATCGTGTGAGGAGAATAGTAGAGCTATTTGACGAACAGGATAAGCTGAGTTAATCGCCATCCAGTGATTTGCACCCCAAGGGCACTTCCTGCGGGCGCAGCCAAACAGCGTTAAGTCCGACAGGCTGCCTGGGAGGCTGTCCGAGAATAGTAGTCGTAGCGAGGGAAAGCCATTTCAGGCCATTTTTTTCACTGATTTGAGGAGAATATTGGCTATATTTGACGAAAATCAGGGGGAAAAAGGGCCAAAATGG
>CAYTPO010000016.1:0-9599 GCA_964439815.1 uncultured Thiotrichales bacterium
GCCTACTGCGGAAAAGCCATTTTGGCCCTTTTTCCCCCTGATTTTCGTCAAATATAACCAATATTCTCCTCAAATCAGTGAAAAAAATGCCCTAAAATGGCTTTCCCTCGCTACGACTCCTATTCTCGGACAGACTCCTAGACGGGCGGGCAGCTCTCATGGGCTGTTCAGGCTGCGGTCTCTTGCTGATTGCCAGTTACCGCTGGTTGGTTTCCCGTAAGCGCTATGATCAGGTCGCGGAGTTGGTGGCTGTGGTAATCCAGCTCTTCGCTGACTTGATGGAATCCATTCAGCCCTTCCCGCAACGCCTGACTGTTTTCCAGCAGGGAATCGATTCCAGTACGGATTACGGCGATGTTGTCCTGCTTGCCCTCCTGTAGCGCCCCCATCCGGGACATTGCTGTGTCGGCTTCGCTGACATGCTCGGCAACCGATTCGATGATCTGGTTGGACTTTTGCACGAGTTCCTGCCCTGCTTCTACCTGGGTGATTGCCTGGTCAATCAGCTGTTCGATGGTGGCGGCTGATTCGGTGCTGCGCTGGGCGAGGTTTCGCACCTCGGCAGCGACAATCGAGAATCCATTGCCGTGATCGCCTGCATGGGCCGCTTCTACCGTGGCATTGAGTGACAACAGGTTGATTTCGAAGGCGATGGCATCCACAGAGCCAACGGCTTCCTTGATCTGGTCACAGGACTCGGTTACTTGGTGGAGGCGTTCCAGGCTTTGCCGCAGCACCTGCTCACCCCGCACAGTCGCATCAGTCGATTGCTGCACCAGTTGCCGAATTTCGGCACAGGACGCTTCCTGCTTGCGAACCGCATTTTGCAGTGCTTCGATCGCGCCGGATATCTGCACCCTCGTCTCCTGTTGCAATTCGGTTTCCGCAGAGATTTGCTGCAGGCTGGAATTCATCCGGCAGTAGAGGTCATGCAGGCCGCGTACCGACTGCTTGCCCTGCTGGATCGGGTGGCTGCCGAACTGCCCCTCTCCTGCCGCGAGTGGCGGGAGCACAGACAGGTTGCCAACAGATACATCCTTGACCTGCCGTAACCTGACAAGAGCTGCTACGCCACCGATCACCATCACCAATGCCAGCAGCACGGCCATTGCCTGGAGCAAACCAAGCCCTGTTTTCGCGGGCGTTGGCTCTGCCATCTCATCTACATGAGGCGCTACAACCAATGCCTGCAAGGCGCGAAACTGACGTGCCACGGCCTCGTTGATTTGTTCCAGCGTTGCGACAACCTGCCGGGCTGCCGCCCGTTTTTCCTCTGCTAGCGCAATCACAGCGCTGTCAGTCGCATCGATCCACCCGGTCAGTTTGGCGAGGCCAGCTCGAAGTTGTCCATATCCGTCCGATGACGACACTGGAGACACGGCTTGAGTCAGAGCCACCAGCAGCGGGGCAAGCTGCACTTTCGCCACGCGCCGCATCGCATCAGCATTATCGGCCTGCAACAGACCATCGAGCAGAATCGGCAACCGACCTGCGTTTTGTCGCAGATCGGGATGCTCCGATGTTTCGAGGGATGCCGTCTGCGCCAACTGCACGATGCCTCGGGCCTGCTGTCGCAGCCGGTCAGCCAAAAATCGGAACTGCCCTTCCAGCGCCAATCGCTGGCTGATTTGCCCAGTCAGTTGCCTGCGCAAGGAGATCAGGGATTCATCACCCTGCCGAAGTTGCTGCATCACATTCGGATCCAGCCATTGGGGGAATGTACGCCGCAGCCGTTCCAGTTCCGCCACCAGCAGGGTGGGCGCCAATCCACTTTCGTGGCTGGCCAGCGTCTTTTCATTGTCCGCCAGCAACAAACGCTGCTGCCCGGCAAGGTAGTCCGTCAATTTGTCGAACAGGGGGGAGAGATCAGGTTTGGCCTGCGGCCGGGGTTTTGCAGTGGAAGACGCTGGCGGCGTGGCTGATTGCAAGGCATATAGCGCCAGTGCACAGGCCAGCACACCCGAAACTACGATCAGGGCGATCTGCCCTCTGATTGAAATATGCAATTGCATCCGCTGCTTCTTCTTCCCTGGTGGTAATCCGAAATCTGCTACGCTGTCTGCTATCAATTTGATGCAACATCCAGGCGCCAGATTCCTTATAATATCCGGCCGCCCCGCCTGCTTGCGTTAACCAAATTTCAACAACCTGTAGGCCGGTGACGGACTGGCGGAAATACCAGACCGGATTTCCCGCACAAACCACTTTCCAACCCAGGACCGCAACGCAATGACCATCCACAACCAGATCAGCGAGCTGATGACCTATCTGAACGCCGAAGTCATCGGCCAGGAAGTGCTGGTCCATCGCATGATGATTGCACTGCTGGCAGACGGGCATCTGCTGGTGGAAGGCGCACCGGGGCTGGCCAAGACACGGGCGGTCAAGGCGCTCGGCAGCGGTATTCAGGGCAGCTTTCACCGCATCCAGTTCACCCCCGACCTGCTGCCGGCCGACGTGACCGGTACCGATATCTACCATCCCGAAGATGGCAGTTTCCAGTTCGCCAGCGGCCCGATCTTCCACAATCTGATTCTTGCCGACGAGGTCAATCGCGCGCCAGCCAAGGTGCAATCCGCACTGCTGGAAGCCATGGGCGAGCATCAGGTAACCGTTGGCGCCTACAGCTACGAGCTGCCGAAGCTGTTTCTGGTCATGGCGACCCAGAATCCGATCGAGCAGGAAGGCACCTACCCGCTGCCGGAGGCGCAGCTCGACCGTTTCATGCTGCATGTAAACGTGGGTTATCCCGACAAGGCCGCCAGCCGCCAGATACTGCAACTCGCCCGGCGCGAAGCCATGGAAACGCTGACCGATACGGCCCACGCGGGCATCGAGCCGGTCTCCCAGGAAACCATCTTTGCCGCGCGGCGCGAAGTATTGCAGGTCTTTCTCTCCGAGGGGGTCGAGGAATACATTCTGGAGATCGTGGAAACCACCCGCGACCCGGCGCGCTACAGCGAAGAGATCGCCCCCTGGCTGCGCTGGGGCGCCAGTCCACGCGGCGCCATCGCCATCGAGCAGGCCGCCCGCGCGACTGCCTGGCTGGCCGGGCGGGACTTCATCACACCGGAAGATGTGCGCAGTGTCAGCGCCGATGCGCTACGCCATCGCATTCTGCTGGACTACGCCGCCGAAGCCGAAGGCATCACCACGCAGGACTGCATCGAAGCCATCCTGAATCTGGTGCCCACCCCCTGATGCCCGGTTGAACATTTCATGGATCGCGGCATCTCGCTCACACTGGAACAACTGATCCGCCTGCAGGCCACGGCTCGCGGGCTGCGCGCCGGTGTACGCCACAAGACCCACTCGCCGGGACCGGCCGGCTATCTCTCCGCCTTTCGCGGTCGCGGCATGGAATTCGACGAAACCCGGCTCTATCAACCCGGCGACGACGCCCGCAGCATCGACTGGCGTGTGACCGCACGACGCGGCGAACCCTACACCAAGCTCTACCGGGAGGAGCGCGAACGCCCGGTCTATTTTCTGGTCGACCTGCACCCCGGCATGTATTTTGGTACTCGTCGGGTCTTCAAGTCGGTACTTGCAATGCAGCTGGCTGCCATCATGGCCTGGACCGCGGAAGCAAGTGGCGACCGGGTCGGTGGCATCATCGGCGCCGGTGACAGCCATCGCGAACTCGCACCCAAACCCCGCCGCGCCGGTGTGCTCTCCTTCCTGCATGGGCTGCACGAGCTGCAACCGCGCAAGCCTGGCGAACTCTCCCCCGGGCGACTCGATACGCTGCTGGAAAAGCTGGCGCGCATTGTGCTCCCCGGCAGTTTGGTACTGATATTCAGCGATTTCCAGGAGATGGGCGGCCAGACCGAAACACATCTGACGACCCTCAGACAACACAACGATCTGCGCATCGGTTTCATCTCCGATTCACTGGAGGCATCACCCCCACCCAAGGGCGTGTTCAGGCTGGGCACGCCCGCGCTGCAACTCAATCTGGACACCCGCTCCGGGGCTGTCCGCCAGCACTGGCCAGCACTGCTGCACCGGCGCCTGGCGCAAATCAGCAACATCTGCCACGAACAGCAGTTGCGGCTGACCCATTTCGTCACTGCGGACGATCCGCTGCCACGCCTGCGGGAGTTTGTCTGATGTCCACTGACGATCCGCTGGCCGCGCTGCGCCCCATCCACTGGCCGGAACCGGTCTCGTTCTGGCCCCCGGCTGTTGGCTGGTGGCTGCTACCCCTACTGCTGTTGCTGGCGGCAATCCTGATCTGGCGATACCGGTATGCCCGGCGGGATCTGCGCCAGGCGCGAGCCATGCTCGATCATCTCGCGCAGCAGCCGCTGGACGATCCCGCCTTTGTTGCTGCACTGAACCAGCTGTTGAAGCGCATTGCGCTGACACAGTTCCCCAACGACGACATCACGACGCTTTCCGGCCAGCCCTGGGTGGCATTTCTCGATGCCAGCGGTGGTGGGGGCGACTTCTGCAATGGCGCGGGCCGGGTGCTGGCATCGGCACCCTATCAGGCCCACCCATCCGGGCTCGATCGTGAAGCGCTGTTGACGCTCTCCTACCGCTGGGTGGCTCAGGCCTGCAGCCACAAGGAGCACCGCTGATGTTGCAATTCGCCTGGCCCTGGCTATTTGCGACGCTGCCTCTGCCGTGGCTGCTCCGCGCACTGCTACCGGCTGCCGCAACCAACCGCGAGGGTAGCCTGTACGTGCCGTTTGCGGTCAATCTTCCCGCCTCCGATGCATCCACGGCGCAGCCAGGCTGGCAGTGGTCGCGATGGCTGTTGTTGCTGATCTGGCTGCTGCTGGTGACCGCAGCAGCCAGACCGCAATGGCTGGGCGATATCGTGCAGATGCAGGAAAGCGGCCGCAGCCTGATTCTGGCGATGGATGTCTCCGGCAGCATGGAAACCAACGATCTCGACCCGCACAACACCAAGCTCTCCCGGCTCGATGTCGTCAAGCAGATAGCCGGCAATTTCATCCGCGAACGTCGCGGCGACCGGATCGGCCTGATCCTGTTTGGCAGCAACGCCTACCTGCAGGCGCCGCTCACCTTTGACCGCAGGACGGTTCATACGCTGCTCGAAGAGGCCGTTATCGGCATCGCCGGGCGTGAGACTGCCATCGGCAATGCGCTGGGGCTCGGCATCAAGCGGCTACGTCAGGCACCGGAGGGCAAGGCGGTATTGATCCTGCTGACCGATGGCGCCAATACTGCGGGCGTGCTGTCACCACGTCGCGCCGCCGAGCTGGCTGCCCAGGCCGGGCTGCGGATCTATACCATTGGCGTGGGTGCCACGGAAATGCCTTCGCCGACGTTGCTGGGCTCCCCGCCGATCAACCCGTCAGCCGACCTGGACGAGGAGATGCTGCAGTATATTGCCGAGCAGACTGGCGGACGCTACTTTCGCGCCACCGACCGTCATGAGCTAAGCAAGATCTATACCCTGCTGAATCAGCTGGAGCCGGTGGCCGGCGGCTCCGAAATCGTCCGCCCCGTGACCGAACGCTATCCCTGGCCGCTGGGAGCCGCACTGCTGCTGAGCTTTCTGCTCGCCGCACCACTACCCGCATTGCGGGAGAGCCTGTAATGGATATCGGCAACCTGCACTTTCTGCGCCCTTTCTGGCTACTGGCCCTGCTGCCGGCTGGCTGGCTGCTGTGGCGACGATGGCACGACATCGGCGCCGGCTCTGCCTGGCAGCAGGTCTGCGATGCCCATCTGCTAGCCCATCTGTGGCTGCAACGGCCCGGCACCCATCAGCGCCTGCCACTGCTGTTGCTGGCGGCTGGCTGGTTGCTGGCCATTATTGTGCTCTCCGGCCCGGTCTGGCAGAAGCTGCCGCAGATCACCTTCAAGACACAGCCGGCCCGGGTACTGGTACTCGATCTCTCCCAGGCCATGAATGCCACCGACCTCAAACCCTCCCGGCTGGAGCGGGCGCGCTTCAAGCTGCTGGATATCCTGCGGGCCTCCGGGGAGGGGCAGACCGCGCTGGTGGTGTTTTCCGGCGAACCACATGTCGTCACGCCATTGACCGAAGACACGGCCACTATCGAGGCCATGCTGCCAGCGCTGCAAACCAGCATCATGCCCACCACCGGCGACAAGGCTGCACCAGCGCTGGAGATGGCTGCGACACTGTTACAGCAGGCGGGTGCCCACAAGGGCGATATCCTGCTGCTGACCGAAGGCATCAAGGATGGTGCATCGACACTGAATACCGTGCGCAATCTGAAAGAACAGGGCTACCGGGTTTCGGTACTCGGCATCGGCACGCCCGAAGGGGCTCCAGTGCCGTTGCGCGACGGTGGTTTCGGCCCGATGAGTCACCTCGACAGAAAGGCACTGCGTGAGATCGCCAGGCAGGGTGGTGGTCATTACCACAATATGACGGCCAGCAATGCGGATATCGAGGCAACGCTGTCCGGCTACCAGCACATCGGATCCGGCGGCCGCGAAACCCCCAGCCGCAGTCTGGAGCGCTGGATAGAGCATGGCATCTGGCTGTTGCTGCCACTGTTGCTGCTGGCCGCTGCCGGTAATCGCCGTGGCTGGCTCGGCATTCTGCTGGCTACCTTCCTGCTGCCCGCACCCCGGGCCGAAGCGTTCGAATGGAACTGGCTGTGGCTCAACCAGGATCAACGTGCCACTCGGCTGCTGCAACAGGGGCAGGCCGCCACAGCCGCCCAACAGTTCACCCGCCCGGACTGGCAGGCCGCCGCGCTCCATTCAGCCGGTGACTATGACGCTGCAGCGCGCGCCTACCATAATCTGCAGGGGGTAGAGGCCCGCTATAACGAGGGGAACGCTCTGGCTCGCGGTGGACATTTCCGGAGCGCCATCAAGGCCTACGAAGCCGCCCTGGCACAACAACCGGATCATGCCGATGCGCTGGCCAACAAACGGCTGATCGAGCAGCTGCTTCGCAAGCAAGAGGCGAAAAAAGCACCGCAACAGCACGCTGGAAACGGGGCCTCGTCACAGGGAGGCAGCAAGGAGTCATCAGCAGGGAAAGAGCGTGAAGGTCGGGCGGATACTGCCCAAGGCAGCGATGGCCGGAAACCTCGGGATGAGGGCGGTGAGAACCGGCCCGACAGCCAGGGGCAGAGCACCAACGAAGCTCACACAGAAGCGGCAGGGACAGGCATAATGCCGGATGCCCCGGAGAACGCAGACTTGCTGGGCGAGAAACCGACCCCGAGTGGTCATCCAACACCCCGACAGGAGGCCGATATCGCGCTGGAACAGTGGCTCAGACAGATCCCGGACGACCCCTCCGGCCTGCTGCGACGGAAATTCATGCTGGAGCATCTGCTGCGCAAACAGGGCCTCAACACACCATGAATCTGATGCGAACCCTATTACTATCCGTGATCCTGCTGCTGCAGCAACCCGGCTGGGCGGCGGTGACCGCATGGCTGGACAAGAAGTCGATTGCCGATGGCGACACGGTACGCCTGATGATCGAGGCCAGCGGCGATATCCCCGGCGATCCGGATACCCAGGCGCTACTCAAGGATTTCGATATCAAGGGCATCGCCACCGGGCATCGTCAGACCCGGATCAATGGCCAGTTCAACAACCACACCACCTGGACCATCACGCTGCGCCCGCGGCAGAGCGGTGTGCTTACCGTGCCTCCCATTCTCATCAATGGTGAACCGACAAAGCCGATGAGCCTCAAGGTCAAACCCAACCCCAAGGCCAAGACTGCAGCCGGGGAGGTGTTCATCAAATCTGAGGTCAGTAACGAGCGGCCCTTTGTGCAGAGCATGGTGATCTACCGCGTGCAGATGATCTACAACATCCGCCTGGCCGAAGGCAGCCTTGCCACACCGTCGATCCGCAATGCGCTGGTGCGCAGGCTGGGTACGGACAAGCAGCACACTACCACGCTGAATGGCACACGCTACAAGGTGATCGAGCGGCGCTATGCCATCTTTCCGCAGACCAGCGAACCGCTGGTGATCCCCGCTGCCGTTCTGGATGCCAAGATCCCGTCGAAGATTCAATCAGGGCTGGCGGGTATCGACCGCTCCGGCAACAACCCATTCGTCAAGGGTGGCGGCGAGTTCGATGCCTTCATTACCGCCACGCGGCCCATTCGCGTGCGGGGAAAAAGCCATACATTGCAGGTCAGGCCACAACCCGGCAGCTATACCGGCAAACACTGGCTGCCCGCCAGGAACATCACGCTCAGCGAAACAGTGGACAAGGAGGGTGCCGAACTGGAAGTCGGTGATCCGGTGACAAGAACCATCGTGCTGCGAGCCGACGGGCTGACTGCGGAGCAATTGCCCAACCTGGCTGCCAACAGCATCGGCGGCAGCGGTATCTATTTTGACAAGCCCGCACTGGAGACCCGTACCAGCGAGGCAAGCGTCATCGGCACGGTAACCCAGCGTATCGTCCATGTACCGGGCAAGAGCGGGACACTGGAATTGCCGGCCATGGAAGTCCAGTGGTGGGATACCACGATAAACAGTATGAAAACCGCATCACTCCCCGCGCATCGATATACCGTGAAGGCAAAAACAGCGGAGCCGGCTGTACCACCCACCACTGCACCAACTGACGATAAAAGCCCGACCCTGTTGCCCGAGCTGAAGAAGATTCCACTGGTCTCCCGAGTAGCCGAAGTTCCCCGCAGCGCATCATGGTGGTCATGGGCTGCTGCACTGTTCGCAATACTCTGGCTGCTGACCACCCTGCTCTGGCTGCGCGAGCGCCGAAAACGACAACCCGACAAACCAGTCAGGATCGAAAAGGCCAGTAGTGAAAAGGCGGAGTTTGCCAGAAAGCGCTTCCTGCAAGCCTGCCGCGAAAACCTGCCACACCCGGCCCGCCAGTACCTGCTGCAGTGGGCGGGCAGGCATTGGCCCGATCATCCACCCGCCGGACTCGAAGCACTCGCCCAACGCATCGACAATCCAAAACTGACGCCCCTGTTACAACAGCTCGATATGGCCGTCTATTCCAGCCGGAAAATGAAATGGAAGGGCAGGCACCTCGCGGCCAGATTAAAACGCCTGCCCAGGCAGACAAAAACCGGATCCCGCCAGAGCGAAATTCCACCACTCTATCCACAGACCTGAAGGAGTGGGCGTTTACGCCAGACAAAAAAAAGAGGCGCTTTGGAAAAAGCGCCTCAAGCCAAAGGAGAGGTTACCCCGATTCAGCTACAAGCCAAACCGGGTAAAACGAGGAAGCCCGGCGAACTCACCGATACCCGCCATCCTTGTGAATATCATTCCCTGTTAATCGCCAACGCTGGTAGCCGCACCATCAAATCCCTGTAACGTGGAGCGAACGGCCACTCGATGTGAGCGGCAGTCGCCGGTTTCCGGGCAGCTCCCGGAAACACATTTTTCAACGAACAGACTCCTAGCCGATCTTGGCTTCATTCGAATCGGAAGCCCCGGTGTTATCCGTCCAGGAAATCTTTACCATATCTCCCTTCTTGGCACCTTCGAACTTGAACGACAGGTAGGGATTCTTGGAAACACCACCACTCCAGTAGGAGGTCAGGACGGTTTTTCCACCTGCCGCGGCATTCACTTCCTGAATGAATTTGGCAGGGATGAGCTTGCCGGTTTTCTTGTCCTTGCGCT
>CAYTPO010000017.1:0-2285 GCA_964439815.1 uncultured Thiotrichales bacterium
CACTCTTCGTCATGGTACTGCTGATACAGCGAGCTATCACCGACCCACTTACAGCGATGAAGTTGTTGTTCTGTTGGCATTCTGGCTCCGGTTTTGTTGTGATCGCTAAAAGTATGGCCTACGGAGTCTGTCGGACTTAACCGTTTGAAGCGAAAATCACTGGGGGTGAATTAAGTCAGTTTATCGTGTAAGGAGAATAGCAGCGCTATTTGACGAACAGGATAAGCTGACTTAATCGCCATCGAGAGATTTGCACCCCAAGGGCACTTCCTGCGGGCGCAGCCAAACAGCGTTAAGTCCGACAGGCTCCTACACTGGTGACAGGGTTGTGTCAGGAGCCAGACCCGATAGCGTCACACTATAGCGTTAACCCGGTAAAGCAGCGATAATCCGCACATCGTCAACAGAACACCGGACAGGTCAATGAAATTTATCGAAACCCGCGGCAATGATGGCCAGCGGCCCGCAACAGTCAGTTTTTCCGCAGCCATTCTCGGGCCGATGTCATCCTTTGGCGGGATCTATGTACCCGAGACACTGCCGGACCTGGGCCCTGCTTTTCTGCGGGCGCATCTGGAGGCCGATTACAAGACGCTGGCGCGTGATGTACTGGCGGCTTTCGAGATTGATATTGCGCAGGCGGTGATCGAGGAAGCATTGGGTCTGTACGACCATTTTGACGATCCATCCAATCCCGCACCACTGGTGAGGGTCAGGGAGACGCTGTTTGTCAGTGAGCTGTATCACGGCCCGACCCGGGCCTTCAAGGACATGGCATTGCAGCCGTTTGGCGTCCTGTTGTCTTCGTTGGCGCAGAGCCGTGGCGAACACTACCTGATTCTGGCGGCTACCAGTGGTGATACGGGGCCGGCGGCGCTGGAAACCTTCAAGAATCGCGACAATGTACAGGTGGCCTGCCTCTATCCCGAGGGTGGTACATCGGATGTACAGCGGTTGCAGATGGTGACCGAGGATGCCCCCAACCTGAAGGTTATCGGGATTCATGGCGACTTCGACGATGCGCAAACGGCACTGAAACTGCTGCTGGGTTCCACGCGGTTCAATGCCGAACTGAAGACTCGCAATATTTCCCTGTCGGCCGCCAACTCGGTCAATTTCGGCCGAATCATCTTTCAGCTGATCTACCATATTCACAGCTACCTCGAGCTGGTGCGACAGGGTGAGATCAGCCTGGGAGAAAAGGTCTATCTTGATGTACCGAGCGGTAATTTCGGCAATGCCCTTGGCGGTTACTATGCAATGAAAATGGGGCTGCCGGTAGAGAAGATCCTGATTGCGTCCAATCGCAACAATATCCTGACCGAGCTGATCAACAAGGGGCAGTACGATATGCGGGAATCAGCAGTCATCCCGACAACCTCACCAGCCATGGATATTCTCAAGTCCTCCAATGTCGAGCGCGTGCTGTTCGATCTCTACGGGCCTGAGCGTACACGTGAACTGATGCATCAACTCGATACCGACAAGTTCTACGAGCTGACTGCGGCTGAGCTGGAAACATTGCAGGCCATCTTCTCGGCAGATTTCTGTGACGACCAGGAAGGGCTGGACTATATCAGGACGGCCTTTGCCGATGGGTATCTGATGGATCCCCACACGGCAACCTGTTTCAAGGCGTGGGAGACTTGTGCCGAGCAGCCGCTGAAGACCATCGCCTATTCGACGGCAGAGTGGACCAAATTCTCGCCGACGATTGCCAAGGCGCTGACCGGAAAGGATGGACTGAGTGATATCGAGGCACTCGAAGCCATTGCCACGGAAGCCGGTATCGAGATTCCCGCCCAGATCAGCGCATTGTTCGACAAGGAGATCGCCCAGGATACCGTTATCGACAAGCAGGATATCGAGAAGGAGATTCTGGCGTTCCTGTGATTTCGCAGGGCTTGACCGTTTGAAGTGAGCATGCACCAGGTGCGTCAATTCAACCGCAAGAGTAATCCCGTCTTATTCATGGTGGCGGTTAAAGCCTTTGATAAGTAAATGAAAACAATGACAAACCCTTGGCAGCCCCGTTTCACCCAAATAGTGAGAGGCTTCAGCCTATCACGGCCCTGGCTTGTTCTGGCACGCCTGCGCTTGCGCTTCACTCAAGTTGTAGCTATTGCTACAAATTTTGCTCCAGAGCGGCGCCCAGACGCACCAGTCCAGCGCCAGGATCCGCGATCCACCATGAATAAGACGGGGTAATTACTCAGCGAGTGGTTCACATAAGCAGTAGCTGGGTGGTTACACCGGGATTCGGAATAAGGTACCCCGCCCAAACC
>CAYTPO010000018.1:0-7906 GCA_964439815.1 uncultured Thiotrichales bacterium
GGTTTGGGCGGGGTACCTTATTCCGAATCCCGGTGTAACCACCCAGCTACTGCTTATGTGAACCACTCGCTGAGTAATTACCCCGTCTTATTCATGGTGGATCGCGGATCCTGGCGCTGGACTGGTGCGTCTGGGCGCCGCGCTGGAGCGAAATTTGTAGCAATAGCTACAACTTGAGTGAAGCGCAAGCGCAGGCGTGCCAGAACAAGCCAGGGCCGTGATAGGCTGAAGCCTCTCACCATTTGGGTGAAACGGGACTGTCAAGGGTTTGTCATGGTTTTCATTTACTTATCATAGGCTTTAGCCGCCACCATGAATAAGAGGGGTTGAATGATTACCTGAACAAGAAAAACGGCGGAATCGATCCGCCGTTTTTCCTGCAAGGCTTACTTCGCCTTTTCTACCTGACCGGGCTCGGGAATGAAATCCACCCGTCGGTTCTGTGCGCGTCCCTCTTCGGTACGGTTATCCGCAATGGGTTCCTTTTCTCCCCTGGCTTCATAGCGCAACCGGGAAGCATCGATACCCTGGCTGATCAGATAGTTGACCGTTGACTTTGCACGCGCCAGTGACAGCCCCATGTTGTAGTCATCGCTGGCACGATTGTCGGTGTGACCAATGGCGGTTAGCTTGACCTGTGGATAGGTTTGCAACATGGCTGCGACGCGATTGAGCCGGGTTCTGGCTTCGGCAGTCAATGCTGATGAGTCGGTTGTAAAGAATACCGATTCGATATCCAGCGTGATCATCTGTGGCTTGGGTGGTGCGATGGGTGCCGGTTCTTCAACCTCGACGACACTGGGTGCAGGTGCCGGAACGACCGGTGGCGGTGCATAAGCCTCTTCTTCGCCAAAGCGCTTGAGCAGACTGAGGCTGATCAACTGGGCGTCCTTGTCGAAATACTCATATTCTCCGCGGAGTGAGAAGTTGTTGTCGAACTGATATTCGGCACCCAGGCCGGCATAGATCTCGTGTCCCTCGACTTCACGGAAGGGCACGTTGCTGGTGCCGCTGTTGTCGATCTGGGCATAGCCGATTTTACCGAGAAAAGAGATGCCGGGGCTGTTGTGTGGCAGATTGAATACCAGGCCGGCACCAAGGACATCGTAGTCTATTTCGCCACCATTGGAGAACCCTGCGGCACCAAGGCGGGCGCCAAAACCTTCGATCGACAACCAGTCGAGGATGTCATAGCCGAGAAACAGCTTGAATCCCAGGTCTTCCTTGTCATCGACTTTCAGGGGGAGGTTGACGACATCCGGCTCCAGCTGCGACATGCCAATGCCAGCACCCAGATAGAATTGCCCCTGCTCCGCCTGTGCCATGGTTCCCAGGCTGAGCAGCGTGGTTGCAGCCAGCAGACGGCGTCTGCGCAATGCACCGGCAGCGAACAGGCTCAGGCCGAGTGGCAGGCCCAATCCACCAACGCCGCCATCGAGTCGGGTCAGTACTTCGCCAATGCCCTGGCGATAGTCGGGGATGCCATCGCCATCGCTGTCGGGCAGGGTGCCTCCGGCGCCGAGTACGGCAACGAATTTGCCGCGATCCCAGCCGTCACCATCGGGGTCGGTAAAATTGTCGACAATGCCGTCATTATTGACGTCGGCTATCCCGACTTCCACGATGTCATAACGGTCATCGTTGTCGCTGTTGATATCGCGATAATCCTTGTTGCCATCTCCATCGGTATCGGGGCGGGCCCAAGGTGTGGTATCCAGCGGATCGTGGTAGCCATCGCCATTGCTGTCGAGGAAGTTGTCAACGCGCCCATCGTTGTCGACATCGCTGCCGAGCGCTTCGCGAATGTCGGGAATGGTGTCGTTGTCGGTATCGAGGTCGAGGTGATTGGGGACGCCATCACCATCGAAGTCGCCATTGCCTTCCTCGGTATCGAGGATGCCATCGTTGTCGTCGTCCCGGTCGATATTGTCGGGGACGCCATCCTTGTCGGTATCGATGACCGCACCGGCTGTTCCCTTGAGAGCCAGCGCCAGTGGATTTTCGTCGGTGTCGTTCGATGGAATCGACAATGTACCGGTCTTGGTACCTGCGGTTGCCGAAGAAAAATTCATGACGAGGGTGCAGGTTTTTGCAGCGGCCAGTGATTTCCCGCTGCAGTTGTCGGTCACAATGGCAAAATCGGTATTGGCAGGTGCCGCGATAGTGCCAAGCACCAGGTTGCCGGTTCCCTTGTTGGTGACAGTAATGGTCTGGCTGGTAGCCGTACCGCCCAGCGTAAAGGCAGGGAAATTGACGGTAGTGGTGATCTGACCGCCGATGGTGACATCGATATCCGGTGTTCCGATCGGTACACATTCCTGAAAGCTGATCAGGGTCATGGCGAAATCATTGCCGCCTGCGCCATTATTGGGGTGTACATCGTGGACCGACAATTTTGCAGTAGTGGCGGCTCCGGGATTGATGGTCACGCCAAGACGCTGCCAGGTATCCTTGGTTGCCTCGTTGGCGCAATCGCCCTGCAGTGGATCGAGGGCACCACCGGCGTCGCATACGGTAATCGGGCTGCCGACGGCCACCCCGTTTACACGAAAACTCACCTGGGGCGCCACGAATCCCTTGGCCTGTTGGCCCGGTGCCATTGCATTCGAGAAATAGGCGGTAAAGGCATAATCCTTGTTGGGTTTCAGGTTGATGACGGTCTGTTCCCAGATCTTGTCGGGCGCTCCGGCGTCATTGCCATTGTATGAGAGCCAGGTGGGGACTGCTGGAACCGCTGGCAGACCACTGCCCGGATTGGGATCACCGGGAAAAGCGATCTGCTGGACATACTGATCCAGATTGATGTCCCCCATGATCAAGCCTATACCCGTGTTGGGAAAAGCTGTCGGGTTGCCATCCTGCGGGTAACTGCCAATGGCCGCCTTGTAGGGTATCTCTGTTGTGAAACTGGCATAGCCGTTGGAAAAGCTGCTGTCCACGAATTTTTCCGTCCCATCGGGAAGGAAGCCCGTGGGGCAGCCGAGTTGGGCGTGGCTCGATTGGGCAATGGCGGTCAGCGAGATAATGATGGCGAGTCGCCGGGTGAAGTGAACTTCCGGATTTTTTTTCATTTGCGTTGCTCCTGCAAGGATAGGCTCTTTTTGTATTGTGAGTAATCTTGACCTGAATCAGAGGTTCACCAGGATGCCCGGCTTGTCATGATGAAAAAGGCGGAAATAATCGGTGATCTGGAAAGTGGCTGCCGGGCGAGTAGATGGCCGGTGCCATGATGATTCAGCTTACTTCTGGTAACGGCTAATGGTAGCTGCCTCTGCTGATAAATCAAGCATTTATCGGCGTTATTTCATTTTGCGATCAGATTGTCCTGTTAACTATTGTTGCTTGAATCCGCGTGGGGTGGTTGTCAAAAAGAGAGAAAGGTCTTGATTTCGGGAATGGCTTCGTCCAGATGGGCAAAGCTGTGATGACCGCCGGGGTAGAGTACGGTTTTTCCCGGGAGGCTGCGGTATTTGTTCACTGCAAAGGTCGGGTCGATTACCTCATCCTTTTCATCCACCAGTAACAGGGTAGGTGTGGTAATCCGTGCTGTATCGATATCGTAGTCAGCAAGCTGTTCCCACTCCTCGTGGCTGAAGGTGAAGGGCTCGCCGGTGATCATGTTGGTGTTTTTCCCGATCCAGGATTGCAGTGGAGGCTGCGGGTCGAGTGCCGGGTTGAGCATGACGACCTTGTCGATCTGCGGGTATTCCGAGGCCAGATACTGTGCATAATAGCCACCCAGGGAGCTGCCCACCACGGCAATTCCTTTGCCGGGATAATCACTGGTCAGGGAGTCCAGGATGGTTTCGATTGCTGCAATGGCACGCCGAGGTTGATGGGATGGATAGTCGGCGATAATGAAATCGGCTGGCGCCAGGGCCTGCCTGAGACGCTGTGCCTTGTGTGAGGCTGGAGCGCTGCTGAAACCATGCAGGTAGAGAATTTTCATGAATTGCTGGGCGTCCTGTCGTGTATGGTTTCCAGTAATTCACGGGTATTGCGGTTGGCCACCAGGTCGGCCAGGGTATAGTTTTTCAGGGTGTCGATATATGCTTTCATCGCCTGGTGCAGAATTCGATTGAGGGCGCAGGCAGGTAACAGCTTGCAATTGAGCGCGGTGCAGTCGATCGAGGTAAGAATGTTTTCCAGCTTGCTGACCACCTCACCAATATTGATTTTGGACGCTGTCTCGGCCAGCCTGATGCCTCCCCCCTTGCCACGCTGGGTAATGATGAAGCCCAGCTGTCCCAGTTTGTGCACCACCTTGACCAGGTGATTGCGGGAGATCTCGTAGTCGGCGGCAATATCCCCCAATTGTGCCAGCTCACCCTTGGGCAGTATCGCCAAGTACATCAAGACTCTGAGAGAATAGTCGGTTTGTCGCGTAAGTTGCATACTGTTGGAATTTCTCCCTGATTTGCCCCTGAATTGATGCGTGTTATAACATACATGAAATATGTATGTTATAAATTCTTTCTTTCTCACTTGCTGTCCAGTCGGGTATGTTCTGCCTGAATCGTGGCCGAGTCCTAGGAGTCTGTCGGACTTAACCGTTTGAAGCGAAAATTACTGGGGGTGAATTAAGCCGGTTTATCGTGTGAGGAGAATAGCAGCGCTATTTGACGAACAGGATAAGCTGACTTAATCGCCATCCAGAGATTTGCACCCCAAGGGCACTTCCTGCGGGCGCAGCCAAACAGCGTTAAGTCCGACAGGCTCCTAGGAGTCTGTCCGAGAATAGGAGTCGTAGCGAGGGAAAGCCATTTTAGGGCATTTTTTTCACTGATTTGAGGAGAATATTGGTTATATTTGACGAAAATCAGGGGGGAAAAGGGCCAAAATGGCTTTTTCGCAGTAGGCTCCCTATTCTCGGACAGGCTCCTAGATTCAGGTTCGGGATTGTGCCTCCGTTGGCAGCCTGACTCGACTCATGCAAGATGCATCAATAAAAAAGGTAACCTGATGTTGAATATAGAAGAGCCAGTGGCTGGAAAGACCGCTTTCCTGAAGCTTGGTTTCCGCCCGTTTTTTACCGCCGCACTGCTGTTTGGTGGTGTTGCAATTCTGCTGTGGATGGGAATGTATTTTACAGGCTGGACGCTCCCGGCCCCCTCGTACTCCGCGGTTTCATGGCATGCGCATGAAATGGTCTATGGATTTGGGCTGGCAATTCTGGGCGGCTTTCTGCTGACCGCTGCGATGAACTGGACCGGCGTGCAGACCATCCATGGGTGGCCGCTGCTGATACTGTTCCTGTTGTGGTTGCTCGCAAGAGTATTGCCATTCATGCTGGGTGAAGCGGGACTCTGGTTGCTGGCTGTTGTCGATATTGTCTTCAATGTACTGCTTGCCGCCGCCGTCATGCATCCGGTCGCAAAGTCCCGACAGTGGAAGCATGTCGGATTCCCCTTGCAGATCGGGGGCATGGCCATTGCCAATATCGTGTTCTACGCCGGGTTGCTCGGCGGCTGGCCACAGGCGCTTCATCTGGGGCTGTATGCGGGTTTCTATCTTGTTCTGTCGCTGATCTTCACCATGGGTCGCCGGGTGATTCCGTTCTTTATCGAAAAGGGACTGGGTTGCCCCTTTTCTGCGAAAAACTATCACTGGCTCGACGTTTCCTCACTGGTACTGTTTGGCCTCTTCGTGATTTCGGATCTCTACAACGCCTCCAGCCTCGCGACTGCCGTACTGGCTGCCGTGCTGGTCGTTCTTCACAGCATTCGCCTGGTTGGCTGGTATCACAGCGGGATATGGCAGAAGACGCTATTGTGGACGCTGTATCTGGGTTATGCCTGGATCGTATTCGGCTTTCTGCTCAAGGTGCTGACCTATCTGTTTGGCGTTTCTCCGTATCTTGCCATTCACAGCTTTGCCTATGGTGGCATTGGTCTGATTACCATAGGCATGATGGCCAGAGTTACATTGGGTCACACCGGCCGCAGTGTGTTTGATCCTCCCGCCTATCTGCTGCCCATTTTTGCCTTGCTCCTGGGGGGCGGGATCGTGCGGGTCATCCTGCCATTGCTCAATAGCGCGAACTATGGCCTCTGGATCGGTCTGTCGCAGCTGTTATGGGCTGCCGCATTTCTGGGATTGTCGATATTCTATGTGCCGATGCTGATCAAGGTCAGGATCGATGGTCGTCCGGGGTAGGCTAACTACTCGCTGAATAGCTACACCGGAAAGTGCCCGTATCGCAGGGAGGCTGATACCGGGCTTGGCCTCTGCGAGGCAGGCAGCAGTCGGACCGCAATTGGATGGTGAGGTGGGTTTGTACTCACACGCAGTACGCCGTCCCAACGAGGAGGTCAAAGGCAGGAAGCGATAGCCGCGTTAAACTCGTCACCAGTGGTTGACGCTCTCCGATTTATCAATTGCTCAGAAAAGCTACCGATTGCGGCTGCAGGATGATTTCATCCATCGCAACGATCAACCGGGTGAGCCATTGGCCACCCTTGGGACTTTCGGCTAGCGCGACGGCAATGTAGCGATGGCCATCGTGTTCGACAATGGCGCTGTCGGCGTGATATTGCTTCCAGGAGCCGGATTTCCTGTAGACGACCGCTTCGGGAGCGCTCTTTTTCAGTCCCTTGACGAATTTGTGGGTGATGCCGGGTTTGCCAAGCATGGCTTTCATCTCCCGGGCAAGTTCGGGGCGCAGCAGTTGGCCGCTTTCCATCAAGTAGTAGAGACGTGCAGCCTGGATGGCGGTAGCGCCATGGGACAGGTGATGCAGTGGATCGCGCTTCCAGGCGCTGCCACGACCGTATTCCTTGCCGACCCAGAGTCCGCCATTCATGGATTCGCAGTAGAGCTGGTAGCGGGGAGATTGCAGCAGATCGGCGAGGTACTGCTTGCCGACGCGATTGAGCATTTCGGTGGCGGCCGAGTTGGAGGAGTAGCGGATCATCCTGGTGAGGAGGTCGCGGTTTTCCTCGTTCAGTTCCAGTGCGCCGTCCTGAATCTTTTCGAAGGCGCCAAACAGGATGGCGATCTTGGGCAGGCTGGCGGCATAGACCATGTTGTTGCCGTTGAGTGCGGCGATCCGGGGGTGGTCGATATCGGTAATATCGATCAGTGCGATGCTGAGTTTCTTGTCCCTGATGGCCTTGCCGAGGCCGAGCTGGTCAACGCGCCGTTCGAGATTCTTCTGCAGCAGTGCGTCGCTGTTTGCCGTCTGGATTGTGAAGTCGGGACTGGCCTGCAGGGTGGACAGGCATAGAATAGGGAGGATCAAGATAATCAGGAGCGTCGCGGGGTTTCTCAAATTCAGCTGCCTCAGAATAAGGGAATAGTTCTTATGCCGTCACTTTCAGAAGCAAAACCACCCATGAAAAACGACTCGAAAAAATCGGTTACGATTTTGCAATCGGCCACGTTGTTTGTCAATTTTTTCCTGATCATTACCGCGCTGTACCAATTGAAGCCCGCCAGTCGTTCGCAGATTCTGGAGGTGCTGGGCGCCAATGATCTGCCCTATGTCTGGATCGGATCGGCGCTGACCTTGCTGCTGTTCATCAATGTCTACAATCGTATCCTGCGACATGTGGGGCGTTTTCGTGTTGTACTGGGAACGGCGTTGCTGGCAATCGTGGCACTGGCCGTATTTCGCATTGCGCTGGAGGGGGGCGGTCGCATTGCGCCGGTGGCCTTCTATATCTTTGTCGATCTGGTTGGCGTGATTCTGGTCGAGCAGTTCTGGAGCCTTGCCAACAGCATCTACAGTACCCGGGAGGGGAAGAACTGGTACGGCATGATTGGTACGGGGGGATTGCTGGGCGGTGTGACCGGCAGTGCGCTGGGGGCTTACCTGATTCACTACACGCCGCTACAGACGCCGGATCTGCTGCTGGTGGGCGCCGCGATTATCGGCCTGATCTTTCTGCTGACGCTGGGGCTGAGC
>CAYTPO010000019.1:0-4412 GCA_964439815.1 uncultured Thiotrichales bacterium
GCTTGGTTTTCCATGACCCGCACCTGAACCGGTGACGTATGAGTGCGCAGTAGATGGCCATCACCAAAGTAGAAGGTATCGTGCATTGCGCGTGCAGGATGGTGGGAGGGAATATTCAGCGCTTCAAAGTTGTGGTAGTCGTCTTCGATCTCAGGCCCTTCCTCGACACTGAATCCCACTTCAGACAACAACGCGACAATACGTTCGACCGTGCGAGTGACGGGATGGAGGGTACCCGGTGTGATCTTGCGACCCGGCAGTGAGACATCGACGGCCTCGGAGGAAAGCCGCTCGCGCAATGCCTTCTCTTCCAACTCGGTCTTGCGCGATTGCAACAATTCATTGAGATGCTTTTTCGCCTGATTGATCGCCTGGCCGGCTTCACGACGCTGCTCCGCCGGGAGCTGCCCAAGGGATTTCAACTGCTCGGTCAATGACCCCTTCTTGCCCAGGTAGGCCACTCTCAGGTCATCCAGTGCTTTCAGGTCGGCTGCGCCAAGAACCTGTTCCCGGGCTTCATCCAGGATCTTCTGCAAGTTGTTTTCAGACATCAATCCACCCTATTCTGATGGGAACTTCTATTCATGAAGGTGTTGGTTGAATCAGTACTGGCGGGTTCTGCAGCAGGACTGCATCCGTCAACCCGGTGCTATTGGCCCGTTGTGACCAAGGTGAGGCGAACGGAGACAGGGCGCCAGACTCAGGCAATATGAAGGTCAAGCGAACAACATGGAATAGAGGTGCCCCGATATCAAGTTCGTCCGGATAGTGTACCCGGAGTGTCACTACTCGGCGAGTAGTTCAAAATGAGTTGCTACTCCGGAGTCGAGACAAAAAAGGGGAAGGTCGCCCTTCCCCTTTTCATGCTTCTGCCACTGCTGCGGGAGTCGATGCTTCAACCCCAACGGCAATGCCACTCAGGAGAGCTACTGCGCGAGCGCAGCTTTCGCCTTTTCAGCAATCTTGCCAAATGTATCGATGTCATGCACGGCCAGATCGGCCAGTACCTTGCGATCAAGACCGATATTGGCCTTGTTCATTCCATCGATCATGCGGCTGTACGAAATACCAAACATACGCGCGCCCGCGTTGATACGGGCAATCCACAAGGCGCGGAACTGACGCTTGCGCTGGCGACGGTCGCGGTATGCATACTGGCCTGCTTTCGTAACTGCTTGAGTGGCAACCCGATACACTCGGCTGCGGGCTCCATAATAGCCTTTAGCCTTTTTTAATACTTTTTTGTGCCGGGCGCGGGCGGTAACACCTCTTTTTACTCTAGGCATGGTTCACTCGTCCTCTTAACTGTAAGGTAACATTCGGCGCACCATGGCCGAATCACAGGCTGCAACCTGCGAAGGCTCGCGCAGATGACGCTTGCGCTTGGTGCTCTTCTTGGTAAGGATGTGGCGGCGAAAGCCCTGTGCCCGCTTGAACGCACCGGATGCGGTCTTGCGGAAGCGCTTGGCGGCTCCACGGTTGGTCTTGATCTTGGGCATTGTCTACTCCGTATCAACTAAAAAGCACTTTCCCGGGGAAAGTGCTTGCCATTCTGATGAAAGCACCCACGCCTCCATCTAAGAATCTCTGCCGGCTGACTGGCTCAAAACGTAAGCCACAGTACAACAGCAGTCGAAATACCACGCCTGAGCTGCAACAGCCCGCAGCGCGAACGCGCGATTCTACTGCCGAAAACGTTGATTTTCAATCAAAAGATTCAGATGCGGGCGAGCGGCGCTATTTGGTCTTCTTGGGCCCCAGCACCATGATCAGCTGTCGGCCTTCCATCTTGGGATATTGCTCGACAGTACCGACCTCGGCCAGATCGTTTTCGATACGCTTCAGCAACTCGGCACCCAGCTCCTTGTGTGCCATTTCACGACCCCGGTAACGAATCGTCACCTTGGCCTTGTTGCCTTCATTCAGAAATTTGGTCAGATTACGCAGCTTGATATTGTAATCGCCAATGTCGGTGCCCGGTCGGAACTTGATTTCCTTGACCTGAACCTGCTTCTGCTTTTTGCGGTTTGCCTGAGACTTCTTTCCCTCTTCAAACCTGAAGCGGCCATAGTCCATGATTTTGCAAACCGGTGGCGACACGTTGGGTGAGATTTCGACCAGATCCAGCTTGGACTCCTGTGCCAACGCAAGTGCATCGCGCGTAGCGACGATACCCTTGTTCTCACCTTCGGCATCGATCAGTCTGATTTCTGACGATGTAATATCACCGTTGATACGGTGCTTTTGCTTTTTTGCTGCAGCGATTGCTCAGCCCTCCAAATTAAACGCGACCAAATTTCGCACTTTCCGTAGCCAGCAGCTCTGCAAACGCATCCAGCGTCATTGAGCCCAGATCCTCACCATTTCGGGTGCGGACAGCCACAGTACCGTTTTCTAATTCTTTATCACCCGCCACCAGCAGATAGGGTATCCGCTGCAACGTGCGCTCGCGAATCTTAAAACCAATCTTTTCATTTCTCAAGTCGGAAAACGCGCGAAAGCCCTGTTTTTCCAAGGTTTCGGCGACATCACTGACATATTCGGCCTGATTGTCGGTGATATTCATGACAACCGCCTGGTAGGGCGATAACCAGACCGGGAACTTACCTTCGTAATGCTCGATCAAAATACCGATGAATCGTTCGAATGAACCCAGAATCGCCCGATGCAGCATAACCGGCACCTGACGTGAGCCATCAGCCGCCACATACTCCGCCCCAAGCCGGCCCGGCATCGAGAAATCCACCTGAATCGTACCGCATTGCCAGACGCGATCCAGACAGTCCTTCAGCGAAAACTCGATCTTGGGGCCGTAGAACGCACCCTCGCCTGGCAACTCTTCCCAGGACAGGTTCTGGTTGTCCAGCGCCTCGGCCAAAGCCTTCTCGGCCTTGTCCCAAACCTCATCGCTGCCCACCCGATTCTCCGGCCGGGTCGAGAGGCGGTAGATCACATCAGTAAAGCCGAAGTCTTCATACACCTGATGCAGAAAATCAATGAAATCCGAAACTTCAGCTTGAATCTGCTCTTCGGTACAGAAGATATGCGCATCATCCTGGGTGAACCCGCGTACCCGCATCAGGCCGTGCAACGCACCCGAAGGCTCATTGCGATGACAGGAGCCAAACTCAGCCAGCCGTAGCGGCAGCTCCCTGTGGCTGCGCAACCCCTGATTGAACACCTGCACGTGACAGGGGCAGTTCATTGGCTTGATGGCAAAATCGCGCCCTTCCGAATGCACGGTAAACATGTCATCAGAGAACTTGGCTGCATGACCCGACTTCTCCCACAGCGAGAAATCAACCACCTGCGGCGTATTGATCTCCTGATAACCGTGAGCTCGCTGCGCCTTGCGCATATAGGAGGCAATCGTCTGATAGATCGTCCAACCCTTGTCGTGCCAGAACACCATGCCCGGCGCCTCTTCCTGCATGTGGAACAGGTCGAGCTGCTTGCCGATGCGGCGGTGATCACGCTTTTCCGCCTCCTCCAGACGATGCAGATAGCGCTTGAGCTGCTTCTTGTCCGGCCAGGCCGTGCCATAGATGCGCTGCAGCATCTCGTTGTTGGAATCACCCCGCCAATAGGCGCCAGCCACCTTCATCAGCTTGAACACACCCAGCTTGCCAGTGCTCGGCACATGCGGCCCTCGGCAAAGGTCAATGAAGTCCCCCTGACGATATAGCGACAACTGTTCACCTTCCGGTATCGACTCGATGATCTCCGCCTTGTAATCCTCACCCTTCTCCTTGAAGAAGCGGATCGCCTCGTCTCGATCCATGACCGAGCGCTCGACCGGGATATTCTGCTTCACCAGCTCCGCCATCTTCTTTTCGATAGCCGCCAGATCTTCCGGCGTAAAAGGCCGCTTGTAGGCAAAATCGTAATAGAACCCATTCTCGATCACCGGCCCGATCGTCACCTGCGCATCAGGAAACAGGCTCTGCACCGCTTGCGCCAGCAAATGCGCCGTGGAATGACGGATCACCTCCAGCCCCTCCTCATCGCGCGAGGTGACAATGCTCAGAGAAGCATCCTCTTTGATCACATGGCTGGCATCCACCAACTCGCCATTCACCCTGCCAGCCAATGTCGCCTTGGCCAGACCCGGGCCAATATCCTGCGCCACATCAAGCACGGAAACAGGATGATCATAAGAACGTTCGGAACCATCGGGAAGCGTAATAACAGGCATAAATCCTCCAGTGGTGACCACTACCAAAGGTCACATGTCTTTAAAGTAAGCCGCAGCAACCCTGCTGCCCACAAAAAAGCACCGCGATTGCGGTGCTTTGGAATTTGGTAGGCGCGATTGGATTCGAACCAACGACCCCCACCATGTCAAGGTGGTGCTCTAACCAACTGAGCTACGCGCCTGTCGTCGAGAGCGCGAACAATAGCGCAATCTGGGG
>CAYTPO010000020.1:0-4305 GCA_964439815.1 uncultured Thiotrichales bacterium
AGCTCTACCGGGCGCTCCGGGAGAACGAGAACCTGCATATTAAAATTCTGGTGGGGCTGGACACCGACCTGCGGCTGGGGCAGGAGCTGGAAGTGCCCGACCGCAAGGCCTTGGACGACATCGTCTTCGACGCCCTGGGGTTGACCGAAGAAGAGCGCAAGGAGGTCTACCGCGCCGTCTGTCAACTGGTCTGGGAGCGCATCAGCAAGGCAAAAAGCGTGAGGCAAGGGAAGGGACGATGAAAGCAAATCCCAACTAGGACTGGCTAAAGACCCATGAGGAAGGCCAGTTTTTTGAGCGCAAATCCTGTTACGATCGGACAGAGGGGCGGATGAAATTGCGCAAAGCAAGGGAGGTCGCTCGGGATGTCGCGGAAACGCTTTCGGCCATGGCCAATGCCGATGGGGGAACGCTGGCCCTGGGCATGGAGGATGACGGCACACCTACGGGCGTCGGCTATCCCGAGAAACGCCTGCAGGTCATTCTAAAGGCGCCTCGCCAACGGGTTTCTCCGCCGCTCAAGGCGCACCATCGATGGGTGGAACTCGACAACACCCGCATCCTGATTTTTGAGGTGGACTGGAGCCCCGATGTCCACCAACTGAGCGATGGGCGCTATCTCATGCGCATTGGAGACAAAAACATGCCCTTTCCGGCAGCAGACATTGAGGCCATCAAAGCCGGAAAGAGGCACCGAATCACAGAGGCGCGCTTGATCCCCGAGGTATCCTTGCAGGATTTGGACCCGAATCTCCTGAAGGTCTTTCAGGAAAAGAGCCATCTGCGGCTTGCTCCCGAGGAATTGTTGCACCACTTTCGCCTGGCAGAAAGGCGCAACGGGCGCTCTGTGCTCACGCTGGCTGCGGTTTTGCTGTTCGCCCGGGACCCCCTTCACTGGCATCCGGCGTGTTACATTGACTTTGTCAAATGGGAAGGGGCGGAGAGACGGTTCGGCGCCGAGTTCAATGTGGTCAAACGGGAACGGGTTGAAGGCCCTCTGCCAACATTGATAGAGAAAGCATTTGACACCATACGGCCCCACATTCGTGAACGGCAACGCCTGGTAGATCTGTTCTTTGAGGAGCGATTTGAGTATCCCACCTTTGCCTGGCAGGAGGCGATTATCAACGCGGTCGCCCATCGAGACTATGCCCTGGAGGGCACTCCGATTGAGGTTTGGGTGTTTGACAACCGGATCGAAATTCGCAGTCCGGGGAAACTTGTTGAACCTGTGACTCTGGAACATCTCCGCCGCAGTGAGCGAATCCACGCATCGCGCAACCCTCGCATTGTCCGCGTGCTCACCGAATGGGGCTTTATGCGGGAGTTGGGCGAAGGCATTCCCCGAATGCACCAGGTCATGGAACGGGAAGGCCTGAAACCACCGGATTTCCGCATAGAAGCGGGAAGCATGTTTACGGTAACTCTTTATAATACCCCCGTATATTCGCTCGAAACTGTTCAATGGTTACGGCAGTTCGAAGTATACGACCTCACTCCCAACCAGAAACGCCTGCTGGCCTATGCCCATGCGCACGGCGGGCGCTTCACCAGCCGGGCCTATCAGAAACTGGTCGGCGTGGATATTTACGCCGCCTCCCGTGACATCAAAGACCTGATTCGCAAAGGGATTGTCAGACTTGGGAAACCCAGAGGGCGAGTCTATGAAGTTATTACCGAGGAGACGGCCTTTTCTTTTGAGCAACCTCGTGAGTTAGAAGCATTGAAGCCCATTCTTAAGCAAAAAGGTTACGTGAAAAACGGAGATATTCGCAAAGCATTGAACCTTTCGCTTTCTCAAGCCAGAAGACTTGCCCAGAAACTGGTTACTCTTGGTTTCCTTACCCCCATAGGCGAGAAAAGAGGAAGGCGGTATGTGCCTGGACCGCGACTTATTGACCAATTTTAAGCTATTATTGACCACTTTCTCTGTTGAAATGACAATATTAGAAGCGTCAATAATTTTATAAAAGGGAAAACAATGCCCAATAACTTCATCACCAACGCCAAACAGCTCAGCCTGAAAGGCCGCATCCAAACTCTCATTCAACACAGCCGGGAACTCAAGTTCCTGGTGGGCTTCTTCTACTTTTCCGGCTGGCGGGAACTCTACCGGGCGCTCCAGGAAAACAAAGAGCTGCGCATCAAGATACTCGTGGGACTGGACACCGACCTGCGGCTGGGGCAGGTGCTGGAAGTGGCCGAGCCGGATGCCGACCGGTGCACCCAACAGGAACTGGTGGGACGGTTTTACGCCTCACTGCGCACAGCACTTCGCGATGAGGCTCTGGATACGCAGGAATTCTACGAGCAGGTAACGTTCTTCTTAGGTCTTCTGGAAGAAGCACGGCTGGAAATCCGCAAGACTTTTGCCCCCAACCACGCCAAACTCTATCTCTTCCGGCTGGATGAGACAGGACAGTCGCTGGCTAACGCGTTAGGCCGCTTCATCACCGGCTCCAGCAACCTGACCCGCGCCGGGCTGCAGGGCCAGCAGGAATTCAACGTGGAGATCGGCGACTATGGTTGGAAGGACGCGGAAGCCTATTTTGATGAACTATGGGAGAGGGCCATTCTCCTAAGCGAACTGCCGGAGCGCAAGGAACAAATCCTGCGCATCATCCGTCGGCAAACCCAAGTGGCGGAAATCACCCCCTTTGAGGCCTATGCACTGGTGCTTAAAACCTATCTGGACCTGATGGATCAGAAAGCCCTGCGGCCGCAGGTCAAGCGGCTGATGGAGAAACGGAGTTACAAGGTCTATCGCTACCAGGAAGAGGCGGTACAGCAGGCGCTGACCGTGCTGGAGGAGTACGGCGGCGTCATCCTGGCCGATGTGGTGGGGCTGGGCAAATCGGTGATTGCCGCTTGGCTGGCGCGGGAACGCAACGGCCGCGGCCTGGTCATCTGCCCGCCCGCGCTGGTGGGCGACCCCAAAACTAAAGACAGCGGCTGGTACAAATATCTGGGCGATTTCGGTCTGTTCGATTGGGATGTCTACTCCCTGGGAGCGCTGGACAAAGTGCAGGAGTACCTGGCCAGCTACGGCGACGATGTGACCACCATCATCGTGGACGAGGCGCACCGCTTCCGCAACGAAGACACCGAGGCCTACGAACGTCTGAGCCAGATATGCGCCAACCGCCATGTGGTTTTGCTCACGGCCACGCCTTTCAACAATGCCCCCTCGGATATTTTCGCACTGCTGAAATTGTTCATCCCGCCCGGTAAATCCACCCTGACCCTGGACGAGAAACTGGCCGCCCGCTTCGCTCGCTACAACAGCGAGTTTCGCAAACTTTCCTACATTCTGCGTTATTACCAGGCTGGCGGCGAGAAGCAGGCGCGAGCCGAAAAGTACTATACCGACCTCTTCGAACGCCCAGCGCCTATTGATGTCGGCGTGGTGCGTCGGCGTGTGCGCAGGTTAGCGGATGAAATCCGCGCCGTCATCGAACCCATTGTTATCCGCCGCAACCGCCTGGACCTTAAACGGGACCCGGTGTACAGCAGCGAAGTCACCGCCCTTTCCAACGTGGCCGATCCTGTGGAACTCTTCTACGAATTGACCCCGGAACAATCAGCCTTCTACGACATGGTGATCAACGAATACTTTGGTGAAGAGGGACGTTTCCGGGGCGCAATTTACCAGCCGTTTTCCTATGAGAAGCGCCGACCTATTGAGGAACTGGAAGCAGACTTTACCTACCAGCAACAGCGCAACCTGTATGAGTTCATGCGCCGTTTGCTGGTCAAGCGTTTCGAAAGCTCCTTCGGCGCGTTTGCCCAGAGTATCCGAAACTTTATCCGCGTTCATGAGCAGGTAATAGCCTTCATCGAAAACAGCGGCGGGCGCTACATCCTGGACCGCCGCTTGCTGGAGAAAATCTACGAGGCCGACCCTGATGAGATCGATGAAGCCCTGGAAACGTTCATACACCACCTGGCGCAAAAAGAAAAACCGGATCCACGTCATGACCGTATTTATGTCATTGACGACTTCGACGATCCAGAAGGTTTTTTAAAAGATATCCGATCGGATCTCAATTTGCTTAATGAAATTGATGCCCGCGTACAGGAACTCGGCCTGGTATCCCACGACCCGAAAGTCAAACGCCTGGTAAAGGCTACAGGCGAAATTCTCTCTGCGCAAAAGGAACCGGAAAAGCCCCGCCGCAAGATCGTGATTTTCAGTGAATACCTGGATACAGTGCGCCACATTGTCCCCATTTTGCAAGATGCCTTTCCTGGGCGGGTGCTGGTGGCTCAGGGCAGTCTGAGCAAATCTTTCTTCGACGATTTACT
>CAYTPO010000021.1:0-24324 GCA_964439815.1 uncultured Thiotrichales bacterium
ATTGGCGGGTTTGCAGCTTGGGGGTTGCGGTTTGTCAGTCATGGTTTGTTCCGGAGATTTTAACTAGGAGCCTGTCCGAGAATAGGGAGCCTACTGCGGAAAAGCTATTTTGGCCCTTTTTCCCCCTGATTTTCGTCAAATATAACCAATATTCTCCTCAAATCAGTGAAAAAAATGCCCTAAAATGGCTTTCCCTCGCTACGACTCCTATTCTCGGACAGACTCCTAGGAGGCTGGCGTAGTATGTTGTACTCAACAATACTACGCCACACCATTGGTTAACAGGTCGATTCGCGTAGTCAGAACCAGGATTCCGGCCGATTGAAGAAGTTGTCGAAATTCGGTACCGGTGGTATCTGCGGCATTGCGCCGGGGAAGAACGGAAATCCTGAATACCCGTCCGGCAGCACTTCGTCCGGATTGAGTTTCAATGCATTGAGCAGGCTGTTTTTCCGGCTTTGAGGCAGATCCTTGTTATTGGCGATCTGCTCCCTGATCTGCTCATATTCACCCTCTATCACGAAGCGCTTCTTCTCGCCGTTGTTGTCGAGGTATTCAATCTCGGCGTGATAACGGTTGTCCTTCAGCTTCTTGATGAGAATGGACTCGAACTGCTCCATGACATGGCTGGATTCCTGATCTCTTGCACCGGGTATATCGAGATCGGGCCAGGCAAAATGGCGACCCCGGAAGCCGGGCATGGGTGGCATGCCCCGATGCCGGTTGTAACCGTAGCGTGGTTGCGGTAAGGGTATGGTGGGTGCATTGCCGAGCGTCAGGTTCAGTTTCGTTATTACGCCTTCGCGTACGAGTTTCAGGCTGGCCTCCTCCCCGGGGTGAGCAGCTGCCACCAGGGAGGCAAGCTGCTGTGGGGAATAGATCTTCTGCCCGGAGAAATCCAGCAGAATGTCGTAGGGTCTGATTCCGGCTCTCTCCGCCGGTGAAGCGGGAGATACGGCTTCCACCATCACACCCTGGTTGTTGGGGATGATCTTGTGAAGCTGCCTTGCCAGAGCGCGCGGCACCGGCGCAAGCGTAACGCCCAACCACGCATGTTGTTGGGTAGCCGGTAGTGTTTTGGTTTGTGCAATGGTCTCGCACCAGGCTGTCTGTGACAGCCCTGCCAGCATTGCAGCCAGCAGTAGGGGTAATCCGTGTTTCTTGATCATTTTCACCTCTTCAAAGCTTGATGGTCGATAGGCCTGTGCTTTGCAGTAACGGGAAATTTTCCTGTATGACCTTGATCCACCATGAATAAGACAGGTTGGTTTCTGGGTTTGAATATGGGTGCTGTGCAGACCAAATCAACCGCCAAATCAGCATGAAACGCTTTGTTGGTTATTAAATCAGATCCCCATAATATTTTAATATAGGCTGATTATGCTTTATTAATCTGTTGCGCCTGGCGTGCAATCAACCTCTCTCTTCTGTATTTTATTGGACGGTGGTTTTCGGGGAGTCACAAAAGTGACATCTACATATCGTTTTTATCCGTTACTATTACCTGAATCCTGGGTTCAAATGGGGACGAATGGTGCGAGATACCGGTTTCACAGGGGTTTCAAGCAATCCAGGCTTCACCCGCCACCTTTAATAAGACGGGTTTAAACTTCGGATTCAGGTATAAGCCAAGCGTAACTACTTAGCGAGTAGTTCACATAAGCAGTAGCTGAGTAGTTGCAACCAAGTTTACAATAGCCACGGAGGGTTGAACCTTAAAAGACAGAGGATGTCTGATCTTTTATTTTATCTGCACTTGTCCGTTATCGCATGGCGGGTGCTGTCTTGAGGGGTTTAATCTGCCATGCCAGATGTCGATCGAATGCTGCTGACGCTGAACTGCGGTTCATCCAGCCTGAAATTCTCGTTATTCAAAATCGAGAGCCCGGATGCGCCATCGAGTTCCTATCCGGTCAAGCCGGAGTATGCCGGTGCCCTGGTCAATATCGGGGAGTCGGGTGAGTTGGCGATATGCGATGCCGATGGCAAGCCGCTTTATCGACAGTTTGTTAGCGCAGTGGATCATGAAGCGGCACTGCGCATTGTGCTGCAATGGTTTGATCGACGATTGACTTCAGCGCGGATCGAACTGGTGGGACATCGAATCGTGCATGGGGGGTTGCGCTTCCATGAGCCCACACTGATTACGCCGGAAGTCATGGCCTACCTGGAAACGCTGGTGCCATTGGCACCCAACCACCAGCCAGTCAATCTGCAGGGTATCCGGTTGCTGGAGGATCTGCAGCCGGGCATTCCTCAGGTAGCCTGTTTCGATACCGCCTTTCATACCACCCGCCCCATTGTCGAGAAGCGGTTTGCGCTACCAGAAACCAAACTGCTGGAAGCGGTTTACAGCTATGGTTTTCATGGCCTCTCCTATGAATACATCGCCGAGGTACTGCCGGATTACCTGGGAACGCAGTCATTCGGCAAGGTGGTTGTCGCGCATCTTGGTCATGGCGTCAGTCTGTGTGCGATGGATAACCGCCGCAGTGTTGCCACGACCATGACGTTTACTCCGCTTGATGGCGTCCCCATGGGTACACGTAGTGGATCGATCGATCCGGGTGTGGTGCTGTATCTGCAGCAGCGTGGTATGACCAACAAGCAGATATCCGACCTGCTCTATTTCAAATCGGGTTTGTTGGGGGTGTCGGGCATCAGTGACGATGTGGCTGTACTACTCGAACACCCGGCGCCGGAAGCAAGGCTGGCACTGGATCTGTTGATCCATCATACCGCCAAGGCGGTCGGCTCATTGGCCGCATCGATGAATGGTATCGATGCGCTGGTCTTCACCGGTGGTATTGGTGAACATGCCGACACCATCAGGGCTGCGGTTTGCAAGCGTTGCAAATGGATGGGGCTGAAGCTCGATGCCGAGGCGAACAAGCGCCATGAAATCTGTATTACACGCAAGAAAAGCGCGGTTTCCGCCTGGGTAATTCCCACCGACGAGGAGCGCATGATTGCCGACCATGCCTGTGGGGTGATGAAAGCGCAGCCCGGTTTCAATAATGGCCTGGGTGGTGTCTACAGTGATGGCAACATGACAGATTGATGGTTCCAGGTTTGAGTATTGGTGTTCATTCGGGGTTGCCGCTCGGGAAATGGCTTGCTCGATGTGGAACCTGCTTTTGCAGGGTTCAAACTGGTAGGCGAGGAATGATTGTTCATGGTGCATTACGCTATCGCTAATGCACCCTACGCTGTGGGGTTCGAGTGTTCAATGGGTTTTGCAGGCCCGAACAAGTGAGCGTTTCGGGCGGATTGGGGTGGCGAACCTGCTCGTTTCTGGGTGTTGTTCATGGTGCATTACGCTATCGCTAATGCACCCTACGTTGTTGGATTCGAGTGTCCCGTTTGGTTGGGGATGTGGGTTTACCCGGCGCAGCAGGAGAGTTGGGAAACATCCTTGTTGAAGGTCTGGGCACAGAGTTTCAGCCCTTCCACCATTGTCAGATAGGGGAAGAGTTGCGTGGCCAGCTGCGCTACTGTTAGTTGCTGATTCAGGGCGAGTGCCGCGGTCTGAATGATCTCGCCAGCCGCTTCGGCGATGACCTGGCATCCCAGCAGCTTGCCACTTCCCGCATCGGCCACCAGCTTGATGAATCCCCGCGTATCATGATTGACTCGTGCCCTGGGTACATTTTCCAGTGTCAGGTTGCGGCTGGTCACGTCGATCCCTTGTGCCCTGGCGTCTGCTTCACTGAGGCCCACGGTTGCAACCTGTGGCTCGGTAAATACCACTTTGGGCAGCACTTGCAGATCCAGAAGCATGTTGCCGCCGGTCATGTTGATGGCAGCGCGAGTACCGGCAGCGGCCGCTACATAGACATACTGCGGGTTCGTTGTGCAGTCACCGGCAGCATAGATGCCGGTGCAGCGTGTTTGTAGCATGGCATCCACGACAATCCGGCCGGTAGCATCGGTTGTGATGCCGGCGTTTTCGAGTCTCAGATTGCGGGTATTGGCGCGGCGCCCGGTGGCAACGAGCAGCGCCTCGGCATTGAACATGCCGTTGCTGGTCTGTACCTCGAAGTGCTGCCCATCGTGGGTAATATGGTCGGGTACACAATGGGTCATGATCTCCATTCCCTCCTCTTCGAGTATCTGCAGCAGGGTTGAGCCAATGAGCGGTTCTTCCTTTGACAGTAGCGTGCTGCGCGCCAGCAGTGTGACTTTGACGCCGAGGTGCAGAAAGGCCTGCGCCAGCTCCAGGGCGACCACCGAGCCACCCAGCACGATCAGGCCTTGCGGTAACTCCGTGGCTGCAAGCGCCTCGGTGGAAGTCCAGTAGGGTGTGTCGTTCAGCCCCGTGATATCGGGGATATGTGGTGAGGCGCCGGTAGCGATCAGAATGCGATCTGCCTGGAGGGTCGTCTCGTTCTGCTGCGGGCGGGATATGGTCAGGGTGTTGGCGTTCACGAATCGGGCAAAGCCCTTTATCAGAGTAATTTCCGGCTGGCCTTGCAGGATGTTTTCATATTTTGCGGCGCGTAGTGCATCGACCAGTCCCTGTTGTTCCGCAACCATGGCCCGGCGATCGATCCGGGGCGCTGTATGACCGACTCCGTTGCAGGGGTGATGCGCCTGCAGCTGTGCCATACCCGCGCTATGGATCATCACCTTGGAGGGAATGCAGCCGACATTCACGCATGTGCCACCAATGCGATCGGCCGCTTCTATCAGCGTCACCCTGGCGCCATTCTCCACTGCTGCAATGGCTGCTGCGAAGGCTGCCGAGCCACTGCCGATGATGGCGAGATGCAATGGGCTTTTGCAGTGCCCGCAGGTCGTGCTGCTCTCTGATCCGTTCATGGTCATTCCGATGGTCTGTGACAATCGGCAGTGTAAAGTCCGTATGCAGGTACGGAGTCAAGTGATTTCGGTCAGCGAAGCAATGAGTGGGCATTGTTCCGGATTCCGGTTGGACTGGCAGTCCCGCAGGGTTGTGCGCAAGGCCTGCTGCAGCTTTTGCAGGTCGCCGATTTTGGCATCAATGGCAGCCAGGCGCTCTGTGCCAATGGCCATGGCCTGTTTGCAGGGGTTGTCTTCCAGCGTGAGAAGCTGTGCAATCTCCTGCAGTGAAAATCCCAGCGACTGGGCCTTTCTGATAAAGCGCAGGCGTTGCAGCGTGGCTTCAGGATAACGTCGATAACCCTGTGGTGGTTTTTCCGGCTGTGTGATCAGCCCACAGCGTTGATAGTAGCGAACGGTTTCCACATTGACGCTGGCTTGCCTGGCGAGTTGGCCAATAGTCAGGTTTTTTCCCATGGCGGCGATCCTGCTGTCATAATTTCCACCATGACAGCATATCCAATATGAAAAGACATTCCTTTTTTAACGCGTTCAAACGACTGCGAATCTCCCACCTGTTACAGCGTTACGCCATTCCCGATGATGAATGGCACCGTACCATCCGACAGTTGCCGCTGGTGGCGAACCGGCCGCCTGCCGAACGGGTGCGCTTGCGTGTATTGACGACGCTGTTGCTGCATCGCAAGGTTTTTACCGGTGTGCAGGGGCTTGAGCTGACACCGGCCATGAAAATCGTGATTGCTTCCCAGGCTTGTCTGGAAATCCTGCAGCTGGGGTTGGCTGCCTTTGATGGCTGGCATGAAGTCATCGTCTACCCTGGCGCATTTCGGGTACGCCGGGAAGTGCAGGATGAGTTGGGCCTGGTGCATAGTGACAGCAGGGCGCTCAGCGGCGAAGCCTGGATGCGCGGACCGGTGATTCTGTCGTGGGATGAAGTTGTGCAGGACAGTTTTCAACTCCGTAAAGGGCATAATGTGGTATTGCACGAGTTTGCTCACAAGCTCGATATGCTCAATGGCCGTGCCAATGGGATGCCGCCACTGCACCCGGACATGCCAATCGAGGCATGGACGCAGTCATTGAGTGAAGCTTATGAACAGTTGGTCAGACGTGTTGGACACCATCATGCGGATATCAATCCCTATGCCGCAACCGATCCGGCGGAATTCTTTGCCGTGATTTGCGAATATTTCTTTACCGCGCCGGAAATTCTCGATGAGCATTATCCCCGGGTATATCAGCAGTTGAAGGCCTATTTCAGGCAGGATCCTCTGGGCGTTATGGATTGAACGAGGGTGGCGGTTTTTTGTTGCAACCTGCTCATGGTGGAAGGGGGTGGCGGTTCATTTCTTTTGGTGCATTACGCTATTGCTAATGCACCCTACGTTGTGGGTGTTGTATTACGCTATTATCAATGGCTCCCCGCCTGGCTGGGGTGTGTTTCGCTGAAATCGAGGTTTCTGGCGAGGCTGTCGGCCAGGGAGATGGCGTTGGTAGGATGTGGGATGGAGTCACAGCTCCAGATGTTCCTGACGCCTGCGTTTTTGAGTTGGTGGATGGCGTCATCGACAAAAAAGGCGTGGGTCACCAGGATGGAAATCGAAGCGGGATGATAGGGAGCCAATAGCCTGACTGCGGCCAGCAGGGTTTTTCCGGTGCTTGCGACGTCGTCGACGAGCACGATATTCTTGCCGGTAAAATTCCCGGCGGGTAGTGAGATATGCACATCGCGGTCTCCCAGGCGCTGTTTGGTGGCGACGGTGTAGTCCAGGTTTTGCAGGGCTGCAATTTCCGCGACCCACTGTTCCGATTCCTCGTCTGGCCCGATGAGTAGTGGTTGTTCGATTTTCTGGCGCAGAAAATGTGCCATTGGTTCCGTTGCTGTGATGTTGATGGCCTGTTTTGCTGGCACGGCATCGGCAAGGTGATGAACTCGGTGCAGGTGGGCATCGACGGTCAATATGTTGTCGAAATGGCTGGCTATCAAGCCACCAATGATTTTCTGGCTGACGACCTCGCCGGGATGAAAGGCCTTGTCCTGACGCATGTAGCAGAGATAGGGCGCGACCAGTGACAACGTTTTTGCTCCCTGGTTGCGGGCACCCTGAGCGGCCAGCATCAGCTCCACGAGTTTGTCGTTGGGATGGTGCAGGCTGCGGCAGAAAATCAGATGCTCGGGCAATTCGAGTGGCAGGCGAACCTTGCTTTCCCCATCGGGAAAGTGGTGCAGTTGCACTTCTGCATAGTCCAGATCGGCAGCCTGTGCCAGTTGTTGTGTCTGTTTGCGATATTCGGGAAATCCCAGAATCAGGGGGTCTTGGGTCGTCATTGGCGTTCTTCCAGGGTGTAGCCGATATTCTGTGCGGCAGCGTGTTTTGCAAACTGGAAATCCGCTTTGAATTCGGCATAAATGGTATAGAGCGGCTCACCTTTTTTCACGGTGTCGCCCAGTTTGTGGTGCAGGTCGATGCCGGCCGAGTTGTCCATTGGCGCACCTGCCAACCGGGCGATATGGGCGATTTGCAGGTTGTCGATGGCCGAGACGATCCCGGAGAGCGGTGCAATGACCGGGTGTTGCAGCTGGGCCTCCCGGGGTGGGTAGGTATTGGCGCCCTGTAATGCGATAATGGCCTGCATCTTTTCCAGGGCGCGGCCGGATTCCAGCAAATCGCGCGCCAGATGATAGCCCTGACCGCCGCGTACATCGGGGTCGAATTCCAGAATTCTGCCGGCCATCTGCAGCGCCTTTTCACGCAGGTCTGCCGGCGCCCGTGGATCGTTCTCCAGTACCTGCATGACGTCGCGGGCTTCCAGCGCCGGGCCGACGCCATTGCCAATGGGCTGGCGGCCGTCGCTGATCATGATGTCGATTTCCAGCCCGGCGCGATCACCTACATATTCGAACAGCTTGCGCAGGCGCAGGGCTTCGGCCTGGGTGTGCACCTTGGCGCTGGGGCCGACCGGGATGTCGATCAGCAGATGGGTGGAGCCGGCGGCGATCTTCTTGGAGAGGATCGAGGCGATCATCTGCCCCTTGGAATCCATTGCCAGCGGACGTTCCACCGCGATCAGGATGTCGTCCACCGGAGCCAGGTTGGCCGTGCCACCCCAGGCAATGAAGCCTCGCTGCTGCTGCACGATGGTGCGTAGCGCCTCTGGCGCCAGATTGACCCTGGCGAGCACTTCCATGGTATCTGCGGTCCCTGCTGGTGAGGTGATGGCACGGCTGGAAGTCTTGGGCATCAACATGCCATGCGCCGCCACGATGGGGACGATCAGCATGGTTGTGCGGTTGCCTGGAATACCGCCGATACAGTGTTTGTCCACCACCAGCGGTTCGCCCCAGTCGAGCCGCTCACCGGTTTCCACCATGGCCTGTGTCAGATACAGCATCTCCTCGCGCTCCATGCCGGTTTCGGCACAGCCGACCAGAAAGGCCGCGATCTCGATTTTGGAATAGCGATTGTTGACGATGTCCTGGCAGATCTGCAGAAAATTGTCATAGCTGAGACGGTCTCCGGAGATCTTCCTGCGAACGGCATTCAGGGAAGAAGGCGGTGTGGCGTGATCGACGTAGACAGCGCTGCCTTCCGGATTACCGAACTGGGAGAAGGTCTGCTCGCTCAGCCCCAGCTCATCGGGAGCGAGAATGCCGTCGTCATCGACAATATTCAGCACGGCAATGACCGGCGGCCTGTTTGGGCCATCGGAAATCTCGATCTTGGTCAGCGCCTGAAAGCCTTCGGTGCGGTACAGTGGGCAGGCGCGATGCAGATAGGCGACGTTTTCCTTGTAGGTATCGATTGCCACCTTGCGGAGTTTGAGTGAGGTCATAGGTCCAAGTGATTCAGGTTTAACAATCTTTGGTAGCTGCTCAGCTACTTCTCATGTGAGCTATTCGCTGAAGTAGTTACCAATATGGATTGAAAGAATACGTTGTGATGATGCGGTGTGACTGTCTCCTGGGTGACAGGTCCTGTTCATCCGGTTTCCCGGTCACTGGAGTGGCTACATCCGCTAACGTCAATTTATCGTTGTGTGTCCGCCATTCGGGCTGGGGGCAGAGTCGTTACCCGACGGAAGAAAACACACTCAGCAATGCCAGCAGACCCACCAGCAGCGAAGCGATGCTCATGACCAGCACCATGCCGGCCATAATGTCCTTGGCCTTGCCGATCTGCGGATGGATTTCCGGGTGCAGGTGGTCGATCAGTGTCTCCAGTGCGGTGTTGGCCAGCTCGGCTGCCATGACCAGTCCGATGCACAGCAGGATCAGCGCCCACCAGACCAGGGCCGGTTGTATGAAGCTCATGGCGACAAGCAGCAGGATGGCCACCAGTGTGTGAATGCGAAAGTTATTCTCGGTGCGAAAGGTGAAAGCGATACCGCTTGCGGCGTTGGCGAGTTTGATGGCGATGGACTGGTTCTTCATTGGCTCAGGGCAAGGCGGCTGCAGGTTGCAGTGTCTTTGGCTGGTTGGGCTGCAGGTTCTTCAGCGTTGTGCGGATATTGGGAAACAGCAGGTAATGGTGACCATAACCCCCGTGCAGCATCTCGTCGATGGCGGCTTTGTCCGACCAACCCTGCTGCAGTATGCGCCAGGCGGCAATTACCGCGCCGGTGCGATCGGCGCCATGGTAACAATGTACCAGTACCGGGGGCTCCGCCTGTCGGATCAGGGTTACGGCCTCGATCAGGTCTTCGGTATCGATATGCGTGGCCAGCATCGGGAAATGCCGCAGTGCAAGTTGGGTGCCGGTGGCCTTGTCCCGGTCGGTCTGGGTATAGCGCAGATTAAGCACCGTTCTGATCCCGAGTGATTCGAGTTCCCGCATGGCCGGTTCGTCGGGTTGCGCCGAGCGGTAGAGCATGTTGTCGATGCGATGGAAGTTCTGCAGATGCTGGCTGTCGACCGGTGTGGCCCATTCGCTGGGGCGGGGAGCCCGGGTTGCCGGCGTGCTGCAGGCAACCAGCAGCAGGGCAAGCGCCAGCAGTAGCATCTTCAGGGGGAGGTGGGCGGAATCCAAGGCATGCCTTCATCATGTTCGATGAGCAACATGGTACCGCAATCGCTGCTGCGTGGGCAGCGTGCAGACACTGCCCACCAGCCGGTGGTATCAGGGCAATGTGTTGATGGCCCCGGTATAGATGAAGTAGAGCAGGATCACGCCAAACAGGATGCGGTAGATACCGAAGGCGTTGAAGGTAAAGCGCTCCAGAAACTTGATGAACAGCTTCATCACTACCCAGGCAACAAGGAAGGAGGTAATAAACCCGGCAGCCAGCACCGGCAGCAGGTCACCGCTGAAATCCTGGTAGTGTTTCAGCAGGTCATAGCCGCTGACCGTCACCATGACCGGCATGGCCAACAGGAAGGAGAACTCGGCGCTGGCCTTGCGGCTCAGGCCGACCAGCAGGGCACCGATAATGGTCGAACCGGCGCGACTGGTGCCCGGTACCAATGCAAAGACCTGGGCAATGCCGATCCACAATGCCTGCAGATAGCTGACATCCTCGACGCGCGTGACGCTGGGTGTCCGATCCTTCTGAAAGTATTCGATGATCAGGAAGATGACCCCGCCCACAATGAACATGATGGCCACGGTATCGACCGTGAACAGTGACTTGATGGTGTCCTTGAACAGAAAACCAACAATTCCCAGCGGCAGAAAGGCGATCACCACCTTGATCCACAACACCGTGTGGCGGATATGGAACTTGTCCTTGTAGTTGGCCACCACGGCAAGAATGGCTGCCAGCTGGATAATGACCTCGAAGGCCTTGTTGGTCTCCGACTGCACCAGCCCCAGCGCTTCGCTGGCGACGATCAGATGCCCGGTCGATGAAATGGGAAGGAACTCGGTGATGCCCTCGATGATACCGAGAATAATCGCTTGAAAGATATCCATGTGTGTCCTGTTGTTATGTTTGGCGGTGTCCGTAGTTTGGATGCGTGGCAGGCTGGAAAGTTGCCGAAGCGGGGCAAGTATGCCGGACTGGACAGGTAGCGGATACGATCAGGTTCGCAGAAAAGGGAATGAGCGGTGGTTGGTAGTGGCGGCCACTTTCTCGCAAGCTGGATGCAGGGCCGGCAGAGGCAGGCGGAAGCCTCTCACCGCTTGGGTGAAACGGGACTGTCAAGGGTTTATCATTGTGTTACTACTCAGCGAGTAGCCAAAATCCTCCCCACTACGGTTTTGCAAAAAGAAACAGGAACAGATCTCATGAAACGTGACCCTGTCAGGAACCCCCTGGACAAACTGCCGCCTATTCTCAAGAAGGATCTGGATCGCAACCTATGTGTCTGCAATGAAGTACCCAAGATGGATATCATCAATGCCATTGCAAACGGGGCTACGACGGTGGATGAGGTCAAGAAACAGACCTATGCCACGGATGGAATTGGCTGCTGCAAACAACAGGTAGAGCGTTTGATTGAGTGTATTGTTCCGCCGGAGTCCGAGGAGTAAGCAGAAATGTTGGGCATGTCGTTCCTCATTTCACGCCACGATTGAGAAAAAGCTGTCATTTCCTCTGTCATACCGGGTGGACCGGTATCCAGGCCACAGGGATGTGAGCACCGTGGTTTGAATGAGGCGCCTTGTCCGTATTCCGCGGATTCAACTTGCCAGTGCAACTGCAGGATTTTTCGTCGCAATGATATTGCCTTGTCGAGGAGCCTGTCGGACTTAACGCTGTTTGGCTGCGCCCACAGGAAGAGCCCTTGGGGTGCAAATCTCTGGATGGCGATTAAGTCAGCTTATCCTGTTCGTCAAATAGCGCTGCTATTCTCCTCACACGATAAACTGATTTAGTTTACCCACAGTGATTTTCGCTTCAAACGGTTAACTCCGACAGACTCCGAGAAATGCAGGCTAAGTTATATCTCGCGGGACGACGATCAGGCTGTATTTGAGTTTTTGCATGCGCTCGCCGGAAAGCTCCTTCAGATCCTCGCGGGTTGGCAGGCTGAAGGTCGGGGTGCCATTGACCTCTTCGGTCAGGACGGTGGCTTCGATCTCGACATCGCGAATGATGAATTCGTCTTCGGCTTGCGGGTCAGATGTTCGCAGGCTGGTTTGCAGTTCGCGTACCGAGTCGGCGATGAATTTGTTGAAGTTCTGTTTTGGCAACCGTTTTACCTTGCCAAGCAGTTCGAGCTTTTTAATGAGCTGTTCACGTTCGCGGAGAAGTTTCTCGATGTTCTTCTGGAGTGGTGTGGTCTCCTTTTCCAGCAGTTGTTTGACGGCGGGCAGGGATTTCAGCTTTGTGGGTGAGGCTAGGGTGGCCTTGAGCGATTTGTTTTCGGTGGTCAATGCCTGGTTGGCTTTGGTCAGCGGCGCGATCTGTTCCCTGATCAGTGTCTTGACGACCGGATTGCTCTTCAGCGCATTCTTGTCCTTGATTTGTTTGCGCAGCTGGGTGATTTCAGTGACGGCATTGTTGAGGGCCTTTTTCTGGGGTGCACTGAGTTTGTTCAGTAATGCCTGGTTCTGCAGCGTCTTGATATTGAATGGCATGCTCAGCCCCCCCTGTAGTCGCTATTGTCCCGTCGCAGGACGGTGACTTTCATTCTGAAATAGCGTGGTGGATTGTGTCCGCTCAGGATCAGGTCATGGTTGCGTGGTAGTCGTACATGATCCAGTCCCGGGCTGCTGTGAAATTCCCACTGCAGTTCGAGTTTGTCTACTCTCATGCCGCTAGCCTCTGTAGCGCTGGCAACCTGTCGGATGCTCTGGCCGAGTTCACTTCCCACATCGCTGAACAGGCTCATGATGTAACCTCAGCCGGGTTTCACTTCGGTGGTGACAAAATCCGGCAGATCCGAGGGGCCGGGTACCGGAACCATTTCCAGTGTTAACTTGCTGAAGGCTTTCAGATTGCGGTTGTACCGTCGTTCGGTGCGAACCTTGCGGGTATTGACCATGACCCGGTTTCGCGATTTACCGCGGTTGTTGCTGGTGGAATCGACCTGGGTCTGGACGCTGAGATCCAGCGAAACCTCAATGACTGTTTTGGAAAACTGGTAGAACGTGGGGCGAATACCCAGTGTTAGCAGGCTGGTTTCCAAGTCCTCCTGTTCGATTTCCACGCTCGCTGTACCGCTGTTGTCATCGGCGGGGGTGATGGTTTTGGTGATCAGCGGAATCTTGATTTTGGTGGCTGCCAGTTGCTGCAGTATTTCCACGGCGTTCCGATCCATGGCGGCCTGGGCTGCAGCCATGGAAAAAGCCATCTCGCGCACGAAGTCGGCCAGGCTGGCACTGAGTTCCTGATACTCTTCCATTAAGGTGACCTCTGCTCAATCGTCATATGGATGGAGTGGATGCCATGATGGCCATCCATCATCGGTATCATCGTCAATCAGCTTTCCTTGAAGCGGATATCGACTTCGGGCAGCAGGCTTGGCGGTGGTGGTACCGGCGCCATCTTGACGACCATGCGGCTGGTGCCGTGAACCTCCTTGCCGAATTTCCGGTTATGCTCGACATCAACCTTGATGCTGGCGGAAAAGGGGCCGAATCCAACTTTGGCGCGGGCACTGACGCCGACCTTGAGTGAGGTGCTGAACTTGGTCTTGATGTCCATGCCCACCTCGATCGTCACCTCGGAAAACTGGTACCAGGTAGGCCGTATGAAGGCGATCAGTGGAATATCCTTTGCCTTGACGACCTGGACGTTGGTGGTGCCAGCATCCTCATCGATGAGTCCCACAATCTTGGGAACGAATTCGATGGTCTCCTCGGCCAGTGCCAAAGTGGTTTTCAGTGAATTGGCATCCAGGGTTTCCTGTGCATCCGCGATGCCAATCGCCAGCTGGGATACCATGTCGGCCAATGGCACGTCCAGAAGTTCCTGTCCTACGCTCATCTTCTTCTCCTTTGGGTGTTACTGCGTTGTTACGGATTTTTCGTCGGTAATATGCCTTGCAGGGACGCAGCTCGGTCAGATCCCGTTTTTCATGATGGATACCAGTCTTTCCACATCGATATTGACGGCCCCCACGCCTTTTACCGCGGGGAGGCGTTTGAGTCTTTCGGCCTCGCTGTCGCTCAATACCGCGATAATGAATTGATACCCGGATTCCACCATCAGTACCTGTACGGCCACGGTAGCTACTTGCAGGCAGGTTTTATGACGGGTCTGGCGTGGTGAACGGTGCTTGATGAAAACGATATGCGGATGCGCCTGGTACTGGGGCCGCCTGATCGAGATGTCTGCACCAAACGGATTCTTCCCGATAGCGGTCTGTCGCGAATCGAGTAGCTGATCCATGGTTTTTTTCACCTCGTTTGTGGGTGACAAAACGAGTTTGCCGATGCTTCTTCTATAGGAGCAAGGTGAGGTTGAGTCAAAGGAGACGGGTAAAGTCAGGAAAAAGTCACATAGCCGCAGGAGTGGATTTCCTATACGGTTCAAGCTACCCGATCTGTTGGCGTGAGTGCAGATCCGTATCTGAGTATGATCGTAACTGCTCAGTGAGTGTAGAGAGCCATTACGCAACTGCCTGGATTTCAGGAGTGAGCTGAGCAGTTGAGTATGATCATATAATCAGAATCAGAGGGAGTCAGACAATGAAAGAAACAACGATGAACAACAACACTTCAACATCCGGTTGCTGGGAATGCCTGATGTCATTATTGCAGGCATCCAAGCCCACGGGGTTGGGAGATTCACTGCGATTGACCAGTGTTGCCGAGGAGCTGTCACGTCGGGCGAGTGCCACAACCCAGTCCGTACAGCGTAAGCGATAACGGTTCTTCAGAGCTGCCCGTATGCGGGCTGAAGGTTTGATGCCTTGGCCTGGGCAAATAGCTTGGCAGCCTGGAAACATCACGATCTGTATATGAAAAAGCCGGGACAGTATGCTGTTCCGGCTTTTTTTGTGCGTCTCTCGAATGGGGTGGGAACTGCCGGATACCTGAATTGGTGATTGAGCCTTGGATTCGGGAGATCGTCTTCCGACAGCTCCCTGCGATCAAGCCACCCGGTTCATGGTTTCGGCATTGGCCGCAGACTGCCAGCTGGCCTCTTCACCGCCTCCGTTATGGTATTGATCGGAATGCCCCGTTGCAGGCAACTCGTCACCGATATCAAAGAACCCGATCAGTTCGGCCAGCTTCCTGGCGTGTTTTTCCAGCTCGCTGCTGGCGGCTGCCGTTTGCTCGACCATGGCGGTATTGGACTGCGTGGTCGCATCGATGCTGGCAATGGCTCGATTGACTTCCTCGATACCCTTCGACTGTTCATTGCCTGCATTGGCGATCTCGGCCAGCAGATCCCCCACCTTGTTGACGGAAGTGACGATTTCGCCAAGCGCCTGTCCGGAGTCGCTGACCAGCGTGCTGCCCTGTGCCACCTTGGCACCGCTGTCCTCGATCAATGTCTTGATCTCCTTGGCAGCCTGGGCGCTGCGCTGCGCCAGATTTCTGACTTCAGTTGCCACGACGGCAAAGCCCTTGCCCTGTTCTCCAGCGTGGGCCGCTTCCACCGAGGCGTTCAGCGCCAGCAGGTTTGTCTGGAAGGCAATCTCGTTGATGACGGCAATAATGTTCTCGATCTTGCGGCTGGCGGCGTCGATTTCCTCCATCGAGGTGATGGCTTCTGCCAGAACCCTGTCACCACGGCTTCCCAGATCCCGTGTGGAGTGGGCCAGCTCATTGGCGGTGGCAACGCTTTCCGCGGTATTCAGAACCATGCTGGTGATCTCCTCCATGGCCGAAGCTGTCTGCTCCAGACTGGCAGCCTGCTTTTCGGTCCGGCCACTCAGATCCTGATTGTTGATGGCGATTTCATGCGTGCTCTGGGTGATCTCGCTGGCGGAAACCAGCAGTTCGGAAATGACTTCTCTCAGTCTGGCTATCGTCTGGTTGGTGCTCTCCTTGAGCAGGTTGAACTGACCACTGTATTCACCGGTAACGCTTTTTGAGATATCTCCCTGCGCCAGAGCCGAGAGCACCTGACCCAGTTCATCGGTAAAGCGGGCATTGATTTCCAGCAACTGGTTGACGCTGCTGGCAAATGCCAGGAAGAAACCGCTCTTGTTGTCGGTGATGATGCGTTGTGACAGATCACCCGCCTGGGCGGCATCGACGACGGACTGGATTTCCTGCTCGGTCTTCAGTTGTTCCGTGCGTTCCACCCACTGGGTAATTCGACCGAGATAATGCTCTCTGGCATCAAAGATTGAGCTGATAACCAGAATAAAAGTGCGTCCATAGGTAGAAAATTCAACCTCCCGGTTTTCAGTTTGGGATGTTTGAAAGATAGTTCGTAGCCGATTGTCTTCAAAGAAGTCCGACAGATTGTTGCCAATCAATGAATCTATGTTGTTGGAACCACCGCGAAAGCTGATGTCCTCACTAAAGTCCCTGAAGACAGTACGGCAGGTCTTGTTCATGAATATGAGGTTGCCTTTGTCGTCTGATACAGTAACTGGTGTATCAATGTGCTCAAGTGCAGATTTTATGCGTTCAAGAGCTATATTTTGTTTCTTTCGTTGAAGTGCATCATACTTGAGCTTTTCCTGCATTTTTATCAGACTGTGCTGTACTTTTGCAATTTCATCAACGCCTTGCGGATGGATGGGGGTTTGATAGTTGCCTTTTTCTATTTCTCCAAATGCAGTTACGGTAGTATCCAGTGATCGGGTAAGGGAACGGATAATGAGTAGTGTGAATGTTACAGCTAATACTACGAATGCCAGGATACCAACAAACTCGATTATTTCGGTGCGTCTTTCATGGTATATGCGTGTTTCCAGGATGTTGGTCAAGCTATGTATCGCATGATCGAATAGTTTGAATGCAACTAGGATGGTGGCTGTACCCTCATCAAATACTTTTGTGGAGTTGATGCTGATTTTTTCCGCATCAATGATATTTTCCTGGATATGTTGGGTGTAGGTTCGGATAGATTTGGGGACTTGAGAACCTAGCGACATGAGGTTTTCTCCAAGATTTGGCAGGTTTTCTGTAAAGACCTTTACAGCTTTTTCTACGTCATCTGCAAGATCCAACATTTTTTGACTTAGGTATTGGAGCTCGAATTCTTGTTGTTTTGAAAGAGTCTGCTTTGCAGCCACGCTGCTTGAAATGGCACGGAAAACGCCGGTAGTTTCTGTCAGAGAAGGAATTCTATCAATGATAAGGTCAGTGAGGTAGGCGTTTCCAAGTTCTGGGTCGATAATCAGGTTAGAGGTATCACCGATATGGCCAACCAAACTCAGTATATCGGAAATAAGTTCACCATGACGTTCTATGGACTCTATGGCAGTTATTTGTTTGAGTTCATTCTGCAGGGAATGCCAGCTTTTTTTAATGGACTGATACTGCGTTGTTGTGCCGAGAGATTTTCCATACTTGGCTTCTATGCGATCCAGAGTCGTAAAGTCCTTGTCAATGAGGCCTTTTTGTGTGGTTAATTTGTTTGTAAGCGTATGGTTGCCACCATGAAAGGCATTTGTCATGCCTCGGTGTTCAGCAAGGTGTTGTGCCAGATAACGCAAGGGATGTATATACTGGATGCCATTGAGTTCTTGGGTGGTAAATTTGATTTCGGTATTCGCTTTAACCACTAGCATAGTGAAGAGAAGGGTGATCGGCAGTAGCAGAGAGACCAGGATCAGTGTGAACTTTTGGCTGAGGTTCAGACGATGCAGCAGGTTGAAACCTGAGTTGGTGGTACTATCTTGAGCAGGTGTGGGGGTCATAGAGAGCATCCTTTCTTCTATAGTTCTAGTTTTTGTGTAACTACTCAGCTCATCTCTGCGTTAAAAAATGGCCATTTATGCTTGTAAAATCACATTTTTTACCTTGATTTGACGGATTTTAAAGGCAATCTGAGCAGCTACTGCTACTGTAAACTACTACGCGGAGTAGTTACGTTTTTTTCAGGGTTGTTACTTGGGTTAAGCAAAATGTGTGCCATGGAAAGAAGGGGGTTTCCGGTCAATTGCTGATGGTTTACCTAACGCTTTCGGTGGGGAGCTGGCGAGGAGTTGCCCGGACCGGAAGGGTTCTTCCGGGGTTCGGCGAGTCGGAACGGTTTTTTGTGAAGCACCCTATGGCCGGTCGGGCAAAGGCTGAGGGAGATGGTCGCAAGGAACCTACCGGGTTGAAACCTGAATCCGAGGTTCAACCCCCGTCCAGTTTACGGTGGATTGCGGATCCTGATGCCTTCAAGGCAAGGGATTCGAGTCTGTGGGGGCAAACAATTACTTTCGAAATCCCTCGGATCGCCGAGTTGCACTCGGCCTTGCCGACTGCAACTCGGTACTCCAAAACCGAGCGACTTCGTACCGGTTCGCCGAGGAGTTGCAAAGGTAATTGCAGTCAGACAGGAGGTACTGCGCCATTGTACCTCTGTCCGGATTCAGGGAGGTTGTCTCAGGCAATCTGCCGCTGGTCGTATTGCTGCTGTTGCAGTCCTTCTCTGGCGGGTGCCAGTGGATCGGCACCGATCGTGCCAACCAGGCTGCGCAGGTATTCCGGGGATTCGACCTGTTCCAGTTTGCCACGTGCACATTCCAGCCGGGTCTGCAGTTTCATCCGTTCGGCGACTTCGGTGTAGTGGGGGCGGGCAATAAAGTCTTCCAGGCTCTGGATATGGCGTTTCCATAGCGCGATCTCGCGCTGTTGCTTGATCTGCAGACGCTCGTTGTACCAGTCGGAATCCAGCAGATATTCGCGGGTAAAGAGCCGTCGTATTTCCGGGTCATGGGCTGTCTTGCCCTGAAAATGGCCCTCGGCCATGATGTAGAGCAAGGCTCTCAATGGTGGGCAGGCTTCATCGATGCTGCCATCGTCGATATAGCGCTGTGCAACAGTCTCCTGAGCTTCGACAATGTTGTTGATGCCATCGACAAACACATCCATGTCCTGAATTTCGGGTTTGAGAATCTCTTCGGTAAAGACTGTGTTAGGGTTGTCGAAGATCTTGCCCATGAAATCCCGTACAAAGCGTTCGGTGATGCGGTAGCCAAGGCGACTGGCCAGCACGGTCTTGCCCTGATATTCGATATCTTCCAGCGGTTCGAGGTATTCGTGCTCGATCAGGAAGTCCGGCTCGCGTTCCTTGCCCTTGAGTCTTGTCCAGATCTCGGGAATCAGCAGACTGATATCGTGATCGACCCTGACATCGGGGCCGATGAAGCCGGCGGAGCTGGAGAATCCCGGATATCCGGTCAGGATGAAGGAGACCAGCGCATTGTTGAGATCAGCCGTGGGACGCAGGGCATTGAAAGGCCCCTTGGTCAGGGCGCCTTCGCTACCCGCCCCCGTGGTGCTGGGGGATTTGCCGGTGAGTGAGCAGATGAAGTCCATGAACAGCTCGGGCAGTTCCTGGTAGTGAATGGGGTTGTAGACGGCCAGTGAGCGAATGCCCGGCTCCGGTGGATTGTTGCGCCGTCCGGCCAGCACGGCATCGACCGGGCTGCAGATCTCCTGCTCCAGTGGGAGCTTGCGCTGCAGACGGGCGCCCATGATGGCGGCATAGCGACGTACCGGGGTGAGGAGGTCGGGGCGAATCTGCAGATAGCGGGGGTTCTTGGAAGGTTTGCCATCGACCAGCCGCGGGTGGGCCGAGGAGACGACATAGCGCTTGCCGTTCTTGTGGGCCTTGCGCAGCAGCCTGCGCATGGGCTTGCTGAAACTGCTGAAGGTAAAGACATCCTCGACGATCTCGGCCAGGTTCTCGCCCTTGAGTGGCTCGTAGTTGGCGATGAAGTTGCCCTTGCCGGCCATATCCTTCTCGGTCTGCTTGTCGTAGCCGGGAATGATGGCGTCATCGGGGCGCTGGAACAGCCGGTATTCGCAGTTGGAGACGAGCTTGACGCTGGCTTCGGGGTCCAGGGTCGGGCCGCAGCGGGTGATCAACCGCGAGGGCACGACGATCGAGGCGCTGATATCGTCTTCCATCTGGATCTTTTCGGCGGCAATGAAGTCCTGCCGTACCTTGAAGGTACGCCATTTGTGATCATGGTCGAAACCCACCCGCAGATAGGTGCCAACGATATGCCGGTCGTCGAGCTTGAGCTCGTGGCCCGGATGACCGTCGATTTCATCGACCGACAGGTGCTCGCGCCAGTTATCACCCCTCTCCTGGCGGTAGAACCGCTTGATCAGGAAGGCCAGCGCCTGGATGCGTGGCGGCAGGCTGCGCACCCATTCGTTGTATTCATCGGTACAGTTCTCTGATGGCATCAGCAGTTTGATGAAGGAGCCGAGGCTGCGGTCGGGGCTCAAGGGGCTGCGGTGAGGATTGCGGTCGCTGTCCTCGTAGCCGGGCTTGAAGCGCGTGCTGTAGTCCTTGTCGAAGATCTCCTGCACTCTGGCCAGATCCTTTTCCAGATCGTCGACGAACATCGGGCCGTAGATTACGGCATCGTTCAGTGACTTGGAGATTTCGGACTTGCCACCACCGGATACGGTACTGGGCTTGTGACAGAACGTACCCTCGGGCTCGGTGCCGATCAGTCGCCATGACGGTGCACCGGGATGCTTCTGCATCTCGATCTTGTAGCCATTGGGTTGCATGTAGATGATGCCCGGTTGCAGGCGGATCTTCTGCAACACGCCGTCCTTCCACCAGGTGATCTTCTGGCTGTTGAGATCCATGCGCAGATCCTGGGGAACATAGTAGATCTGCGAATGGGTGCGATCGATGCCGTAGCCTTCCGGCTGTACGTGCATGATCTTGCCATAGCGGGAGATGACTTCGTTGAATCCGAAGCCGCGCTGACGGGTCTGACTGTCGACACCGTACTCTTCGCCATGATTGCGACGCTGAAAGGCCAGTGCGCCGCCGGCATGTTCCTCTTCGGCCAGGCCATAGAGATTGGCGGCATAGCTGATCTGGGTCTTCACTTCCTTTTTGCAGTAGCCGAAGTAGTTGTCGGCCAGCAGTGTGACGATTACACCGGATTCGTCGCGGGCCGTGATCTTGAAGGCTTCGCCGTCGTTGTACAGCTCGTTCTCGTCGGCCCAGCACATGCCTTCCTCGCGCTGCTGCTCGGTGGCGTTATCCCAGTGGGGCAGGCCGACATCCTTCTTCTTCAGATTGATGAGGTGGGGGGCAAGGATGACGCAGCCGGTATGGCCGGTCCAGTGTTCGACGTCCAGTGCCGCATCGAATTCGGCCAGATTGGGGTTGCCGCCATTGCCAAAGATGCTCTCGACGAAATCCAGGTTGCCGACGAGATTGCCGGGTGCGAAGAAGCGGATCTCCATATTCTTTTCAGCTTCGATGGAGGGAATCTCGGGGCAGACGAGAGGGCGCAGCAGCAGCGATACGAACATCCGACCCTGCTTGGGCTGGTTGGCCGTGAAAGGCAGCAGCATCAGCTCGTCGGGGGGCTGCAGTGCCTGCTCCAGCATGTGTGCGAAAACGGTTTTGGGAACGGTTTTCTTGTCGCCGGGTATGGGCAGCCCGCCTTCGGTGATGTGGAATGACCCCTTGGTGGTACGACGGTCGCTTGCCGGGTTGTGCAGTACGCCCTGGGCAATCCGGTAGCTGGAGACGATATCCGACTTGAATTCGTCGCCATCGATGGGCAGCGAAAGTTCGCGGGCAATACCATAGCGATCAAGAATGAATGTCAGTGTGGGGAGTTCGGGGACTTTTTCAATGTCTGCATCAGCCAGGTAGCTGTTGAGAAAGTCCTGGATGCGCTGATCGACAGGGCACAGATGCGAGGCGAGCAGGCGGGTCTTTTCGCGGTAGGACTGAAGCAGATCCTGGGCCGTGGAGATCAGCTCCGATTCGTCGTCCAGCCCGCAAGGAGGCTGTCCCGAGGCAGCGAGCACCAGATTGATATACAGATGAAGCTTCTTGCGGTCTTCTTGTATGGGCAGTCCGGCATCATCAAGACCAAGTTTACGTGCTAAATCCATTGGATTCCCCTTTATAGTTAACCCTGGGAACAACAGTCGAACGGCTAAATTCTACAAGTATTTGTTTTACCCACAGTTTCTTCTGTATCTGTTACAGGGGGCAGGTTTGTCGTGAATTTGTGAACTGTTACATTCCGGGGGCTGCAGTTATCTGACAAGCGGTCTGTAAAAATACCCTAGCTGCAATGCCTTTTGCAAATAGAAATTGCCTCTTTCCAAGGGTTGTTTTCGGTAAGATTTACGCAGGTTTGAGGATTCTTCCTTGTCTGGGTGTAGGAACTTTCTCCAGGTTACCTTGTCAAACGGCGCAAATGGAATTACCAGGACTTGTCAATATCTCATGATTTCACTGCTTCAGGTCTTTCGGGGCATCGCCGCAATGCTTGTGGTTTATCATCATGCAAATCATGAGGTTACTGAAATGTTTGGAGAAAACAGTCTAAGGAGTCTCTTTGATTTCGGTGATGCAGGGGTTCAGTTCTTCTTTGTGCTCAGTGGCTTCATCATCTATTACATCCACCGGGTGGATGTTGGCAGACCTTCCCGTGTATCCACTTTTTTCAAGAAGCGGGTCATCAGGATCTACCCTGTCTATATTCTGGTGACGCTGCTACTGACACCGTTCTGGGCCTTTATTCCAGAGTTTGGTGCCTGGTATCACAAGGAGTTCTCGGCGTTTGTCTACAGCATTCTGCTGATGCCGCAGTCTCATGTACCCAATCTGGGTGTTGGATGGACGCTGACGCATGAGATGCTGTTCTATCTGTTGTTCTCGCTCATCATCATCAGCCGCAAGTGGGGCGGCTTTATCCTGGTGAACTGGTTTGCGTCGATCATCGCCATCAATCTGATCGTGCGCAAGGATCTGGGTTTCCCGCTTTCGTATTTCTTTTCCGTCAACAATCTGTTGTTCGGGCTCGGCATCCTGGCGTCCATCATGGTACTGAGGCGTCGTTCGGGCACGGATCGGGGGTGGCTACTGGTCATCACTGGAGTGCTTGCGTTTATGGTGACCGGTGTCGGCCACAATATCCTGAATGACCAGGGTCTGATCAATTCCGCCAATTCACAACTGTTCATCCTGTTCTTCGGGCTGGCGTCATTTCTGGTCGTACTGCAGTCAGGCAGCCAATCCGTTGAACGGGTGCTGTCCAAACGCAAGTGGTTGAATGTCATCGGTGCCGCCTCCTTTTCGATCTACCTGATTCATCAGCCGGTGATCTCGCTGTTTCGCAAGTTGCTGGAATTGGTCGGGTTGCATGGATATCTTGGCGAGAGTCTGGTATTCATCGCCGCGATGATCATCTCCGTGAGTGCCGGTGTGGTGATGTACTACCTGGTGGAGAGGCCAATGCTGCGTTTCTTTACCCGCCGCTATGTGAGGAAGCCTGCTGCCAAGGTCGTTCCTGCGGTGGCTGTGGCCATTGCTGCCGACTTGCAGCGCCGGGACGTGGCCTGATAGCGATGGGAGGGATTGCGTCTCTCCGTCTTTTTCTGGCGCGTTTCCTTGGGTTGTGGTGATTGCTACAACCTTCGCTCCAGAGCACCGCCAGGGTCTGCGATCCACCTTGAACAGGATGGGGTCACAGGAAATCCGGTGCAACAGAACCTGCTCCTTTTGCTGTTGTCGATAGTTTGGAAGGCTATAATCAAACCGACTTCAATCAGAAAAAGGGGTTTCAAAATGTCCGATGCATCTTTCACAACGATTATTGATACAGCCAGGAAGGTTATAACCGATCCTGTCGGGTTCTATCAGGGCATGGCTCAAACCGGGGGGTATGTTGCGCCGGTGATCTTTGTGCTTGTCATGGCTGTGATCTCGGGGATCATGATTGCGCTGATGTCCATGGTCGGCGCCAATCTGTCGGCAGGTATGGCGATTGGCTTCATGGCCATTGTCATGATGCCGATCATGGCGTTGATCGGGTCATTCATTGGTGCCCTCATCATGTTTGTGATCTGGAAGCTGATGGGGTCCGAGAAGTCCTATGAAACGGCTTATCGCTGTGTGGCCTATGCAGCAGCCATCATGCCGTTGACCACGCTGCTTGCGTTCATTCCTTACCTGGGGTCACTGGTCAAGGTGATCTGGTCTTTCTATCTGATGTACATCGCCAGTATCGAGGTTCATGCCATCCAGGCGCGTACGGCAATGATCGTCTTTGGTGTGCTGGGTGCACTGATGCTGTTCATGAATCTGGCTGCCGAGCAAGCTGCGAATCAGATGGCCGCCAATCTTGAAAGCATGGGCGGGCAGCTGGAAAACATGGGGAGTGGACTCGAAGGTGTCGAGGACATGACGCCTGCAGAAGCAGGCAAGGCGGTTGGTGAATTCCTCAAGGGGCTGGAAGAAGCTGCGGGCAAGCAGCACTAGGAGGCTGTCCGAGAATAGGAGTCGTAGCGGGGGAAAGCTATTTTAGGCCATTTTTTTCACTGATTTGAGGAGAATATTGGTTATATTTGACGAAAATCAGGGGGAAAAAGGGCCAAAATAGCTTTTCCGCAGTAGGCTCCCTATTCTCGGACAGGCTCCTAGTGTTCCGACAGTTTTTGTCGGCACACTTTCAACAACACATCTCACCCGACCAAGACAGACCGACCCTCAACT
>CAYTPO010000022.1:0-31389 GCA_964439815.1 uncultured Thiotrichales bacterium
GGCATCGGTGTGGTGCGAACCATGCTCATTGATATGCGCAATGGCCGTCACCATATCATCGACCACCCGGATCGACAGAATGGGGGCCAGATACTCGGTATCCCAGTCCTCGTCGGTGGCTGCATTGATATCACCGAGGATTTCCCGGCTGCGCGCACAACCACGCAGTTCGACCCCTTTTTCATCGAATAACGCCTTGAGCGTGGGCAGCATGTCGGCGGCAACGGCAGCGTTGATCAACAGCGTCTCCATGGCGTTGCAGACACCATAGCGATGTGTCTTGGCATTGAGTGCAATGGCCAGTGCCTTGTCGCTATCGGCCTGGTCATCGATATAGACGTGGCAGATGCCATCGAGATGCTTGATGACCGGCACCCGCGACTCACGGCTGACGCGTTCGATCAGCCCCTTGCCACCGCGTGGAACAATCACATCCACGTTGTCTTCCATTCTCAGCAACTCACCGACAGCAGCACGGTCTGTGGTCTCTATCACCTGTACTGCGGCCTCGGGCAGCCCCGCCCGCACCAGCCCCTTGCGAATGCAGCCGGCAATGGCCTGATTGGAGTGAATCGCTTCGGAACCCCCACGCAGAATGCAGGCGTTACCCGACTTGAGACACAACCCGGCAGCATCGGCTGTCACGTTCGGGCGCGACTCGTAAATGATACCGATCACACCCAATGGCACTCGCATGCGGCCAATCTGAATTCCGCTGGGGCGATAGTTCATATCGGTAATGGAACCCACCGGATCGGGCAAGGTAGCAATCTGCCGCAGCCCTTCGGCCATGCCGGCAATACGCGCATCGGTCAACTCCAGCCGATCCAGCAACGCTGCATCCAGACCTCGCGCCCTGCCCGCTTCCAGATCCAGCGCATTAGCCGATTTCAGCGCCCCAACCTCGGCTTCGATTGCCTCCGCCATGGCCAGCAACGCCTCATTGCGCTGCGCCGTCGGCGAACTGGCAATCAGTCGCGATGCGGCACGAGCCTGCTGTCCCAGCGTCGCCATATAGGCGGGAATGTCTTCTTTGAAATCAGGTAATGCACTCATCTATCTCTTCCAAAACAGGTTGACCGGCAAATGCCAGCGTCAATTGTAGCAACTCATCCCAGATATTGCCCTGCCCGATGCCTTTGGCAATACGATCCACCCGTGCACAATGCCGCAGCAGTTGCGCCCAACCCGGCGCATCGAGCCGCCGCACCGCGCGGTGCAGCAGGGACTGACGGTTCTTCCAGACGCCCTGCAGCGCCGTCTGCGGGCTGTGGCCGTGAGCTTGCAGCGAGGCATAGTCGGCCAAAACTCGAATATCGCGTGTCAGCGCCCACAGCACTACATTGGGGTGTATGCCTTCCCCCTGCAGGCCACGCAGGATCTTCAGCGAACGGCGGGCATCCCCCATCAAGGCGGCATCAGCCAGCTCGAAGGGGTCATAACGCGCGGAGTCGGCAACGGCAGCGATGACATCTTCCGGGGACAATGGCCCCGGCTCCCGGATCAGTCGCAGCTTTTCGATCTCCTGCACTGCCGCCAGCAGATTGCCCTCCACGCGTTCGGTCAGCAGCTTGACGGCTTCCCGATCGGCCTGAAACCCTGCCAACCTGAGCCGATCGCCGACCAGGCGCATGGTTTCGGCAGGCTTCAGATCCCAGATCTGCATGACCACACCCACCTTGTCGATGGCCTTGAACCAGGCAGTCGTGGTGCTGCTGCGATCAAGTTTGCCGGATTGGATCAATAGCAGATTATCCTCGGGCGGCTGCTTCATGTAGTGGACAATGGCCTTGGAGCCATCCCGGCCCGGCTTGCCGGTCGGCAGACGCAGATCGATAATCTTCTTCTCGGCAAACAATGACATCGCCGCCGCCTCACCTTCCAGCATCGACCAGTCGAAGCCCGCCTCGACATGGATCACCTGGCGTTCGGAGAAACCCTGTGCCTGCGCCACCTTGCGGATGGCATCGGCCGCTTCCATCTTCTGCAGCGGTTCATCACCGGCAATCAGGTAAACCGGCGCCAGCGTCTTGCCAAGATGATGCTCAAGCTGGGTAAAGGGAAGTTTCAACGGCTAGATTACCTCGGTGGACCATTCAATGATCATGGCCAGCGCACCCACCACAAACAAAGCAACGCCCGTAGCGACATTGCCAAAGGTAAACAGCAACAAACCATTGATAGCAAGCGCTGCGCCAAGAAAATAGAGCGTCAGCCCCGGCACCAGATCCTTGCGCTTATGCCGTACTCCCGAGTTGATGAGACTGATGCCGGTCACAAACAGGCTGACCATAACAATCAGCCATAACAGTTGAAACAGCAGTTGAAAGGATAGAAAAGGAATGTGTCCTTGCAGGAATTGCGGTATCAATGCACCGAGCATGGAAGCCAGCAACAGCGTACCCAATGCGCCGGCAATCGCAATAACGATTCCCAGCAAGATAACCAGACGGCTGCGTCCAGGGGGCGCGGAATACAATGCTGTTGTCATGATATCTACCTCCCGAGTTGATGAACCCTGATCGTAACTACTCAGCTGCTGCTCATGTGAACTACTCGCTGAGTAGTTACCCCTGATCAAAGTGTAGCACCACGACAGGTGCTAATGCTGGCGGAGTACCAGCACGATTCTCTGCGCCAGGTCTTCTTCCATTTCGCGGCGCATGCGTTCCGCCTCCTGCTCGCTGCCCAATACCTGAAACGGATCGACCACCAGATCCCTGCGTGTCTCGACGACCCGCCACGCCGCATCGTTCCCCGGCTGCTCCAGCAAACGGAATTTCACCCTGCTGATCAGGGCGTACTCCCGGGCGCGGACATCCCGATCAACACTCAATACCCGCTGCGACTCCTTCACTTCACCCACTTCGAGAACAGGTACATCCCCCGTATCGGTCAATGGCTGCACATCAACACCGCTACTCGTCAGGGCTTCCTGCAACTTGCGTCCAAAGCCGATCTCGATATCGACGCCGTCGATCATCACCTCTGGCAACACCGATGCCAGCTGCGTGGCGCTGCTGCTGCCACGCAGATGAAAACCGCAGCCCGGCAAGAGCAACATGGCGGTTACTGCAATAACCAGCAAGCGTGACCAGCGCCGCAACATGGTTCAGTTGGCCACGATATTGACCAGACGGCCCGGCACCACAATCACCTTGCGGATGGTCTTGCCCTCTGTATATTTCCGCACATTACTGTCGGCCAGCGCCAGCTTCTCCACCTCGTCCTTTGGCAGGTCGACCGGGACTTCCAGCCTGCCACGTAGCTTGCCATTGACCTGAAACACCAGCTCGATGGTGTCCTGTGCCATTGCCGCCTCATCAGCCACCGGCCAGGGTGCATCGACCACGGCTTCATCATGACCCAGCGCCTGCCACAGAGTATGAGCGATATGCGGCGTGATTGGCGAGAGCATCAACACCACGGCTTCCAGCGCCTCCCGTAGCACTGCACGCGCCTGGTCACCGCGATCGGTGATCTTCATCAGGTCGTTCATCAGCTCCATGCAGGCAGCGATAGCGGTATTGAAGGTATAACGGCGGCCAATGTCATCACTCACCTTGGCAATACTCTGATGGGTCTTGGTGCGCAGCTTCTTCAGACGATCATCGAGCATGTCCGGGTCGAGCATCACCGTGTCACCCTCGTTGACATGTTCGCTGACCACACGCCACAACCGGCGCAGAAAACGGTTGGCACCTTCAACCCCGGAATCCGACCACTCCAGTGACTGATCCGGCGGCGAGGCAAACATCATGAACAGTCGTACAGTGTCGGCGCCAAAGCGGTCGATCATCAGTTGCGGATCGATGCCGTTATTCTTCGATTTGGACATCTTGGTGATGCCACCCACCTCGACCGGCTGGCCATCAGCTTTCAGTACTGCACTCTTCACGCCCCCCTTTTCATCATGTACCACCTCGACATCAGCCGGGGAATACCAGTGGGTGGCACCGCTGTCATCGACGCGATAATAGGTCTCGGCCAACACCATGCCCTGGGTCAGCAGGTTGGAGAAGGGTTCATCCGAATTCACCAGCCCGGCATCCCGCAGCAGCTTGTGGAAGAAGCGGGCATAGAGCAGATGCAGCACGGCATGTTCGATGCCACCAACATACTGATCGACCGGCAGCCAGTAGTTGGCGCGCTCGTCCAGCATCGCACCGGCATCAGGCGAGCAGTAGCGGGCGTAATACCACGACGACTCCATGAAGGTGTCAAAGGTATCGGTTTCACGGGTAGCGGGCTGACCGTTGTAGGTCGTCTTCGCCCACTGTGGATCGGCCTTGATGGGCGAGTGGACGCCATCCATGACGACATCTTCCGGTAGTTTCACCGGCAGCTCGTCTTCGGGGACAGGCACCACACTGCCATCTTCCAGGTTGAGCATGGGGATTGGCGCCCCCCAATAGCGCTGCCGGGAAACCCCCCAGTCACGCAGGCGATAGTTGACCTTTTTCCGGCCCATGCCACTGGCCTGCAGCGCCTCGGCAATGGCATCGAACGCCGCCGCGGAAGTCAGGCCATCAAACTCACCGGAGTTGACCAATTTGCCCTTGTCGGTGAAGGCCGCCTGCCCGATATCGACCATGCTGTCATCGAGCGGCGCAATCACCTGCTCAATGGGCAGACCGTAGGCCCTGGCAAACTCCCAGTCTCGCTGGTCGTGCGCCGGCACGCTCATGACGGCGCCAGAGCCGTAATCCATCAACACGAAATTGGCAACCCAGACTGGCACTTCACGGCCCGTCAGCGGATGTACCGCCTTCAGCCCGGTATCCATCCCCTTCTTCTCCATCACCGCCATATCCGCCTCGGCAACTGCCGTGGCCTTGCATTCGGTGACGAACGCCTGCAGTTCCGCATTGTCTTTTGCCAGCTCCAACACAATGGGATGCTCCGCCGCCAACGCCACATAGGTCACGCCCATCAATGTGTCGGGACGGGTCGTGTAGATTTCGAAGCCATCCCTACCCGCTACGGGCTGCGTCAGGTTGAACTGCATTTCAATGCCTTCGGAGCGGCCAATCCAGTTGCGCTGCATCGCCTTGACGCGCTCCGGCCAGCCTTCAAGCTGGTCGAGGTCGTTCAACAGCTCATCGGCATAGGCTGTAATCTTCACGAACCACTGCGGGATCTCCTTGCGCTCCACCGGCGCACCGGAGCGCCAGCCGCGGCCGTCGATCACCTGCTCATTGGCCAGCACCGTCTGATCTACCGGATCCCAGTTGACGGTCGCCATCTTCTTGTAGACCAGCCCCTTCTCATAGAGTCTGGTGAAGAACCACTGCTCCCAGCGATAGTATTCCGGCCGGCAGGTCGCCAGTTCGCGATCCCAGTCGTAGCCAAAACCCAGCCGCTGCAACTGCCCGCGCATATAGTCGATATTCTCGTAAGTCCACTTCGCCGGCGCCACCTTGTTCTTGATCGCCGCATTCTCTGCCGGCAAACCAAACGCATCCCACCCCATGGGCTGCATCACATTCTTGCCCTGCATCCGCTGGTAGCGGGAAATCACATCACCAATCGTATAGTTGCGCACATGCCCCATGTGGAGCTTGCCGGAGGGATAGGGGAACATCGACAGACAGTAGAATTTCTCCCGATCGGGATCTTCCGTCGCCTTGAAGGATTTGTTTTGCGTCCAGTATTGCTGCGCCGCGCGCTCAATGTCTTGCGGATTGTATTTTTCTTGCATGAATGGTCAGAGCTGAAAAGGAAAGGCGAAGGATAGCAGCCGCGTGAACCCGGCTACAACCAGAAGCATGCATTGGAACAGGGGCATCGCACCGAACACCGAGAGTCACGTTCACTACAATGACCCGGTTGATTTTATCGGGGCCGACGCAACAACAAGGCATGCCACCCGATAAGCAGGGGAATCCCCCCCTCGCCATGACTGTATCGGGTGTTTCCACAGCCTGCCATCACATTCGAAAACGGCTCCATGACAGGAGCCGTTTTCCGAATGTGATGGCACTACTCGGCTCACGCTTGAGCCTTTACGGTCAGAATATGCTTGGCCCCCTCCTTGTCCACCACTTCCATCGACGCAAAGCCGTCATCGGTTTCAGTGACATACACCTCCTTCGGCTGCTGTATCAGATGATCCACCTGATCGCCCAGCTGAAGTTCCAAGACATCATTCCTGGGATCGTAGGTCACACCATTCAGCGTCAGACTGGAAACCTCGGGTTGGTCCCCCACGTCGATGGAGACAATCTCCAGTGACGCAGCCGCCGGCTCGAACACCTTGCTGAAATTATCGAAATAGGACTGCCATCTTTCCTTTTCCAGGGAAATAGTGCTCATTATGCTTCTCCTGTTGTTTCATTCGTTGACAAATTCTTGGAGTCTGTGGGACTTAACCGTTTGAAGCGAAAATCACTGGGGGTGAATTAAGTCAGTTTATCGTGCGAGGAAAATAGCAGCGCTATTTGACGAACAGGATAAGCTGAGTTAATCGCCATCCAGAGATTTGCACCCCAAGGGCACTTCCTGCGGGCGCAGCCAAACAGCGTTAAGTCCGACAACCTCTTAGAGAGAAACATAGGGCTGAGCTGGGATCTTTCAAGGGCTGCAGCAATTTCAGCTCAGGAAATCAGAACGCCACGGCTTGCTTTCAAAACCCCACCCCTACCCCAAATCGGATCGTCCATGGATCAGCATACGGGCTGTCGTCTTCATCGTAGGAAAAGTTGTAGAGCACACTCATGTAAGAGGAGACTCGCCCACCAAGGGAGGACTGGATGCCACCACCGGCCAGAAAGCTGTTGAATTGCTTGCGATCCTTTGTCAGGTCGGCGCGGAAGAATTCATGGTCGAGGTATTCGTAGTTGGCTTCGAGAAAAAGCGAGGGTGCAATGTGGTAGCGGGCAAACAGTGTGGTGCCATAGTCGTTGGTCTTGAGGGTTTTCACGCCACGGCTGTCGTTGACATGGCGGTAGAGCACGCTGACACCGGCGGAGAGTGAGGGCGTGACATGCATCCCGATCATCGGTGCAATGTCGATATAGTCGACATCACCAAAGCTTGCCCCCAGACTACCACCATAAAAGAGGTTTCCACCTGCTCCACTGGAGGCGTTGATGCCCACGCCGGCTTTGGCAGCCACGGGGGCCAGCGCCAATATTGCGATTACTCGGATTATCCTGTTCATTGTGACAACTCCTGGTTCATTGTTCTGTAACTGCTCACTGGTTCATTTTTTCCGGATCATGACCATACCGGCTACCAGCAACAGGGAGAGCAGCAGCAATAGCGGCAGGTTACGCCAGCGGGCAAAGGGGGTTGTGCCGGTTCGGCCCGCTATCTTTCCCGCAAGCACTGTTTTCTCGAAAGCGGGCGCCTGGGCCATGACCCTGCCCTGTTCGTCGACGATGGCGGTCATACCGGTGTTGGTTGCTCGCAGTAGCGGACGGCCCAGCTCCAGCGCACGCATCCGGGCGATCTGCAGGTGCTGGGCTGCAGCAATGGTTTCACCAAACCACGCATCATTACTGACGTTCACCAGCAGCGTGGCTTCGGGCAGAAAGTCGGCCATTTCAACACCATAGGCATCTTCATAGCAGATGGAGCTGGCGATCTTCTGCCCGGCGGCATGCAGCAGAGTCGCCTGGGTGCCAGCATCGATATCTTCGGTGGCAACCACGACCATCTTGTCCAGCCACGGAAGCCACTGCCGGAACGGAATGTATTCGCCAAATGGCACCAGGTGGCGCTTGTGATACATCTCGGTATCATCACCCACCTTGATCAGGCTGTTATAGATCTGGTCTTCCGGGCCTTCGTAGAGAATGCCGGTCAGCAGGTCGGTACCCTGCTGTTGCAGCTTGCGGCGCAGTGGTTCGAGTACATTGTCCTTGAATAGCCGGTAGGTACCCGGCAATGCCACTTCCGGCCAGATGATCAGATCGGCATCGAGGTGCCGGTAGGTCAGATCATAGTAGCGCTCGACAGTCGGAATCAGCCAGTCCGGATCCCACTTGTCATCCTGGGCAATATTGCCCTGAACCAACGCAACGGATATGGGCTTGCCAATCGGCTGGGTCCAGCGCATGCCGCCCAGAAAAAACAGCGATACCGCGACCAGCACGATTGCACTGGCGGCAACCAGCCTGCCCCGCCCCGGCACCAGCAGTAACGACATCACCAATCCAACCATCAGCATGACAATATAGCCGACACCCAGTACGCCCCAGATGGGCGCCAGCGGTGCCAGCGGCGTTTCCAGCTGAGAGTACCCGAGCTGCAACCACGGAAATCCGGTAAAGAGCCAACCGCGCAACCACTCCAGCAACACCCACCCCGCCGGGATAATAACGGCCAACCGTACCAGTGCAGAGCGGCGAGGGCGCCGGTTCGACTCCCTGCGGTCAGCCTGCAACCAACCCAGCAATGCCGGATAGACCGCCATGATCAGCACGAACACGACCGTCAGGGCCAGTGCAAATGCGACCGGGGCCTGACCGAAGACATGGATGCTGTGGTAAACCCAGGAAACACCAGCGCCGAAAAAGCCCAGCCCAAAGCTGTAGCCAATACCCACCGCCCGGTCCGCTGGAGTGCGGAGCCACAGCAAGACCAGCACGGCCGGTGTCACAAAAACCATCAGCCAATAGTCGTAAGGCGCGAAGGCGGTGACCAGCAGTGCACCGGAAACCGCTGCGAGCAGCCAGACGAGAAAACGGGATTGGAAGAGACGCTGCACGATATTGCCCGCCGGAAGCCGAATGGAACTGGAGTGGGAAAGCTGAATCAATCTTTCGGATTCAACCGCGAGCAGGGATTATAGCGAAGTCAGCCAGAGGCTGACTATGGGAGGCATGCCACGTGACGAGAATTCACGCTTGTCAGACGCGCTGGACTTCGAGCAACTGTACCCGTCGGCTGTCCGCCTTGAGCACCTTGAACTCCAGCCTGCCGATAACGACCGTTTCATCGTTGCCCGGGAGGCGGCCAAAGTGTTTGGTCACCAGCCCGGCCACGGTATCGAATTCATCCTCATCGAAGGCGGTGCCGAAATACTCGTTGAATTCTTCCAGCGGTGTCAGCGCCTTGACAGTAAAGCGGTTGCCTTCCTGCACCAGAATGGCATTTTCGACTTCATCGACATCATGCTCATCATCGATTTCCCCGACGATCTGCTCCAGCACATCCTCGATTGTGATCAGACCGGACGCGGCACCATATTCATCGACGACGATCGCCATATGGTTGCGCTTGCGGCGGAATTCATTCAGCAACACGTTCAGGCGCTTGCTTTCGGGAATGAACACGGCAGGACGCAGCACATCCTTGAGTACGAACGAGGAGCGGTTTTCATCGACCAGATAACGCAGCAGATCCTTGGCCAGGATCATGCCAACCACGGTGTCCTTCTTTTCGGACACAACCGGAAAGCGTGAATGGCCGGATTCGATAATGACCGGCAGCATCTCGCCAAGTGAATCGGTATCATTGAGGGTCTCCATCTGCACGCGCGGAATCATAATGTCACGCACCTGCATTTCAGTAACCTGAAGCGCGCCTTCGATCATGCTGAGCACGTCGGGATCGAGCAGGTTCTGTCGCTGTGCGTTGCGGAGAGTTTCGATGAGTTGTTTGCGATCGGATGGCGTGCCGATCAGTGATTTGGCCAGTCTTTCCAGCCAATTGCCATGCTCCGAGGGAGAAGGAAGGTCTTCGTTCATTCCTGTCTTGATTGATTAATGAAACCGCAAGATACCCATTTGCCCGTGAATTCACAAGTTTGAAACATGCAGGGGTTCACATTGCACGACGATTGGTCAGTGATAGGGATCAGAAACCCCCAATTTATTCAACAGCCTGACTTCGATGGCTTCCATTTCCACCGCCTCGGCCTGCGCGATATGGTCATGCCCCATCAGGTGCAGCACCCCATGAATGACCATGTGAGCCCAGTGGGCAGTCATGGATTTACCCTGCTCTTGCGCCTCACGATTCACCACTTCGGCGCAAATCACCAGATCCCCCAGATGTTCGTTCGGGACCCCCTCTGGCAACTCGAACGGGAAGGAGAGCACATTGGTGGACTTGTCCTTGCCGCGATAGTCACGGTTGAGCTGTTGGCTCTCGGTGGATTCAACGATGCGGATCAGCAGCGTCAGATCGTCCACGTCGGGGAAGCAGGCATCGAGCCAATGCTGAAAATCCTGCTGTGATGGTGCGCTGACATCCTTTGCGACACACTGAGTCTCGACGTTCAACCCCACCGGCTCAGTGCCCTTCCGCCTTTTCATAGGCTTCGACAATACGGCGCACCAGAGGATGGCGCACCACATCACGCGCTGTGAAGAAATTGAAGCCGACACCTTCCACATCCTTGAGAATCTTGATGGCCTGGCGCAACCCGGACTCAGTGCCACGTGGCAGATCGGTCTGCGTGACATCTCCGGTTACGACCGCATGGGAGCCATAACCAATGCGGGTGAGAAACATTTTCATCTGCTCGACCGTGGTGTTCTGTGCTTCATCGAGAATGACAAACGATTCATTCAGAGTTCGACCCCGCATGTACGCGAGTGGCGCGATTTCGATGACATTACGCTCCATCAGCTTGTGGACCTTCTCGAAGCCGAGCATTTCATAGAGCGCGTCATACATCGGACGCAGGTAGGGATCGATCTTCTGTGCCAGGTCACCAGGGAGAAACCCCAGCCGCTCCCCGGCCTCTACCGCCGGACGTACCAGCAGCAACCGGCTGACCCGATCACTTTCCAGTGCTTCAACCGCGCTGGCCACAGCGAGATAGGTCTTGCCGGTACCCGCCGGGCCGACGCCGAAAGAGAGATCGAAGCGCTGAATATCACGGAGGTATTGAGCCTGATTGGCGCCTCGCGCACGAATCATTCCACGCCGCGTCTTGACAGCAACCTCTTCCTGCGCGTCCTTACCTTGATCCAGCAGCTGATCAACCCCGGATTCCTGTAGATACAGATGAATTTTGGAGGGCTGCAGGACCTCGGTAGCCGTGATTGCAAAAAGCTCACGCAACAACTCTTCGGCCACAGCAATCGACCGCGCACTACCAATCACCTGAAACTGTGCCCCTCGATTGTTGATCTCGATGCCCAGCCGGCGCTCGATCTGCCGCAGGTGTTCGTCGAACTGCCCGGCCAGATTGGCCAGCCTTTCATTGTCTTCAGGTTCCAGCCTGAACGAGACGGTATGGAGTTTATCTGCCACGCCTAACCCACCTCTGACAATAGTGGTTGGGACAAACCAATCATTTCACCCCGCAGTGAGTTGGGCAGCGCTTCGGTGATCTTCACCTCGACAAATTGCCCGATCAGCGTTTCATCCGCAGGGAAGTTGACCACGCGATTGTTTTCCGTGCGCCCCGCCATGATGCCGCCGTCCTTGCGCGAGGGACGTTCGACCAGTACGCGCTGTGTGGTGCCGACCATCGCCACACTGATTTCGGCAGCCATTTCGATGATCCTTTGCTGCAATCGTGCCAGACGCGCCTTCTTGACCTCCATTGGTACGTCATCGGGATACGATGAGGCTGGGGTTCCCGGTCTCGCGCTGTAGATGAAACTGAAGGAGTGATCGAAGCCGATCTCCTCGATCAACCGCATGGTCTGTTCAAAGTCGGCCTCGGTCTCACCTGGAAAGCCGATGATGAAATCGGACGACAGACTGATGTCAGGCCGAATCTCGCGCAGGCGGCGCAACTTCGACTTGTACTCCAGCACCGTGTGGCCACGCTTCATCAGCGCCAGCACCCGATCAGAGCCACTTTGTACCGGGAGGTGCAGATGACTCACCAGCTCGGGTACTTCGGCATACACCTGTATCAGGCGATCGGAAAACTCGACAGGATGGGAGGTGGTATAGCGAATGCGGTCTATCCCTTCGATCGCAGCCACATAGGTGATCAGTAGCGCCAGATCCGCGAGCTCGCCATCGTGCATGACACCGCGATAGGCATTGACGTTCTGCCCCAGCAGATTGACCTCGCGCACGCCCTGGCTGGCCAGCGCGGCTACTTCGGCAATCACGTCATCGAATGGGCGACTGATCTCCTCGCCCCGGGTATAGGGTACAACGCAAAACGTGCAGTACTTGCTGCAACCTTCCATGACAGAGACAAATGCAGAAACACCCTCGGCACGGGGTTGCGGCAGGCAATCGAACTTTTCGATTTCGGGGAAGGAGATATCGACAATGGGGTCATGCTGCGACTGCACAGCCCTGACCATCGCCGGCAGGCGATGCAACGTCTGAGGACCGAACACCACATCAACATACGGTGCCCGTTCACGTAGTGCATCACCTTCCTGGCTGGCGACACAGCCACCAACACCGATCACCAGTCCAGGGCGGTTCTCCTTGAGCTGGCGCCAACGCCCCAGTAATGAAAAGACCTTTTCCTGCGCCTTTTCCCTGATGGAACAGGTGTTCAAAAGCAGCAGATCAGCCTCCTCGGCCCGCTGCGTGACTTGCATGCCCATCTCCGACTCCAGTACATCCAGCATGCGCGCCGAATCGTACTCGTTCATCTGACAACCATGCGTCTGGATAAAAACTTTTCCGGTCATTAGAAACAGATAGCGTGAAAAAACGCGTATTGTCGCACAGAAATGACCCGCTCAGCGTAAAACCTGCACTTTGGGAATCAGCGGTAACCGCCCGCTCAGGCAACTACCCCAGGCCATTCAGGTATCGGCGTAACCGTTGGGATTCCCAGACTGCCAGCGCCAGGTGTCGGCACACATTTCATCGATACCAAACTCGGCCTCCCAGCCCAACACCTCCCTGGCATAGGACGGATCGGCATAGCAGGCGGCAATATCCCCCGGGCGGCGGGCAACGATCTCGTAAGGTACATCGACATTGGAAGCCTTGGCGAAAGCAGCCACCATATCCAGCACGGAATACCCCTGACCGGTTCCCAGGTTGACGGTCAGCACCTGCCCCTCATCCTGCTTTTCCAGCGCCTGAATCGCCTTGACATGTCCCTTGGCCAAGTCGACGACATGGATATAGTCTCGTACACCGGTGCCATCATGGGTGTTGTAGTCGTTGCCGAATACACGCAGCCTCTCCAGTTTGCCAACGGCAACCTGGGAGATGAACGGCATCAGATTATTGGGGATATCGTTGGGGTCTTCCCCGATTCGACCGCTGAGATGGGCACCCACCGGGTTGAAGTAGCGTAGCAGGCCAATTTTCCACGAGTCATCGGAAACAAACAGATCCCGCAGGATTTCCTCGACGATCAGCTTGGAGCGACCGTAAGGGTTTGTGGCCGAGAGCGGGAAGTCTTCCTTGATCGGCAACGTTGCCGGATCACCGTAAACCGTCGCCGAGGAGCTGAAAACCACTGCCTTGACATCATGCGCAGCCATAACCTGCGCGAGCGCAATCATGCCGGATACGTTGTTATCATAGTATTCCAGCGGCTTCGAAACAGACTCACCCACCGCCTTGAGCCCGGCAAAATTGATCACCGCGCTGATATCATGCCCGGAAAAAATGGCGCTCATTGCCGTTCTGTCCCGCACATCAGCCTTGTAGGACTGGATGGACTGACCGGAGATCTCTTCAACCCGGCGCAGCGCCTCTGGCGAGCTGTTGTAGTAGTTGTCTACCACGATCACATCATAACCCGCCGCCATCAACTCTATACAGGTGTGCGAGCCAATATAACCCGCGCCACCAGCAACCAAAATTGCCATGTTCTTTTCCCTTTGCTTTTCCTCAGGTAACTGCTCGGATTGCCTCGGATATCCGCCGGATCAGGGCTGAAAAATGGAAGTCTACAGGCGTTCGGCAACTGCTTGCAGTTACTTGGGCACTGGGATTATGACCATTTTCCAACATAGGGATGGCGAAATCATGGGTAAGCTGAGTTGTTACCTGAGTTATTGATTAACTGAATTCACTGCCTTCAGAATCGGCCTGGCAGCCGTTACTGGCAATGGCAACTCTTCGGGCATCTGTGCGTTCGCTGCTTTGAGTACCAATTCGCGAATTCGTTCCCTGTCAAATTCATCTGCAGCCCTTCTGATGCCATTGAGCAAGGCTTGCAGTTGCTCCCACTCCAGCATTTCCTCTTCAGCCCGCATGATCTTTGGATGCACCGTGCCAATCGGGTTATTGCCAATCAGAAGCTCTTCATAAAGCTTTTCGCCAGCGCGAAGCCCGGTGAATTCAATCCGTACGTCACCATCCGGGTGAGCATCGTCCTGAACTTCCAGCCCACTCATGCGGATCATCTGCCTGGCAAGATCGAGAATCCGCACCGACTCTCCCATATCGAGCACAAAGACATCCCCCCCTTCACCCATGGCGCCTGCTTGCAAAACCAGCTGTGCAGCCTCGGGAATGGACATGAAATACCGTGTGACTTCGGGATGGGTAACGGTTACCGGCCCCCCCGAACGTATCTGTTCCCGAAACAGAGGAATCACCGAACCGGAAGAACCCAGGACATTACCAAAACGAACCATACTGAAACAGGTTACCGGCTTGCCGTCTTCCAGCGGTAGCGACCGAGCACGTTTATCCATCGCCTGCAGCACCAACTCTGCCACACGCTTGCTGGCACCCATGATATTGGCAGGTCGCACGGCCTTATCCGTGGAAATGAGCACAAAGGTTTCCACCCGCCGCGCCATGGCCGCCTCGGCTACGCTGAGTGTACCCAGCACATTGTTGCGAACCCCCTCCAACTCATTGTGCTCCATCATCGGCACATGCTTGTAGGCTGCGGCGTGATAGACGGTTTGTACCTGGTAGGTTGCGAAGATATGATCGAGCAAGCCGCTATGCAGCACCGATCCCAGCAACGGCACCAGCTCGACGTTCAGAGCCTGAAAATCCTGCTCCCGCAGCTGCCTGTCTATCTGATAGAGCGCATATTCACTGCTATCCAGCAAGATCAGCTGACGTGGCTCCAACCGCATGATCTGCCGACAAAGCTCCGAACCGATAGACCCTCCCGCTCCGGTTACAAGTACCACCTTGCCCGAAATATTGCGGGTCAGAAGCTCTTGATCAGGTGGCACGGAATCTCGACCGAGAAGATCTTCCAGCTCTACCTCCCGAAGATCTGCCACATTGAACTTGCCCTGGGCGATTTCACTCAAAGAGGGCAAGACACGGGCATGGATGGGGTATTTCTGCAGTTGACGGAGGATCTCGTTACGCCGGGAACGTCGCGCCGAAGGCAGCGCCAGCAGCACCTCCTTGACACCATAGCGCTCGATTACCTGTCCAAGCTGGCTCAGAGGGAACACCTTCAGGCCAGCGATTTCCCGGTCAAACATGCGGGCGTCGTCATCAAGAAACCCCACCGGATACAGTTCGTGGGTACGCCATAGTGCCTGTACCAACTGCGCTCCTGCATCACCCGCGCCGTAAACCAGTACATTCTCGCCGGAAAAACTGTTCCTGACCGGACGCCAGATGAACTCTCGCATTGCCAGGCGGCTGCCCACGGTAACCACCGTCGCCAGGACCCAATAGATGAGCAATACCGTATGAGGAACACCTGCGTAGGTCGCATAGCCGGAAAGGTGGATGATGACAGCCCATGCAAGCGTTGCAATGGCAACAGCCTTGATCACCGTCCATAACGCCTGCTCCCCCATGTAGCGAATTACAGCCCGATACAGCCCTGACTGGGCAAATACGGGAATTGTCACAGCCACACCCAGCACGCATAACCAAGCCTGCTCGGTTGTTGGCACGAACAACTCGCCAAAACGCACAGAAAAAGCGGCCCAAGCCGCAGCGAGCAACAAAGCGATGTCCAATATCGCTACCAGAAACCGCTTGTGAGCTCCTGAGAGTGCCCGCAACTTGTCTGCTGACTTATCCATAGACTTCAACAGCGTGCCTTAACACATTATTTTTGATCATTGTTTACTTATTGTAATACAAAAACCCCGAACCCACGTGTGTGAGTGGTTAAAAAGCTACAGATATTCTCCAAACAAAGACACTATTCTCATTTTATCGACCACTTACCCACAAAAACCAACCGCTTATCGCCAAAATGGCACATGTCAGCATGAAAACCACCTCAATAAACAGCACTTTCCTTACGGTCATACCCGACAGAACGGCACGCTGGTAGAAATGACTGCAATGCGCCTCCCAGACTCGCTCTCCCCGTGCCAGCCGGCGCAGCAATGTAAGAGTGGCATCCAGCCAGAACGGGAGGAAGACAAGAAGAGGTACCCAGAACGGGAAGATGCCTCTATCGATCCCCCACAGGGACGCTGTTGCCATTATGTAGCCGAGGAAGGTGGAGCCTACGTCGCCCATGAAGATACGAGCCGGGGGAAGATTGAAAACAAGGAAACCGGCTGTACTACAGACAATTACAGCCATGAATCCCGCAAAGAAAGACTCCCCCGCCAAGTATCCAATGAGACTAAAGGTTCCAAAACCGATTACCGCCATAGTTCCAGCAAGGCCATCCATGCCGTCCATGAAATTGTATAGGTTGATGGACCAGACTATGCAAATCACCAAAGCGATCAGAACATCCAACTCGTGATCGAAAGTCCACCCTACGCCCAATAGATAAATTGACGCAACCATTACCTGGACACCAAGACGCGGAAGCGCTGATAGTTCCTTCACATCATCCCAAAAGGACACTACAGCGAGAATCATCAACCCCGGTAGCACCATGACAAAATATACACCTCCACGGAGTTCTCTATTGAGCACCACAAAGAGAAGAACCGAGAGCAACACAGCCCCACCACCCGTTCGAGGGATTTCCCCTGTATGCAATGACCGGTGATTCGGGCTATCAATTGGAAAAAATCTGCCTCGAAGACGCAACAGCAGCCAGTTAAACACCATGGATGCAAAAAATGAGAAAATTAACCAAACAGACATTCGACTATTTCATCAACCTAGCTGCCAGAGAGGAAAAGCGCACTTGCCAGCTATTGGCCACAATGAATTGCAGCCTTTCCTGCTCATTGAATTGATGATCAAGTGCGTAATCCACTGCATCCAGGAACATTTCTCGGCTTTTGCAAACAAATACTCCCGGATACCCGGAATGATATACCATCTCACCAAAATCGGTCGAAATCACTGCTTTGCCCGCCGCAAGATATTCATAATACTTTACCGGATCAACAGATGCAGTCAGCGAGTTTTTCCTAAATGGGATGAGACCAACATCAAACGTCTCCAATACATCGTAAACGCGATCCTGTGGACAAACGGGAAAAAAACGCACATTTGGAGGCGTAAGTGGAGTTCGTGTATGGAGACTGCCGTGAATATGAATCTCAATATCATTGCGGGATGTGGCCAGCATCATAATCAGTTTCCAGTCAAACCAGCTGGCAATAGTGCCTATGTAACCCAGAACAACTACCCTGCGTTTCTGAACTCGTTTAGTAGCAGGCTTTGTTTGCCGCAATGATGCGGGATCAACACACGCATTGGGCGCATATTCTACCTCCAGGCCATATTGATTGAACTTACGAACAAGTGCATGGGAAGATGCAAATAAAGAATCTGTCCGCTGTGCGATATCTTTCTCAACCCGTGCCATCATCAAGCGTGAAAGTCCACTATAAAATGCAGGAAAATCGTCCATGGCGTCGTAAAAACTGGTTCGCACATTCAGATGATCGAGCAGCATTAAGGCAAGCTTCGAAGGTTTACCAATACCCAGTACTACAGATGCGTGATCATTCCCTAAACGCTGCAGGATCTCGACAACTAGTTTTTTCCAAAACAGTATCGGATTCAGCATGTTTAAAATAGGTAGGGGTTCAAGCGGAAAGCTGCGTGGCACGACTACACTGATGCCTCGTTCTGCCGGAGTAACATCGAATCGGCAAGTATTACGTCTGAAGTCGTCTAGACGCGGCAACCGGGTTGGATAAGGGTCTATCCAAAGCACTTCCTGACCTGCGATGTTTTTTATGGCTCTTACAAAGTGGTGCGGTCGCTGTGCAAAACTGCTCCATGGCACAGGTGAGAGATAGACCAGCACTATTCAATGGTTCGTCTTTGACAATGGAAGCCGAGTCGACTCAATGGCATCACGCGTGGCCTGCAAAAAAGCATACCCATAGTATCTATCCGGCTCGAGATAAGCTCCTTCACCCCATTCATTCCATGCATTTATGAATATCAATTGATCATCCAGCGTAGTATCTGAACGTGTTTGATTGATAATATCGCTTAACCATTGACTATAAAGTGCTGGTGTTGAACCATGAAAGATCATGCCATACTGGTTTCTGCGGGCTGTATTATCCCACATTGGCATGGTGGCACGATAAAGCTTATGGTGTGAATAGAGAAAATATTTCTTGCTCTCGACAACATCACGATAGTCGAGAACAATACCGCCAAAATCTTCACGAACAAAGTCTATAGACGCAGTAATATCATTCACATGCTTGAACAACGTTCCCGGATGAAACTCACTTTGCGCATCAAAACCCAACGCAACGAGATCCTGATCCCATGTATGTTCTCGGACTCCAATGAGGTATATGTCGCCAACACCATGCTCTCGACAGTACTTCCTCCAGTAATCCAATGTGGCGGATATTTCTGGTATAAATGAGGGGCGGTAAATCGTCAACATGGGTTTGCCATCGATACGAATGTAACGATCACTACCAAGATACTTGATAACACTTTCTATAAATGCACGATAGCTCTCTATGCTATTGCTTTGCTCCATCAGTGGCTCACCGCAGGTGCCATCAAAACGCCGAGTCCAGGATTCGTTTGCCCAGCAAAGACTGAATGGCAACGTGATCTGCTCATCATTGACAAACAGGTCAAGCGGCTCATCAAGCAAACGCTTGCCATCGAACCAATAATAATAGAATGAAAAGCCATATATGCCATAGAGTTGGGCAAGCTCTGACTGGCGCCTCAGATTCTCCACCAGTCTCAGGTCATAAAACCCCAATTCCCCTGGCAGCCTTGGCTGGTAGTGCCCCGTGTATTGTGGCACTGCACGTGAAACATTGTTCCATTCAGTGACACCTTTTCCCCACCATTCATCATTATACGACGTAGGATGGAATTGAGCCAAATAGTAGGCTATCACTTTTGGGTCCGAATCCTGTCGTTGGTATGGTGTATCTGTTAGTTCGGTATATTCGGCAGCCCTTGCTTCAGGAGTCGATAGTACCTGGCTAACATAACTCTTGATATTCTCACTCTCCGCCAATGGACTCTTGCCCGCAGGTTTTTCTCTCCTACGTATCCAGCGCCTAATCGCTCCAGCCCATGCTTCTTTCGCATCTTCCCTAATCGGTAATCGCCAGTAGAATCGTCTAACCACTTGATATAACAGTTCCCTCATTACCGGCCCCCTTCATTATAATAAAGTTGGCGCGCTTGATGATCCCATGAATTCTGCGACGCCTCTTCAGCCAAAATATCCTGATAGTCTGGATCCGACTTCAGCGAAATAGCTTTAACAATATTCTCCAGGAAAACGTCATGACTAGATGCTACCAGACACGAACGGTATTTTCGGCATTCAGGCAGATCTGTTGTAACAATAGGAATTCCTGTTGCCATATATTCAAATATCTTCACGGGCGAAACCGATTCGGTGAGTTCATTCCGAACAAATGGCAATATCCCGACGTCATAAATCCGAGCGTAACGATTCAATTCAAAGTAAGACCTACTCCCAATAAAATGGACATGCTTATGGCTTCCAAGACCACTATCATCAAACGAGGCATCATGCTTATGCCCAATCAGCAGCACCTCTACACCATCGAGATCAGCAACCTTTTTCAGCAACTCATAATCAACCCATGCGGCCAGCGCACCGTGATACCCAATGACAAACTGCGCTTGCTGCCTCAGTTCTTCCAGCTCCTCTGGCACAGATGCGGCCTCCCCCCAGTGATCAAGATCCACCCCATTGGTTAGCAGACGGCAGTTTTTACCCCGCCTTCCCTTGACCTGGCGAAAAAGCTTGTCAGATGTTGCAACCACATGTATCCGCTCATCATCAAGTATCTGCAGATGTCTCTCACGAATACTCTCCGGTACCAATCCGGTAATAACATCTGTAATTTCATCAATATACTCATAGACGACCTCAAAGCCCTTTTCAAGAAACAGCCGAATTTCCTCTATCGAGGTCGCCGTATCAATTGACTGCATTCTCAACACCACCCTATTCCCTGACGTCGCCAATGCCGAAAAAACCGCTTCGGATACAGATGGGTCAGTTGCATCAAAAATCAGTAAATTGTCCATCACCTCACGATACACCTGAATTCGCTGATCGACTTGGGGATGCCCCCCATAGATCGCAAGACCACCGAGACGTGACGCCTGAATCGAAAAATGCTGAAAACGCTGAAACAACGGCGTATCCCAACCCATTGCCACAGGGAAGACATCGATAAACGCATAAGGTTGATGTATGCGGGTCGCTAGACCAGCCAGTCTCTCATCAAAACCTTTTTTGTCTGAAACTTTTCTCCATTCATATTCTACTAGCGTTTTTGCAGTCAGAATGGATTTAGGTATGGCTTTCTTAACACCATGCCTTGCAATTCCCTGGCTTGCACGTGTAGCGTAATAGCTCACTTTCTTGCGACGTTCAGGTGATAGCAAAGCCGATGATATCGTTCTCATGGGAGCTGTTATCTTCCACGATCTACTGTTCAACATTTCTTCTATTTGCCTCTGAACCCCTTCCAACTCAACTCCGACACTATCCAACTCAGAATTGATGCTACAACGTTCCTGTTCCAGCAGTTCAATTTTGGCCTGAAGCGCCTGCCGTTGGGCTAGAACGGACTCCAGTTCATTTTTCAGGGCAGCAATACTATCCTTGGCATCCCCAAGAGCCGTTTCCGCCTCACATAGAGCATTATTTGTATAGTGAAGCTGCGCTTCCAACACCTGCTTCTCCTCATGCGCATCTTTACCATCCAGCCGCATATCACACAACGTAGATGCATCCATGGGATACAGGTCGGAATCTGCGTAGATCAAGAGCACTTGCTCACCCGGCCAATAGGTTGGCTTCATCCTAGCTGCATCAAAGACTTCAGCATGGCAGAGGCGCAGATTCCCGATCTTGACAGGGATGTTGTCAAAATCGAAACTGTATTCATGCTCAGGAATTCGATCAAACTCCCTGAAAGGTAAAAGAAAAATCAATGCTTTTCGCGCGATCCGAGACAGCTTATCGACAACTATCCAGGGGTCTGAGAAGTGCTCTAATGTATTGGAAGAAAAAACGATATCAAAACGCTCATCGATCTCCTCTTTCAATATGTCTTCTGCTAGAAATCGACAACTTGGATAATAACTTTTTGCTGTGGCAATTGCGTTGCCAGAAAAATCCATGCCGGTTACATCGGCCTTCAACGCAGTGGCCAATACTTCGGTGCCATCTCCTTCAGCACACCCCCAATCACAAATTGTCATCTTATCTTCAGCAATACGTTCTTTCAGCCAATTAGGAAGCTTTTCTACAGCAATATTGCAAAAGAATCGCGTCTGCTCTCTGCCTTGCATCTCCTCCCAATCTGTTTTAAAACGATCATCCCAGTATGCCTTGCTGTTAATACGTGAATCCATTGCTTTTTCAATCCCCACTCATGACTCCAGGTCAACAAAGGTAACCAATTGCTCAATGGGCGGAAGAAATTCTCCAAAAAGCTTTTGCTCAAATACAGAAGAGAAATACTGGGCGCCTTCAATATACTCAAGGTATTCAATGACAGGGTTTGTTCGATCCTCCACAGCGGCAACCAGGATATATTTTCCATTGTTCAGACAGTTTTCGAATGCGAATTCTACTTTTACCCGCCGCCCCTCCCTACCCTCAAATGTCACCCCCTCATCCCAGGTAGATGAGACGATCAGGTCATTTCCCCTCGTATTCTTTATCGAAAACGCCAATCCCAAATATCGACCATCAATGTCTTCTGGAATATTGACAATAATAACAATGTGAATACGTTCCCGATTGGAAAACATATCACTCCTGACTCCATCTTTCCCACAAACTTCAGCAGACTGGATCAACCCAGGGCAACTCCCCCAGCGATTGATAGGTTGCATGGAAAGCGCTTTGTCTGCAGCAATTGCTTCACCTTCATTTTGGGGTATTTCCGACTCGACAACATCTTCAAACAGGAATTGAGTGTACTGCGCCGTGACTGAAAATACATCGCCAATCATTCTTACTTCACCTTGATCCAGCCAGAGCACTCGATCACAGAGCGCCCTGACGGACGAAATATCATGACTAACAAACAAAATAGTCTTCCCTGACTCCTTCATTTCCTTGATTCTATTCAGGCACTTGGCCTGGAAGCGTGCATCGCCAACCGATAGCGCTTCATCAATAATGAGAATCTGGGGATCCAGGTGAATTGCAACAGAAAATGCCAGGCGAACAAACATTCCTGAAGAGTAGGTCTTTACTGGCTGATCAATGAACTCCCCAATTTCAGCAAAACGTTCGATACCCTCAAAACAGGCATCAATTTCTGCCCGCCCCAGCCCCATAATCGAGGCATTCAGATACACGTTATCCCTGCCTGAGAATTCGGGGTTGAAACCGGCCCCCAGCTCAAGCAAGGCAGCAATACGCCCTTTCGTTTCAACACCACCTTCGGTTGGCAACAAGGTGCCGCAAATTATCTGTAGTAAAGTCGACTTTCCTGAACCATTCCGCCCTACGACTCCAACCGTTTCCCCGGTAGTTATCGTCAGTGATACGCGCTTCAGTGCATGGAAATCCCGGTAGTAACGTTTTCTGCCCCTCCAGAACCCCTGCAGAAGGCGATGATGCGGTTTTTCATAGATTCTGAAAACCTTGGACACCGAGTCAGCAGCAATCACTGGCTCGCAGCTCTTCTCACAGGACATCCGCAAACCCCTGCCTCAACCGGTTGAATGCCAGCAGCCCAAGCCATGCCACCAACAATGACACCAACAGATAGCCCCCCCAGACCAACGGATCTGGCCACTGCCCCCATAGCAGAACAGATCTCGCCTGTTCTATAGGGACAGTAACAGGATTGAAATAGAACAGCCATCGCACTGAAGTTGGCATAGATGTTATCGGATAGAATACTGGACTGAGAAACAATAATGCGCTTGTAACGACACCGATCATCTGCCCCATATCACGCACATACACACCTAGCGCTGAAAATAACCATGCAAATCCCAAGGTCATAAAAAGCAGTGGCAACACAACGAGAGGAAACAATACTACTGTCCACGATACATGATGCTTTACGGTAAAAACGAATAACAGCAGAATCACCGTGCTGACGAGCATATGGAATACCGCATTCAGGATAGTCGTAAGAGGTAGCACCTCAAGTGGAAAAACCACCTTTGTGACATAGTTGCTGTTATTGATGATCAGGGTTGGCGCGCGATTAAGGACCTCAGAGAAAACAGAGTAGACAGTCAATCCCGCAAACAAGGCCATCGCAAACTCGGCCTTGTCTCCGCTGCCAACATTCCATCGCGCCTTGAATATGATGCTGAACACGAAAGTATAGACCGCTAGCATAAGCAACGGGGTTAGAAAGGACCATAGAACACCCAGAACCGATCCACGGTAGCGAGTTGCAATATCCCTTTTCGCCATACGCCAGATGAGATCATGATGTACAGTTATTGACGTCAGAAACTTGATGCCGACCAATCCTTGCAAAGCTGTAAAAAACAGGCGCTTAGGATATCATTGGGTGACTTTGACTTCTACACACCCCAAACCAGCACAATTGATGACCTGCCCACCAGTCCCATCTTGCTCTACATCAATGGATAGCGCTTCGATTTCCATCGTCACGGTGAACTTCAACTCCGGAAACCTGCTCCACCGATGCGTCACCTCCGCTCTGGCATGCCAGTCAGTAGGCAGAATAATGATCGCTGACAATGGCTCCAGCGACCACAGCCTGACATCTTTAGCCCCACTTCACTCAAGGCTGACGATTCTGCACAATGAGCACAATCTTGGTTTTTCACGTGCCAACAACCTCTGCATACCCTTTCTTGAAACACCTTATGTCCTCTTCCTGAATCCAGACAGCACCGTAGCAGAGGACACACTTCAGCAAATGCTCAACTTCATGCAAACACACGCCGATGTAGGCATGGCCGGCCCCCTGATACTGAACGAAGATGGCAGCGAACAACGAGGTTGCCGCCGCGATGAACCCAAGCCTCTGGCTGCATTGAATACACTCATAGGCAAGCGTGAAGCAGGGATCAACAAGGTAGGAACCACGTTACCCACTCACCCCATCGAAGTAGACGCCATCTCCGGTGCCTTCATGTTTGTGCGCAGGGCTGCGCTGGAAGACGTGGGCCCCATGGATGAGGGATATTTCCTGCACTGCGAGGACCTGGACTGGTGCAAGCGATTCCGTGACAAGGGCTGGAAGGTGATGTTTCTACCTCACGTTTCAATAACGCACTTCAAGGGCGGTAGCAGCAGGAAGAGGGTTGTCCGTGTAGAGTGGCACAAGCACAAGGGCATGGTGAGGTACTACCGGAAGTTCTACAAGGACAAATATCCAGCCATCGTCATGTATGCAGTGTATGCGGCCGTTTGGGGTCGATTTGCGCTGATGCTGCCGATCTGGCGGTTGCGGAGCGCCCTGAAATGAAGCGCATCACCGTACTGGGTGCCACAAGCCTGATAGGCCACTTCCTGCTACCAGAATTGCATCGAACCGGCTGGCAGATCACTGCTGTAAGCCGGAAAGATCCACCAGAAAACCAGAAGCGGGCTGATGCTTCCGTCCGGTGGTTGCGGCATGATATTTCTACTTCCCCTCTCTCCTTTACCTGCGAGGAAATAGTAGTCAGCCTGGCGCCCTTATGGGTTCTCGGGGATATGCTGAGCAAGGCGGCACATCCACCCGCGAGGATCCTGGCTTTCAGTTCAACGAGCGTGATTACAAAAAGAAACTCCCCCAATCCAGGGGAGCAGTACCTGGCTACCAGGCTGGCGGCAGGCGAAGATGCTCTTCGCAGATATGCCGGGAAACATGCTATTGACTGGACCATTTTGCGGCCGACATTGGTCTATGGCGCTGGCCTCGATCACAATGTATCGATGATCGCCCGATTTATCCGGCGCATCCATTTCTTCCCACTGATTGGCACCGCAACAGGGAAGCGCATGCCGGTTCATGCGATGGACTTGAGCCAAGCAATCATCCAGTGTCTTGAGAGCTCGGCTACGGGGGGACAAATCTATACAGTGAGCGGCGGGGAGACGCTGTCCTACAAGGAGATGGTTTGCCGAATATTTGCAGCGCTGGGGAGTAAGCAGCGGATTATCCCGGTGCCGACATTACTGGCGCGCGGACTGATCCGCGGAGCCGCCTTGTTACCACAATTTTCTGGCCTGACCCCCGAAATGGCCGAACGAACCAGTCAGGATCTCGTTTTCGACCACGACGCAGCTACAAGGGACTTTGGCTATGCCCCTCGCAGCTTCAGGCCCACCAGAGCCGACCTTTTGCAGTCAGATCCAGACTAGTCAGTCATGTCCCCATAATAATCCAGATACCAGTCAACAAATTTCTGCACGCCATCCTCCAGGCGGGTAGAAGGCTTGTAACCCACATCGCGAACCAAATCCTCAACATCAGCATAGGTATCCAGCACATCACCAGGTTGCAGTGGCAGAAGATTCTTTTCAGCCTTTTTCCCAAGTGAGTTTTCCAGCGCCTCAATATATTTCATCAGCTCAATTGGCTGCTGATTACCAATATTATAGACCCGCCATGGCGCTGCACTACTGCCGGGGTCTGGCTGTTCTCCCGACCACTCAGGATTGGGCGAGGCGGGTTTATCCAGCACGCGGATCACGCCTTCAACAATATCGTCGATATAGGTAAAGTCCCGCCGGTGATTGCCATAATTGTATACGTCTATTGGCTCTCCGGCGATGATCTTGCGGGTAAATTTCAGCATCGCCATATCTGGGCGACTCCAGGGACCATAAACGGTGAAAAACCGCAGGCCAGTAGTTGGAATACCGTAGAGATGAGAATAGGTATGCGCCATCAGCTCATTGGACTTTTTGGAAGCTGCATAAAGGCTGAGTGGATGGTCAACATTATCATGAATGGAAAACGGCATGCTGCGATTAGCCCCATATACCGAGCTGGATGAGGCATACACCAAATGCTTGACATCATTATGGCGACAGCCCTCCAACAAGTGTGCAAAGCCGAGTATATTACTGTCGATATAGGCCAGCGGGTTCTCCAGTGAATAACGTACACCCGCCTGAGCGGCCAGATTGACGACTGCATCAAACTCCTCATCGGCAAACAGTTTCTCGATACCCCCCCGATCGGCCAGATCGGTTTTCGCAAAGGTGAAATTCTGATGCGGTTTCAGCAAGTCCAGGCGCGCTTCCTTGAGTGATACCTCGTAGTAATCATTGAGGATATCCAGGCCAACCACCCTATCCCCGCGGTCAAGTAGTTTCTGGCTAAGTGCAGCACCAATAAATCCAGCCGCACCGGTCACTAATACTTTCATTTTTCTTCCAGTTGAATTTTTCCCAGCAAACAAGAAAATCCGGGCATATCACCCGGATTTTTTCTCACAGTTGTTATTGGGCCTTCACTTGAGGGCGACCAATTGCATAATAATTGAAGCCGTAATGTGCCATGCGCTCCGGGTCGTAGATATTTCTTCCATCCACGATCACGGAATGGTTCAATTTGGATTTCACCTCCTCGAAATCCGGGCTGCGGAAGATCTTCCATTCGGTACAAACAACCAAGGCATCAGCATTATCCAACGCGGCCTCTGGACGCTCAACCAGCTGTAGATCAGCTCGTTCACCATAGATTCTGCGTGCCTCATCCATCGCTTCCGGATCATATGCCTGCACTTTGGCACCAGCATCCCATAACGCTTCCATCAACACCCGTGATGGGGCATCACGCATGTCATCGGTCGCCGGTTTGAATGACAACCCCCACAATGCAAAGGTCTTGCCCGCAAGTTCTCCGCCAAAATGCTGGTGCAGCTTTTTGTACAGCACCTGTTTCTGCTCCATGTTACGAGCCTCTACCGCAGAAAGTAGTTTGGCATCAAATCCGACTTCCTGTGCAGTTCTCTCCAACGCCTTGACATCCTTGGGAAAGCAAGACCCACCATAGCCGCATCCGGGATAGATAAACTGATATCCGATTCGTGGGTCCGAACCAATTCCCATGCGAACCGATTCCACATCAGCACCCAGCTTTTCCGCCAGCTGTGATATTTCATTCATGAAGCTGATCTTGGTCGCCAACATTGCATTGGCCGCGTATTTGGTCAGCTCGGCCGAACGGATATCCATGACAACCAGCTTCTGATGATTGCGGCTGAACGGCGCATAGAGTTCGCGCATCATGTCGGTTGCATAGGGTGTATCCGTACCAACCACGATTCTATCCGGCTTCATGAAATCTGAAATCGCAGCGCCTTCCTTCAGAAACTCGGGATTGGAGACCACATCACATTCAAGATTCAGCCCGCGCTCCTGAAGCTTTCCCATCACCTTGGCCTTTACCTTGTCGGCAGTGCCTACAGGTACCGTAGACTTGTCGATTACCAGCTTCCGCGATCCCATATGCGCACCAATGGTTTCGGCAACCGCAAGTACATACTGCAAATCAGCGGAGCCATCTTCATCCGGTGGGGTGCCAACAGCAATAAACTGAACCTCGGAGAAATCGACAGCTTTCTTCATATCGGTCGTGAAATCGATATTGCCAAATTCCATCGCATGCTTGATGAGCGCTTCCAGACCAGGCTCATAAATGGGAATAATCCCTTCCTTCAGCTTTCTGATCTTTTCTTCATCAACATCGACGCAAAGTACCTTGTTACCCACCTCTGCAAGGCAGGCACCTGTTACGAGCCCCACATAGCCCGATCCATAAATAGTAATTTTCATTCTAGTTCCACTTGATAGATGGCGCTACGGACATGCTCCTAGCTGGCCTTGCGCTCCTCGTACTGCATATCAATCCAGTCCTTGTAACTGCCATCCATGACAGCCTCCCACCAGTTTTCGTTCTCAAGATACCAGGATACGGTTTTCTCAATCCCTGTTTGGAACGTTTCTACCGGCTTATAGTTCAATTCTTTCGTTGTCTTGGCTGCATCGATAGCATAGCGCTGATCATGCCCCGGGCGATCCTTGACATAAGTAATCAGGGATTTTGCCCGCTCCCCCCTAGCAGCCGGGGACTCGGGGTATTTTTCCTTCATCTGAGGATTGTCGGCAAACCGGGTATCCATCATGTCGCAGATCAGGTTGACGATATCGATATTCGCCCACTCATTGTGCCCGCCGATATTATAGGTTTCACCCAAACGGCCCTGCTTGATAATCAAGTCGATACCACGCGCATGGTCATCCACATACAGCCAGTCGCGGATTTGCCGACCATCGCCATAGATAGGCAAGGCCTTGCCATGCAGAATATTGATCAAGACCAGGGGAATCAGCTTCTCTGGAAACTGGTATGGACCATAGTTGTTGGAGCAATTGCTGGTGGTCACTTCCAGACCATAGGTGTGATGGTAGGCCCTAACCAGATGGTCGGACGCAGCCTTGCTCGCCGAATAGGGTGAATTGGGTGCATACGGTGTATTTTCCGTAAATGGCGGATCATTGGGTTCCAGGGTACCGTAGACTTCATCAGTCGAGACATGATGAAAGCGGTGTGGCAAGGGTCCATCAGATCCATCCAGCCAGACAGCCCTGGCCGCCTTCAGCATGGAGTGTGTTCCACCAATATTGGTATCGATGAAGGCATCCGGACCGGTTATCGAACGATCCACGTGGCTTTCAGCTGCAAAATGGACAATGGTATCCAGTTCATCGTCACGCAACAGCTTTTCAATCAGTGCCTGATCACGAATATCACCATGAACAAAACGAAAATTGGGATTTTCCTCTGCCGATCTGATGCTGTCATGATTGCCGGCATAGGTCAGCGCATCCAGCCCGATCACCTTGTCCTCCGGGTATTTCTCCAGCCAGTAATAGACAAAGTTCGCCCCAATGAAACCGGCAGCACCGGTTACCAGTAAATTAGCCATTTTTTACTTCCTTCAACATGTTGGTCAGCGCTGTACGCCAGTGAATACCGTTATATCCAATCGCATGGCGCAATGCATCCTTGCTCAAAACGCTATAAGCGGGCCTTGCCGCAGGCGTTGGATAGGCCTCGGTGGGAATCGGGTTGATGGTCACCTCTCGTTCGGTTAACCCCAGGGAACGCCCGATTTCATAAATGGATTGGGCAAAATCATACCAGCTGGCCACACCCATATCAGTCCAGTGGTAGGTGCCTGACAACGACTGATCAATGGCCATATAAATCACCCTGGCCAGCTCAGCAGCCCAGGTTGGCGTCCCAACCTGATCTTCAACCACACCAAGCTCATCACGCTCATTCATCAGACGTAGCATGGTTTTGACAAAATTGTTGCCGTGCGAGGAATACACCCAGGCCGTACGCAGAATCAGCGCGTTGTCTTCCAGAACAGCACTGACAGCTTCTTCACCCCGGCACTTGGTCTCACCATACACACCTCTCGGATTCGTGTTGTCATCCGCCTGGTATGGCCTGCTTTTTTCACCATCAAATACAAAGTCCGTGGAAACATGCACCAGCCGGGCACCTGTTTCCCTTGCGGCGAGAGCCAGATTCTTCGCCCCGGCAACATTGATCGCTTCGGCACTCGAGACCTCGGACTCAGCCTTGTCCACTGCCGTATAGGCTGCAGCGTTGATGATCCAGTCGGGCGACTCTTGCGCCACTCTGGCGGAAACTGTTGCCGTATCGCTGATATCCAGATCCTGCCTGGAGAGGGCAACCAGCTCGACACCTTCCGGCCTGAATCGCTGCAATTCCCAGCCAAGTTGTCCATTGGCGCCTGTCACGAGAACTTTTTTCATTTGGTCACCCGAGAACTCATTTATTTTTCAGCATGGACAAGAGATAGGTACCATAGCCACTCTTTCTGAGCGGCTGGGCAATCTTCTCGAGCTGCGCATCATCAATAAAACCCTGGCGCCAGGCAATCTCCTCGGGGCAGGCTATTTTCAACCCCTGGCGCTCCTCGATGACACGAATGAAATTGGCGGCATCCAGCAAGGATTGTGTCGTCCCGGTATCCAGCCAGGCAGTTCCCCTGCCCATACGCTCGACAGACAGGCTACCCTGCTCCAGATACACTTTGTTGACGTCGGTAATTTCCAGCTCGCCCCTTGGCGAAGGCTTGATACCCCTGGCGATTTCGACCACATCGTTGTCATAGAAATAGAGGCCGGTCACGGCAAAATTCGATTTGGGCACCTCCGGTTTCTCTTCAATACTGGTCGCCACCCCCTGTTGATCGAATGCCACAACACCATAGCGCTCCGGATCGTTGACGTAATAGCCAAATACCGTGGCCCCCTTGTCCTGCTCCGTAATAGTCTGGAGTCTCCGGGACAGGTTTTCGGAATAAAAGATATTGTCGCCCAGAATCAGTGTTACCGGGCTGTCGCCAATGAACTCCTCACCGATGATAAACGCCTGAGCAAGCCCATCCGGACTCGGTTGCACGGCATACTGCAGATTGAGACCCCATTGCGAGCCATCGCCCAGCAAGCTCTGAAAAGCGACGGAATCCTGCGGCGTGGTTATCAGTAGGATATCGCTGATTCCCGCCAGCATCAGCGTGGACAGTGGATAATAGATCATCGGCTTGTCATAAACCGACATCAGCTGTTTGCTGACCGATATGGTGAGAGGGTACAAGCGGGTACCGGAGCCACCCGCAAGAATAATGCCTTTTCGCTTGCTCATTGTGATTTACACCTGCATTTCCATTGCGCTGTCGCCCACAACCAATCCAGTGGGACAAACATCAGATTTGATAGCAGCGTATTGTCTTGCAAGCGCCGGAATATTGCCATCAATGAAGGCAGGCAGTTTTCCAAACTGTGAAAGAGGTCAGCCGTAACCCCGAAGAACCATCACTCTTCGGGTCGGCAATACCCATGAACGGGTATCAGAAGGGAATATCATCATCGAAATCATCGACTGCAGGCTTGGAGGCAGGTTGCTCGGCCCTTTGTGGTGCTTCGGTCGGCATGGGAGGCTCCTCATAACCCCCGGTACTGGCACCTCCCCGGCTATCCAGCATCTGCATTTCATTGGCAACGATCTCGGTGGTATAGCGATCCTGACCATCCTTCCCTTGCCACTTGCGGGTACGCAGACTCCCTTCCACATAAACCTTGGATCCCTTTTTCAGATACTCGCCCGCGATCTCGGCCAGCCGGTTGAAGAATACAACCCGGTGCCACTCGGTTCG
>CAYTPO010000023.1:0-14633 GCA_964439815.1 uncultured Thiotrichales bacterium
ATATGGCGCCGATCCTGGATAAACAACTCCTGTTTCAGTGCCTCGGCATTGTGCAGGTTACCGTTGTGCCCCAACGCAATCCCGTAAGGCGAGTTAACATACAACGGCTGGGCCTCGGCGGAGCTGGAAGAGCCGGCGGTCGGATAGCGTACATGTCCAATCCCCATATGTCCCACCAACCGAGCCATGTGCCGGGTATGAAAGACATCTCGAACCAGCCCGACATCCTTGCGCAGAAACAGCTGATCATCCTTGCAGGTGACGATACCCGCGGCGTCCTGACCACGGTGCTGCAGCACCGTCAGGCCGTCATAGAGCTGTTGATTGACAGAAGATCGGCCAACGATACCAATAATGCCGCACATAACGATTACTCAGTTCAGGAAAAGTGTTCCGCCAGCGATGGAGGCAACAACCCCTTGATCCAGACGGCGATGTCCTGGAAAAACGGGAGTGTCAGTGAATCCTGCCACCACGGTTCATTGGGGAGGTTGGTCAACATGGCCAACAGCACCAGTGCAGCAACGATGAGGCCACCGCGCAATACGCCAAAGATGATTCCAAGCATCCGATCGGTGCCGCTCAAGCCGGTTTTGTCCACCAGCTGGCCTACCAGATAATTGACGATGCCGCCCACCAGAATCACGATGACAAACAGAATGACGATACCAATCAGGGACTGCACCGTCTGACTACCAACCGAAAAGGGCAACAGCCCGGACAACTTGGGTCCGTAGGTCAAACCCACCCAGAGTGCAAGCACCCAGGTAGCAAGTGAAATGGATTCCTTGATCAACCCCCGAAACAGACCAATCAAGACGGAAATACCTATAATCGCAACAACGACAATATCAACCCAATGCATAGTTTTGACTTCTTGATAACTGAAAAAAGGAAACGGGGCCCTTGGCCGTTCGTATGTGCAAGCGAGCACGAGGAAAGCGACACACCCTGCTCATGGCCTGACGAGTAGCTGTAAAATGAGGAAAAACATGGTCAGTGATGACTGACAATGATGCCTTCAAGCCGCTGCTTGTCGATCAGCCTCTGGCGCAAATCGTCTGCAGCTTCTCGTGTCGGCCGAGGCCCTACCTTGACACGAAAGATCGATTTCCCCTTGGCACTGGACCCTTCGACAAAGGCAGGGAATCCCTTGGCGACGAGCTTTGAAGTCAATGACTCTGCGTTGGCTTTTTGGCTGAAACTGCCCACTTGTACAACATAGCCGGCACCACCCGCCGCTGCAGGTTTTGGCGCAGGCTTCGGTTTCGCCACTCGGGCAGGTTTCTTCTCTTTCGGCTTGGCAGGGGCAGCCGGTTTGGCCTTCTGCGACTTTTCCGGCTTGCTGGCAACGACCGGTTGTTCCGTCGGTGTTTTGACGCTGTCAGCTTTCCCGGTTTCAGCTACAGCTTCCTTCGCTGCCGGAGTTTCGACTTCAACCGGCGGTTCCTCGACCGGGGGGGGTGGACTCAGGTCAATGGTCTTGAGCGGCTCGGTAGCCTCACCCACAGTCACCGTCTCCACAGGCTGGCGATCGAGACGATTGGGGATGTCATACACGGGTTTGGGCGGGATTTTAAGCTGGACGGAAACCGGCTCATCATTTTTCTTGCCATCAAACAGCATGGGCAGAAATATCACCGCCAGCGCTATCAATACGGCCGCACCGACCAGTTTCTTCTGCAGTGCCTTGTCTTGCGTTACTTCAGTCATAGCATTCTCGTCTGAATTCCAACCTGCATTACATCCCGACAGACCCGCCGGAAATTCGGCTGGTCGGCAATACAGTGCATTATATGAGTAATTCCCTCACTTCCGCTACCGTGTAGAAGGAACCGGTCACCAATAGACGATCACTCGCCGTCAATGCGGTTTTCGCAAACGCCAGGCCGTCACGCACAGAGCCATGCAGACTGGCATTGATACCGGCATCATTTGCCACAACTCGCTGCAGCAAATCCGTAGCCGGCAAGGCACGCTCAAAGTCGGGCGCCACGATGATCCACTCATCCACAACCGGCAGCATCAGCTGGATCAGTCCGTCGATATCCTTGTCTGCCATGACGCCAAACAGCACGAAAGTACGGCCCTCGACCGGGCTCTCCTGCAGCAGGGCCACCAGCTTTTGCATGCCATGCGGGTTATGTGAGACATCCAGGATCACCTCAAAGCCGATCTCCATACGCTCGAACCGCCCCGCAAGTTGCACCTGCACCAAACCGGTTTCAACCGCCCTGCGCGATGGAATCAGATGAGCAGGCAGGGAGGTCAGAACCGACAGAACCGCAGCAGCATTTTGCATCTGGTGGGCACCGGCCAATGCAGGCAACGGCAGTTGCAGCAAATCATACCCATTACCATGCCAATCCCAGCGCTGCCCGCCTGCGCTGAAGGTGAAGTCCTCCCCAATGAATCTACCCACCATACCCCGCTCATGGACAAATGCTCGCATTGGCGCGGGAGGATCCGGTTCACCACAAACCAGCGGACGATCCGACCGGCCTATTGCCACCTTCTCCAGGGAAATGACATCCCGCGAATCTCCCAGCCATTCGACATGATCGAGCCCAATCGAGGTGACCAGGGCAATATCCGCGTCGACGATATTGACGGCGTCAAGACGCCCGCCCAAACCCACCTCCAGAATTATGATATCGACCCGTTCCCGGGCAAACAGCCATAGTGCTGCCAGGGTGCCGAATTCAAAGTAGCTCAGGCTGATATCGAGTCGGGCGGTATCGATTGCTGCAAATGCCGCCACGATGTCCCCATCACTGGCGGAATGCCCATCGATGGTGATCCTTTCATTATATCGGTGGATATGCGGTGACGTGTAGCAACCCGTACGACGACCATCGGCACGAAGGATTGCATCCATCATGGCCACGCTGGAACCCTTGCCATTGGTGCCAGCCACCGTGATAACAGTCGCGACGGGCGGGATCAACCCCAATCGTTCCGCCACGGCAGCAACTCGCTCCAGCCCCAGGTCTATCTTTTTCGGGTGTAGTGTCTCCAACCATGTGAGCCACTCATCAAGCCGGGAGAAGCGCATCATCCCCTACTGCGTTACCAAGATTTTTCCACATACCGGAGCAGCCTGCCTCTGAAAAACGTCGCAAGGCAGAATCTCGTTAGCCATACGCGCCAACAGAAGCCGTCTGCGGCATTGGCAGGTGACGCAGCATCGCAATGATGGTTGCCAACTCCTTCCGCATTTCGCGCCGATCAATGATTCGATCGATCGCGCCATGCTCCAGCAGGAATTCGGAGCGCTGGAATCCCTCCGGCAGTGTTTCCCTGACCGTCTGCTCGATCACGCGGGGACCGGCAAAGCCGATTAGCGCCTTGGGTTCGGCAACGTTCAGGTCACCCAGACTAGCAAAACTGGCGGATACACCTCCCATGGTGGGGTCAGTCAACACCGAAATATAGGGCAAGCCGGCATTACGCAGTTTAACCAGTGCGGCACTGGTCTTTGCCATCTGCATCAACGAGAACAGCGCCTCCTGCATGCGGGCTCCACCACTGGCGGAAAAGATTACCAACGGCAGCTCATGCTCGACACATTCATTGACGGCACGAACGATCTTCTCGCCAACCACGGCGCCCATCGATCCACCCATGAAGCTGAAGTTGAATGCGCCCACGATCATGTTGACGCCAAACACAGAACCCTTCATCGCAATGAATGCATCCTTTTCACCGGTCGCCTTTTGTGCCGACGAAAGCCGATCCTTGTATTTCTTGCTGTCCTTGAACTTGAGCGCATCGACGGGCTCGACTTCCGCCGCCAGCTCTTCCCGACCGTCTTCGTCGAGGAAGGTTTCCAGCCGCTTGCGTCCGCCAATCCGCATGTGATAGCCACACTTCGGACAGACTTCCAGATTTCTCTCCAGCTCCGCACGATACAAAACCGCATCACAAGCGCTGCACTTGTGCCACAAGCCCTCGGGAACCGCACGTTTTTCGGTGGATTCCGTTCTGATCCTGGAGGGTACCAGCTTTTCAAACCAGCTCATTGTTCGCTCACCTACTCTATGAATTCTTGTCCATTGCCGTGCGCATGCCGGCAATCAATTCTCCAACGGTCCGCAGGATAGCAGCGGTATCACCCTGATTGTCCGCTATCCGCTGCACAATGGCACTGCCGACCACAACCGCATCGGCCACCCTGGAAATCTTCGCTGCGGTAGCGGCATCCTTGATACCAAAGCCCACGCCAACGGGTATCTCGACATGTTTGCGGACCTCCTCAAGCTGTGCGGCAACTTGCGCCACATCGAGCGAAGCCGCCCCGGTAACGCCCTTGAGCGACACATAGTAGACGAATCCGCTGCTTGCATTGCCAATCTTCCCCAACCGTTCGGGCGTACTTGTGGGGGCCGCCAGAAAGATCAGGTCAAGACTGGCGGAACGGAACTCCGAAATTGCCGGTTCGCCCTCCTCCGGCGGCATATCGACGATCAGCACGCCATCAACACCCGCCTGTTGAGCAGCGCTGGCAAAGGTCGAATATCCCATGACCTCCACAGGATTCAGATAACCCATCAGGATCACAGGCGTCTGCTGGTTGGTCTGGCGAAACTCCTCCACCAGCGACAACACATCCCGCAGACTGACATTGTGCTCCAGCGCCCGCTCACAGGCCAGCTGGATGACGGGCCCTTCGGCTGCCGGATCGGAAAACGGCACACCCAGCTCGATCATATCGGCACCCGAAGCCACCAGTTGATGCATTAATGGCACCGTCAGCTCAGGCCCCTGGTCGCCTGCAGTGAAGTAGGTGATCAATGCCTTGCGGCCCTGGCGCTCAAGCGATTCGAAACATGCGGCAATACGGCTCATAGCTCGATACCCTCCAGGCTGGCGACGGTATTGATATCCTTGTCGCCGCGGCCGGACAGGTTCACCACCAGGATCTGATCCTGCTTCATTTGCGGTGCCAGTTTCATGGTATACGCGAGCGCATGACTGCTCTCCAGCGCGGGGATGATTCCTTCGGTACGAATCAGGGCATGAAATCCCTCCATCGCTTCCGTATCCGTGACCGCCACATAGTTGGCACGGCCGATATCCTTCAACCAGGCATGTTCCGGCCCGACACCGGGGTAATCGAGCCCAGCCGAAATCGAATGAGTGGGAATGATCTGTCCGTTTTCATCTTCCATCAGATAAGTGCGATTACCATGCAGCACCCCGGGTGTTCCGGCGCAGAGCGGCGCGGCGTGACGCCCGGTCTCCAACCCATCACCGGCAGCTTCGACACCATAAAGGGCAACATCCCGATCACCAATAAAGGGATAGAACAGCCCAATGGCATTGGAGCCACCGCCAATGCAGGCCACCAATGCGTCGGGTAACCTGCCGGCCTGCTCCAGCGACTGCCGCCGCGCTTCACGGCCAATGATAGCCTGAAAATCCCGCACCATGGCCGGATACGGATGCGGCCCCGCCACGGTGCCGATAATGTAGAACGTATCATCGACATTGGTCACCCAATCGCGCATCGCCTCATTGAGCGCATCCTTCAACGTGCGGGAACCCGAAGTCACCGAGACAACCTTTGCCCCAAGCAGCTTCATCCGGTAGACATTGGGTGCCTGGCGCTGAATATCCTCTTCGCCCATATAGACGACACATTCCAGCCCAAGCCGCGCAGCAACCGTGGCTGATGCTACACCATGTTGCCCGGCACCGGTTTCGGCAATGATTCGCGTTTTGCCCATTCTGCGCGCCAGCAGCGCCTGGCCAATGGTATTGTTGATCTTGTGCGCGCCGGTATGATTCAGGTCTTCGCGCTTCAGATAGATCTGCGCGCCACCCAGCTCGTTACTCCAGCGCTCGGCATGGTACAGCGGGCTGGGACGCCCCACATAATGCGCCAGATCACGATCGAACTCCTGCTGGAATTCGGCATCCTGCTTGAAATGCTCATACGCCTGGCGCAACTCTTCGACTGGCTCCATCAGTGTTTCGGCAATGAATTTTCCACCATAGGGGCCAAAATGCCCCCGCTCATCCGGCATGGATGCCCAGTCAGCAACCGACTCAGCGTTCACAGTCGACACGTTTTACCTCATTCATCAGTGTTTGAATTTTAACCTTCTCCTTTATCCCCGGAGCCGATTCCACGCCGCTGGAGAGATCCACAGCATAGGGCCTCACGGCTGCAATGGCTGCAGCGATATTTTCGGGGTTGAGGCCACCCGCCAGAATCAGGGGCCGATCCATATCCGCAGGGAACGCATCCCAGTCAAAGGTCTTGCCAGTCCCACCCGCCTCACCAGCACCATGACTATCGAGCAGGAGGCCCGCTGCGTCATGGAAATCACTGGAAAACTCCGTAAAATCGTCGATTCCGCCGATTCCCGCAGCCTTGATATAAGGTAGCGGGTAACCCCGGCACGCCTCGGGTGATTCACTGCCATGAAACTGCAGTAGCGTGAGCGGTACCGCCTCCAGCACCGCCTGGACAAAACTGCGTTCGGCATCCAGGAAAAGCCCTGTTACTGTTACGAAAGCCCCAACCGACCGGGCGATTTCTGCAGCTGCCTCGATATCGATATTCCTGGAACTTGGCGGATAGAAGACCAGCCCGATCGCATCTGCGCCCGCATCGACAGCCACCTGCGCATCCTCGACTCGCGTGATGCCACAGATTTTTACCCGTGTTCGTGAATAGGCAGTCGTTCGCAATGCAGTACCAGCCTTTGGAAAGATGTGAAGTCTATCAGATTATTCCGTCTCTGGGCGCTCAGCCATAGATCACTTGTTCGACCAAAGGGTTGATGCCAAATTCAGCAGGATACTCCACATTGATGAAGTAGAGTCCTTGCGGTGGTGCAGTGACACCTCCCAGTCTACGATCCCTGACTTCAAGCAGTTCACGACACCAGGCTACCGGGCGGTCTCCCTTGCCAATAGCAATCAGGACCCCGGCAATATTGCGTACCATGTGATGCAGAAATGCATTGGCGCGGATATCCAGATAGACAAAATGTCCACTGCGATGAATCTCAATATGTTCAATGGTTCGAACCGGGCTTTTTGCCTGGCACCCTGCGGCACGGAAACTGGAAAAATCATGTGTCCCCAGCAGCAACACAGCGGCATCTGCCATGCGTCCGGTATCGAGTTGATGATAGATCCAACTCACGCGACCAGCCAATGTTGCCTTTGGGGTATCCCGATTGAGGATAATGTAGCGGTAGGTTCGTGCCCGAGCGCTGAAGCGAGCATGAAAATCTTCACTGACTTCCTGCACCCAGGTAATTGATATGTCATTCGGCAGGCGAGTATTGCCCCCCAGCAACCACGCCCGTTGCGGTCGCTGCCCCTGCAAATCGAAATGTACTACCTGACCGATACCATGAACCCCGGTATCTGTCCTGCCCGCACAAATGACCGTTACCGGGTGATTAGCAATACCACTCAATGCTTTTTCCAGCGTCTCCTGCACAGATGGCGAATGCGCCTGGCGCTGCCAACCGCAGTAATGGCTACCATCGTATTCGATTCCGAGAGCTATTCGCATGGATAAAGAAGATTAAGCGGATCAAGAACAGAACTACCTGGAAGCAAGCAACCCACAGGGGTGGATTCCGAGCATACTACCCTGTGGTTCAGACAGAGAGAAATGACACAAGGCATTGAATTCACAACAATTCCAAAACCCCCGGCTCCAGCCTCAGATTAGGCTGGTAGTATTTGATCCGGCGTAAAATCAAAGGCTTGTATCCACCGTCGTGTCTGAGCCTCCGATTCAAGTGAGTAATTACCCGAGAACGAAAATGGCCAGACGATTGCCTGGCCACATCCATTTCACTTGCTGATATCAGCTAACAACAAGTCACTTCAATTGAGACAACAAGCTTTTGGCAGCACCTTGCTGCTCGGGAGAACCATTGGAGATCACTTCCTCCAGAGCTTCTCTCGCACCCTCGTCATCACCCATATCAATATATGCTTTGGCAAGATCCAGCTTGGTGCTCATTTCATCCGCCCCGGTGGTAAGCGAGTTGAAGTCATCTTCCAGCTCATCCAGTGACAAATCATCACCCTGGTCAGCCATCGCCAGCGACAGTGTCTTGCTGTCAAACTCTGCTACAGACTCATCAGGCACGCTGGACAGATCACTCAGCCCCTCCTTGGCATCATCCGGCATCTCCGAGAAATCCGGCGCAGGAATATGCACATTGGTCACATCCAAGGAATCAACATCTGCCTGAGCTTCATCCGCCAGCGCCGACTCGCGTAATTCCTTGAGCGCCTCGGACTCTTCCATTTGCAGCGACTTGCTCAGCTCGTCCAGGTCCGGAAGCTGGGTATCATCCGGCGTCAATTCGGCAAGATCCTCGGAGTCGATCGCCATGGTTTCAGCCGCACCGGTTTCTTCCAGTGCATCCGGGCGTCGCGTGATTGCCGTCAGTGTAAGGTCACCAACATCAACATTGGCAAACATTTCATGTTCGGGTGCAATATCCCTGCCCATGACAGCAACACGCTGAAACAGATTCCTGTCCGGACCTTCAGCTGTACCCTGCATTTTCTTTGCTGTTGCTAAAAAGGCATCCTTGTCATGGGTTGCGTGATATGCCTCAGCCAGCTTGGCAATGTAATCATTGCGCTCAGGGTGTGCCTCTACCGCAGGCTTCAGCAAATCGATTGCCTGATCATGCAGCCCATATGCGAGATAGACATTGGCTTCCGAAAGCACTTCATCCTCATCGCCCTCATCAGCGCCCTGAGCTGCACCCGCGAGGGTGCCAGCCTCCTGCGGCTCCAATTGAGGCATTTCGGCTTCCAGCTGAGTGTTCACCTTTTCGATTTCGATTTCGTCAGAGGAAATTTCAGTCGTTCTGGCTGCTTCATCTTCCTCGTGAAGTTCATCGCCAATAGCGACTGCAGTTTCTTCCTCTGGGATAGCGTCCTCATGGCCTTCTTCGTCGATATGATCGACAACGACGACTTCATCTTCCTTCTTGCGGAAAATCAGCCATGCCAGTGCCGACATCAGCAGAACACCCGCACCGACTCCGGCAAGTGCCCCCGGATTCTTCTTGAAACTCTCAATCAGCCCGGTCGTCTCTTCGGCTTCTTCGGTCGTTTCAGCCTCCGCAGTCGCTTCCAGCTGCTCATCAACCGGCTCGGCTTCTCCCGCTTCCTCTCCAACTTCCGTTGCGGTGCTGTCCGATACTTCGGCAATTGGCTCTGCTTCAGCCTCGGCCTCTGCGAGCTTTTCCGACTCCGTCAGACCTTCCTGCGGTGTTTCAGCTTCCTCCACTGCAGCATCGCTTTCCTGCAGCAAGCCACCAGAGGATGCGGATTCGGCGCTTTCGTCTGCTGCAGCAACCTCTGTCGCCTCGGGTGCGGGCTCTTCTGCTTTACCGGATTCTTCGCTGTCGGCTGCTTCTGTGGTTGCCCCCTCTCCAGAGACATCCGTTTGCAGATCGGCAAGCTTCTCGTCCTTCAATTCAATCAGCCGATCCTTGTCGGTGATCAGTGACTCCAGCTCGGAAACCCTGGATTGCAGCTCCTCACTCTCCTGCACCTTGGATTCAAGCTTTTCCTTGGCCAGCTCGGCACTGATACCCGCTGCACCCTGTCCCTCTCCGGCTTCGCCACCACCAGCACTGCCACCCTTTTCTTCCGGTGTCAGAATTTCGAGTTCAGCCTTTTCCCCGGTTACGCCCGTAACTTCCTCGGGTGCCACATTCTTGACGCGGGATTCGAGGTCGGCAATACCGGCAACGGAACCACCCTCATCAACCTCTGCTTGCGGTACCGCAACCTTGGCCGCCTGAGACTTGTACTCCTGGAAGGCACCACCCTGACTCTTGGCGGCAATGGCACTCATGACAGCGGCCTTCGCCTCTGCACGACTGATAGATGCAGCTTCGCCTGCATCCGGAATTCTCAGAATATAGCCGGCCTTCAGTCGGTTCATGTCGTTACGAATGAATGCCTTGGGGTTGGAACGCTGAATGGCCACCATCATCTGATGAATATTGGCACCCGTTCCCTCGCTGGCCTGCTTGGAAATACGAAACAGCGTATCTCCGCGGTTGACCTCATAGGTCTCTCCGCTGGCAACATAGGCATCCGTATCGGTAAAGGTTTCAGTACTCGAAACAGGCGCTTCGGTAAAGACCTCGCTCCCACCCTCTACAGGTTCGGAAACAGGGTAAGTCTCGATCTCGGCACTGGCGACATTGAACTCTCCATCAACAAAGGGAGGCAACCACCCTTCGGTATTGGCAGGCTCGGCGAAGGCGGTGGTCTCGGGAACGACTGTTTCGGTCTCCACCGCATACAGATCGGGCTCCTCGACCATCTGCACCTCTTCCATTTCCGCAATTACCGGCGCCTCTTCCGCAGCGGTTTCCAGCGGAAAGGTTTCGACATCGGCAGGTGCCTCACCGCTGAACGGTGGCAAGCCCTGATCATCCGCAATCACCTCGACTTCAGCAGTCTCCATTGGTTCGACTGGCGTAGCTTCAGCGGTTTCCGGCTCGGCCACAAAAACCGGCATATCCTGAACCGATGTAGTCGCGGTGGCTGTTGCGGGCGCAGCAGCGCCACCGCCAAGAACAGGGGGATCAAGCAGAACGGTATATTCACGCAGCAACTTGCCCTTGGGCCAGGCAACTTCCACGATAAAATTGACAAATGGCTCCTGGATCGGCGCATCCGAAGACACTTTGATGACCGGAACACCATTCACAACGGTCGGATTGAACTTGAGCTTGTTGAGCACACTGCTACGCGCGATGCCAACCTGCTCGAACACCGCATCAGGTGCAAGCCTTACCGTAACCTCACCGACTTCACCCGGCGTGGTGGATACCATTTCAATCTGCGCATTCAGCGGTTGATTCAGTGCTGAATAGGTTGAAATCTCTCCCAACCCCACGGCGTAGCTCAGGGAAGGAGCCAATATTGCGGATAATGCCAAGCCCAGTGTACGTCTGCGCACAGTTCTGTCCTCTTTAAACAGTTAATTCTATGATCACAGGTACATCCCTGTACCTTAGACAACCCAAAATCGTGTTTTAAGAACCAAATCGACTATTTAGCTCTAAGTATTTGGGCTAACTATAGGTTATAAAAAGTCTTTTTGCAAAACTTCTGCTATCTGAACGCTATTTAAAGCAGCACCTTTTCTCACATTGTCAGAGACAACCCATAGATTGAGCCCGCGCGGATGGGAGATATCTTCCCGCACCCGGCCCACAAAAGTTGCATCCTCTCCAGCAGCTTCCGTGACTGCTGTCGGATAACCGCCGTCCTTGCGCTCATCCAGCACAGTCACTCCAGGCGCTGCGGAAAGCAGCTCAAGCGCCTGATCTGCAGTCAGTTTTTCCCTGGTTTCGATATGCACAGCCTCGGAATGCCCAAAGAACACTGGAACCCGAACGGCAGTGGGATTCACCTGAATCTGGTCATCACCAAAAATCTTGCGAGTCTCCCATACCATCTTCATCTCTTCCTTGGTGTATCCATTGTCGAGGAATACATCGATCTGGGGCAGCACATTGAACGCAATCTGCTTGGGATAAACCTTGGCCTCTACCGGTCGGCCATTCAGCAGCGCAGCCGTCTGCCCTGCCAGTTCGTCGATGGCTTCCTTGCCCGAGCCAGAAACTGCCTGATAGGTGCAGACGTTGATGCGGGTAATACCCACGGCATCATAGATGGGCTTGAGTGCCACCAGCATCTGGATCGTCGAACAGTTGGGATTGGCGATAATCCCCCGTTTGCGATAGCCCGCTATCGCCTCCGGATTGACCTCGGGAACCACCAGCGGGATATCATCGTCATAGCGAAACTCGGAGGTGTTGTCGATGACGATACAGCCAGCCGCAGCGGCCTTGGGTGCATAGATTTTCGACAACGCACCACCTGCAGAAAACAGCCCGATCCGAGCCTTGGAAAAGTCAAAGTCATCCAGCACTTCCACTGTCAGGTAGGCGTCACCAAATGGCACTTTCTTGCCTGCAGACTTTTCACTGGCCAGCGCATAGACCTTACCTACCGGAAATTTCCTCTGGGCAAGGATAGACAGCATGGTTTCACCCACTGCACCTGTGGCCCCCACTACTGCAACATCAAATTGTTTACTCATCGATTATTACTCATTTCCTGCATAACCTTGACAACGGCATCACCCATGGCAGAGGTACCGACGACGGTAGACCCGGCGGTCTCGATATCGGCAGTGCGCAAGCCCTGATCAAGCACCTTGCCAACGGCTTCCTCAATCAGCTCTGCCATTGGCGCCTCATCCAGCGAATGGCGCAACATCATCGCAACAGACAGAATCGTCGCCAGCGGATTCGCCTTGTCCTGCCCGGCAATATCGGGGGCAGAGCCATGAATAGGTTCATACATTCCCTTGCCATTGATATCGAGAGAGGCCGAAGGCAGCATACCAATCGAACCGGTCAGCATTGCTGCTGCATCAGACAGGATATCGCCAAACAGATTGCCCGTCACCATGACATCGAACTGCCGGGGAGCCCTGACCAGTTGCATTGCTGCGTTATCCACATACATATGGGAGAGTTCGACTTCCGGATAGTCGCTGGCAACCCGCTCCATCACTTCACGCCACAATTCGGATACTTCCAGGACATTGGCCTTGTCCACCGAACAGAGCCGCTTGCCACGCTTCATTGCCGTTGCAAATGCACTATGGGCTATTCGTTCAATCTCGGATTCCCGATAGACCAGTGTATTGTAGCCTTGCCGCTGTCCGTCATCGAGCGTGCGAATACCTCTTGGTTGGCCGAAATAGATGCCACCAGTCAGCTCACGCACGATCATGATGTCCAGACCTGCAACCACCTCCGGCCTCAACGTCGAAGCATCTGCCAGCTGCGCATAGAGAATTGCAGGACGCAAATTGGAAAACAGACCAAGCGCCTCGCGGATTGCCAACAGACCGCGCTCGGGTCGCATGTCACGCGGCAGCTGTTCATATTGCGGACCGCCTACAGCCCCGAGCAATACCGCATCGGCCTCTTTCGCCAATGCCAGACTGCTGTCGGGCAACGGGCTTTTTGCCGCATCATAACCCGCTCCACCAATGGCGCCGGATTCGAACTCGATATCCAGGCCAAACTCCCGCTGCAAGGTCTCAATGACCTTGACTGCCTCCTTGACAATTTCGATACCGATGCCATCACCGGGAAGAATTGCTAGCTTGTGTGTCATTCCTGATTCCTGATCATTGATTTATCGACATGGTTCAACTTGCGGCAAACAACCATGGGGCTTCCTGCTGACGACGAGCCTCGTAGGCTCGAATATCATCAGCGTGCTGCAACGTCAGACCAATATCATCCAACCCTTCCAGCAGACAGTATTTCCGGAAAGGGTCTATTTGGAAGTTGAAGGATTCCCCATCTGCCGTTCTGACACACTGCGCCTCCAGATCGACCTCCAGCGAGAACCCTTCCTCTGTCAGCGCGCGTGCAAAAAGTCGATCCACTTCGGATTCGGTCAGCACAATCGGCAACAATCCATTCTTGAAGCTGTTGTTGAAAAAGATATCCGCAAAGCTCGGCGCAATGACAGCGCGGATGCCAAAGTCGGTCAAGGCCCATACTGCGTGCTCACGCGAGGAACCACAACCGAAGTTCTCCCTGCCAAGCAAGATCTCACCATGCTGGTATTGCGGCTTATTGAGAATGAAATCGGGATTCGGCCGACGCTTGCTGTGATCCATTCCCGGCTCACCAGGGTCGAGATATCGCCAGTCATCAAACAGGTTGGGACCAAACCCGGTCCGCTTGATGGATTTGAGATACTGCTTGGGGATGATTGCATCCGTATCCACATTGGCCCGATCCAGTGGGATCACTACCCCGGTAAATTTTCTGAACGCCTGCATGTCTCGACCTCGTTGTGTTTACCGCAGCGGTGTCTGCTCCGGCACTGGTGCTGTATAAACAGCCTGCCCACCCTGCTCCTGTGGATAGGGGTAGGGATAAACTTCTACCTGACCCTCTGCCGGCAGGGGGGTCACCTCTACCGCCGGATCAGTCACAACCTCGGCAGGTACTGGAGTAACCTCTTCGGAAACCACCTGTCCCTGCTGAAGCTGCGTCTTCTTCTGCGCTTTCTTGCCCTGCATCAGCAATCCCAGATTCTCGATATCCTGACCCAGGCCACGTGCTGCATTGCATCCAGACAGCAGGGTCACAACCGCTGCTGCCACTACTAATGTCTTGATTGCCATCGAACCAACTCCTGCTTACATTTTTATGTGATGAAATAAAGGCGTAGTGTACCGCGCAATCCATCTCATGACCTAAAATGACTGTGACCTGAATCCAAGGCGTCACTGCGACACCCGGCACAAGCTATTGATTCCACAGCGGATCAATAAATGTCCACTCGACCTGTGGGCAAAGTCAGGATCGTTGAAACCGTTGTGAAACCAATATCTTGCACCATTCATCCCCGTTTGATGGCGTATTGGGATTCAGGTGTCATCCCGTCTTATTCATGGTGGATCGTGGATCCTGGCGCTGGACTGGTGCGTCTGGGCGCCGCGCTGGAGCGAAATTTGTAGCAATAGCTACAACTTGAGTGAAGCGCAAGCGCAGACGTGCCAGAACAAGCCA
>CAYTPO010000024.1:0-24387 GCA_964439815.1 uncultured Thiotrichales bacterium
AAAAACCATCGCTGATGTCGATGCTTCCGGTCTCTGGCCTGGCAAGGTGGTGACCAGGGTTTCACCCGTGGGTGAATTCTGGGAGGCAGAGCTTGAGCACCAGGACTATCTTGAACGTGTACCGCATGGCTACACCTGCCATTTCCCACGCCCTGGCTGGGTGCTGCCAGAGCCTGACTAGGAGCCTGTCCGAGAATAGGAAGCCTACTGCGGAAAAGCCATTTTGGCCCTTTTTCCCCCTGGTTTTCGTCAAATATAGCCAATATTCTCTTCTAATCAGTGAAAAAAATGGCCTAATATGGCTTTCCCTCGCTACGACTACTATTCTCGGACAGGCTCCTAGGCTCTTTTTGAAACATGTCTTTCAGCATTGCCGTCATCACTGTTTCCTTTCTGGTTGGTTTTGCCATGAAGCGTGGTGGGCTCTGCACCTATGCAGCGGTATTTCAGATAATCCGCCAGCGTCGGGCGGAGCGTCTGCTGGTTTTTCTGGGTGCGGCGGCTTGGGCAACGTTGACCATCGTCCCGCTATCCTGGTACTGGCCGCAAGTGGCCAGCCTGGCGCGGGTACATGACCAACTTGCGCTGGCGCTTGTTGGGGGTATGGTGATCGGTATTGGCGCCTGGCTGAACAAGGGATGTGTATTCGGCACCTTTGTGCAATTGGTGGGTGGCAATCTGACCTATCTGGCAACGCTGCTGGGTATGTCGGCCGGGGTGGCTGTTGCGCACCATTTCCTGTTGGCTCGTATGCCGACGGCATCCGAAGTCTCGATAGTATCGCAGCCGGGGTTTGTTGCGGCGGGGTGGATCATGGTGGCTGGGCTGTTTGTCGTGTCGCTCGCCTCACGAGCGAAACAGTGGTGCCTGGGTAGCAGCTTGCCGGGATCGCAGCATCATCGCAGTCGTGCCACCATGATCATGCTCACCCTCGGGATTGGGGGCGGATTTCTGTTTGCCACGGTCAGTGGCTGGAGCTATGCAGCGGTCATTGGCAAGACGATCGTCAAGGTGCTGGACCCGACAACCGGTGGGCCGGGGCATCTGGCGGTGCTTTGTGCGCTGGCCATGGTGCTGGGGGGCATTCTTGCCGCAGTCACCGCAGGCAGTTTTGCCATCAGGGCACCACGGCTGCGCCCCTTTCTTTACAGCCTGGTGGGTGGCGTGTTGATGAGTTCGGCAGCTATGGCCGTCCCCGGAGGGAATGACGGTATGCTGCTCCAGGGAATTCCCTCGCTCGCGCCCCATGCCTTGGTCGCCTATCTCGCCATGGTGGTCACCATGCTCCTGCTTGTTTCACTGAGTCGGGACAAGGGTTGCTGATAGCGGTACAGCGTGCCGTTGACTTGCTTTTGCCAGATTCATGGTCTATTGATTCAAGCACTACTATAAAAAATGGAAGGGCTCATCATGAACTATCATCAGCATGACTATGCTGTGGTCTGCAAGCATTGCGGTTCAGATCTTGAATACTATTATCGTATTCGCAAGACCTATTTACAGCAGGTACTCTTTCCGGGTGGTATGCATTTCAAATGTTCCAACTGCTCCAAAAAGACATTTGTGCCGCGTCTTGAAAAATATCGTCAGCACCCGACTTAGGTATGGTCAGGTAACAATATCTGCTGTCAGCAGCTATCAATAGGCAAACTGGACATGGATATTCAGCGGGATGATGCTGCCATCGTCAAGATGCAGGCTGCCTTCCACCTTCCCCTGCTCGGGGAACTCCAGACCGCGTGCAACCAGTTGACCATTTTCCAGAGTGACCGGAGTTGTCTTGCCATTGATGGTGATCGACAACGGATTGGATGGATAACTCGATACATCGCCGAGTAAAACGTAATCACGTGGCGATACCGTTTCACCGGGCCGAATGACAACCGGCATCCGATTGCCAAATCCCATGACATCGCGGGCCGGGCGCACCTCTCCCTGATGCGGTGATGAGAGTGCATGAAATCCGGTCGCGTTCAGACTCAACTCCTCGTCCGCAATCATTGCGTCATAGTCGATGAATATCTGCTTCGGAATTCCGGTAGCGGGATCGTATTCCACGTCGATACGCTCTGCGTTGCGATCGATGGCATCCTCGATCACATTGAAAAGATCGGTAACCGAGAGACGATTGATCGTTTCATTTTCGGGTACGGGTTTCCCGTTATCGGCATAGTTCATGGCGGAAATCTCTCCATCGACTACCGTTATTTCAACCGGGCGTCTGATATCACCAAGGCAAAAACAGGTTCGGTGCAACTGGTAGCTGTAATCGTCGATATTCAGGGAAGACCATTTGGCACGATTTTCTGCCAGTTCGGTTTGTACATTACCGGATGCGCCATTGATGAACTGGATATCCGCCGATGTAAGTGTCTTGCGGCTGATTTCCGCACCCGTAAAGCCACCGGAAAGAATGGCAATGTCGCCTGCGCTGAGGGTCTGATCGCGGTTGCTGTCCAGTACCGTGACACCTGCCTCTGCCCCCGGACCAAAATTGAACAGGGACAACAGGCGTTCCTGCTGGATCTGGCTCAAAGGCAGCGGATCAGGTCGGGGAGCCAGGCGTTCCCGTAATTCGCTGGCCGAGATGGCCTGATCGCGGAACCTGAATTGTTCGACCTCACTGACGGTTGTTCTACTGCCATTGCGCCGGTTGATCAGCTCGAAAGATTCCGGATGCAGAATGGTGGGCATACCCATCCGGGGATCTGGTGGGGCATCGATCCACTCAGGTCGATAATTGATGTGGTAATTGGCAAACGGGCTGCGGAATCTGGCAACGTCTTCTCCTGCACCACCCCGTATGCGATCCAGACCGCTGTCATCCGAGAAAATATCATTCCCGCTTCCGCCAATGAGTTCGTCATTTCCGGGTCCACCATAGAGCCGATCATTACCGGCCCCGCCATCGAGTCGATCGTTACCTGCATGACCAACCAGCAGGTCATTGCCACCAAAGCCGATCAGTGTGTCATTGCCGCGGCTGCCAAAAAGTCGATCGTCACCTTCCGACCCCCTCTGGTAATAGGGTTGTGGATGGGGGCGGGGTTGGTACTGATTTATCTGGTTGATCAATTGCTGCAGCAATGCAATCAGCTGGCTCATGTCTTGTGGCGAACGGTAGAACGGCTGCCTGCCATGAGAGGAGGGTGCATTTGGTCGACCGCCGTACCTGTTACTTCGATGAGCCGAATTCGAGCCATTGTGCCGCGCTTGAATACTGGAAAAATCGGGAGTGGCATTGGTCATGGTGACAGGCATGGACGTGCTCCGGCTATGAGGACTATGGATGATATATGTTAAGTGGCGGCGGCCGGATCGTTCAATCCACCAATGGATGTAGTACTAAAGTCGGGGTCAGGTAAATGTCTCCTGCGAGAATACGGGTTCTCGGATTGCAACAAGTGGGGAGAGAACCTTTCTATATCTTCCTGTCTCAACTTGTTTTATTCACCGTGGAAAAAACGAATATGCACTATGGGGGAAATGCTGCTGCTGTTTCCAATATTAAAGTGGGATGGATATTGGTGAAAAAAGACTGCCTACAAGGGTTAGAGCCTGTGGTGTTTGCTGTATAAGGTACTGTGCATAGCCAGCCGGGTCATTTGTTACGGCTGGTGTTTGATATTCGTGATGCCCCACAGTGCTGTGACCGACTGGTTATAGCTATGGAAAATGCTTAAATGCCTTCAATGGGCGCCGCGATAGGAGGGGTTGCTGAAAGAGGATGTTTTGGATGAGTATCACTGGTGCGTGCTGTAGTGACCTGATCTTGGTGAGACGTGCAGCCTGGCGGGGGTTTTCTGGTGGCGCCCTCCCTGGCAAGATGCGATAGTTTCTGTTGGCTAAAAAACATGCGCTGAGGGCAGTTGCTTGGAATACGAATACCTCGTCAAACTGAAGCAGACCCACCCGACATTGCGGTTGCTGGCTGCGGACAACAGTCCCTTGGTGTTGAGTTTTCTCTACCTGCAGTTCGTCAAGACCAATCGCCGCTCTGCCGGGTTTGCGGAGTTGAGTTCGCGGCTGGACGACTATCTCTACCAGTTGCGTGAGTTGTATGGCGAAGGGAAATATCCCAAGGATGCACGCCGCTATCTTGATGACTGGGCCGACGAGCGCAGCCCTTTTCTGCGCAAGTATTACGTCACCGGGAATGACGAGCCGCAGTTCGATCTCACGCCGGCGACAGAGAAGGCGATCGAGTGGATTCAGGATTTGCAGTCGCGGGAGTTTGTCGGTACCGAGTCACGCCTGCTCACGGTATTCCAGCTGCTGCGTGAGATTGTCTATCAGAGTGAAGAAGATCCCGCAGCCCGGATTTGCAAGCTGGAACAGCGCAAGGCGGAGATCGATGATGAGATTGCACGCATCAGGGCGGGGCGCATCGACGCACTCGACGCGACACAGGTGCGAGAGCGATTTTTTCAGGCTGAGGATACAGCGCGGAAGCTGCTTGCGGATTTCCGTCAGGTGGAACAGAACTTTCGCGAACTGGACCGCGCCACCCGCGAGCATATCGCCACCAGCGACCGACCCAAGGGGAAGCTGCTGGACGAGATATTTTCCGGTCATGATGAAATTCACGACTCCGATCAGGGGCGAAGCTTTCGAGCTTTCTGGGAGTTCCTGATGTCACCGGATCGGCAGAGTGAACTGGAAGAATTGCTGCGGCAGGTATTCGAAATCGATGCGGTGAATGCGCTGGGTGGTGATTCGTTGCTGAAGGCGATTCGCTATTTTCTGCTTGATGCCGGTGAGAAGGTGCTGCAGACCAATAACCAGCTGGTCGAGCAGCTGCGAAAATACCTGGACGATCAGGCCTGGCTGGAAAACAAGCGCATTATGGAGCTGGTACACCATATCGAGCGTCAGGCTGTCATGACCAAGGATCTGCCGCCATCGCAGCGAGATTTCATTACCGTGGACGAGCTACGCCCTGGTATCGATCTGGTCATGTCGCGCAACCTGTTTTCACCACCCAGGAATATTACCCTGGAAACCATCGACCTGACCGAAGGTGATGCCGAGGTGGACATGGATGTGCTGTTTCAGCAAAGCTATATCGATGAGGCTGAACTGGCCGCCAATATTCGCCGGGTATTGCAGCAGCAAAAACAGGTCAGTTTGGTGGAAGTGGTGCGGCAATTCCCGGTCAGCAAGGGCGTAGCGGAGGTGGTGGGCTATATCAACCTGGCTGCCAGGGACAAAAAGGCGCTGATAGATCAGGAGGCTGAGGAAATGATAGAGATCCGTGAAGCAGGTTCTTTTACTGCCAGGCGCCTGCGGCTACCCCGGGTATTGTTTACACGTTGATGAGTTCCGGAATGAATCGATGAATGAAGAGAGCGAAAATTTCCAGTCCGCCCAGGGAGCGGCGCCCGTATTGATCCACCTGCTCAAGGGTGTGCTCTATCGTGACCAGCATGGAAAGCTCTGGGAAACGCTGGCGCAGTATCCGGCCGCAGTGCGTGACTACTTTATGGTGATCGGGCTTGAACTTATCGTGGACGAAGCCGAAGGTTATGCCTTCCTGCGTCAGCAAGAGGTTGCCGAAGAGGACAAGAATGCGCTTCCCCGGCTGGTGCAACGCCGTCAGCTGAGTTATCCGGTCAGCCTGCTGTGTGTACTGCTGCGCAAGCGGCTGGTCGAACAGGATGCCGGAGGAGGAGAAACCCGCGTCGTGCTCAGTCGTGAACAGATCATCGAAATGATGCGCGTCTTTCTGCCCGCCAAGGGGAACGAGGCCAAGACCATCGACCAGATCAACCGTCATATCAACAAGGTTGTCGAGTTCGGTTTTCTGCGCGCCATGAAAGGTCAGGATAACCAGTTTGAAGTCCGTCGCATTATCAAGGCACTGTTCAATGCGGACTGGCTGGCCGAGTTTGATGCCAGGCTGGCAGCGTATCGCGAGTATTCACTGGAGAGTGAAGATTGACTGGTTTGCTTCCCGAATGAGGCTGCCAGTACCGATACCCGGTAGGCCGGGATAGGCAGAGCGTTCCCGGCATTGAAACCAGAGCACATCCGAACTCCGAAACTTGCGTGAAGACATAGTAGAATGCTCCCGACTCTCCTCCATACACCGCCACTCCATGCAAAATGCCCAGCTAGACTTTGCTACCGATGATGCCTTGACGGGATTCCGTCTGCAGCGCTTCGAGCTGTTGAACTGGGGAACGTTTGATCGCCATATCTGGCGGATCGAGCCAGGGGGGCGCAACGCATTGCTGACTGGTGATATCGGCTCCGGAAAATCGACGCTGGTGGATGCCTTGACGACGCTGCTGGCGCCTTCCAATCGCATAACCTACAACAAGGCAGCCGGCGCCGAGGGGCGTGAGCGCAGCCTCTATTCCTATGTGCGTGGTGAATACAAGAGCGAGCAGGATGCGCTGACGCAGACGGCACGCGCGGTGGCGCTGCGGGATGAAAAGCGTTACACGGTGCTGCTTGCCTATTTCTACAATGAAGGCTTCGATCAGGGGGCGACGCTGGCGCAGGTCTTCTGGCTCAGGGAAGGGCAGCGAAATCCGGAACGGTTCTATCTGATTGCCGAAAAACCACTGACGATTGCGGAGCACTTCAGTGATTTTGGCGACAATATTCCGGATCTGCGCAAGCAGCTGCGCAAGATGTCAGGCGTCAATCTGTTCGACAGCTTCAAGGAATATTCCGGACGTTTCCGGCGACTGTTCGGGATTCAGCAGGAAAAGGCACTGGAGCTGTTCTACCAGACGGTGTCGATGAAATCGGTAGGCAATCTCACCGACTTCGTCAGACAGCACATGCTGGAGCAGACGGACGTGACGACACGTATTGAGGCGCTGCGGCGCGCCTTCGACAATCTCAACCGCGCTCATGTGGCGGTGCTCAAGGCCAAATCACAAATTGCCAGTCTGGAGCCGTTGATTGCCGATGGTCAGCGCCACGAGGCCATTGTGGCCACGGTGGTGGAGCTGACCGCCTGCCGCGATGCGCTGGCATTCTGGTTTGCCGGGCGGGAAGCCTCGCTGATCAAGGCACTGATTGCGCGGCTGGCAGAGGAGCGCACCCGGGTGTTGCGGCGACTGGAAAAGCTCAGTGCGGGCATCAATGGCCTGCGGCTGGAGGCGGACAGCCTCAAGTCGGGTATTGAGGACAGCGGTGGTAGCCGTCTGCGGGCCATCGACCAGGAGGTACAGCGGCTGGAGGTTGATCGACAGCGCCGCCAGCTCACTCACCGACGTTATGATGAATACTGCCAGGTGCTGGAGCTGCCGGCCGCCGAGGATGCGGTGCACTTTGCCACCAACCGCTCCGCAGCAAAGACATTGCGCGAAACACTGCGACAGCAGGAGGAAGCGCTGGAGCTGCGTCGTACCGATCTGGCGATCAACTTGCGTGACCTGAAGGACCAGGGAACCGAACTGGAGCAGGAGCTGGAATCGTTGCGCGGGCGGCGCAGCAATATTCCGCGTCACAGCCTGGAACTGCGGGCGCTGATGGCGGCTGATCTGGGTATCGACGAGTCCGAACTGGCGTTTGTCGGTGAGCTGCTGCAGGTCGATGATGCCGAGATCCGCTGGGAAGGCGCCATCGAGCGTCTGCTGCATGGCTTTGGCCTCAGCCTGCTGGTGCCGGAGGCGCACTACGCCGCCGTCAGCCGCTATGTGGATCGGACACGCTTGCGCGGGCGGCTGGTCTACTACCGCACCCAGCCGGAAAAGGCGAAACCGGGGCTGCCTTCCGGTTCGCCGGATGCGCTGTACCGCAAGTTGCGCATCAAGCCAGACAGCCCCTTCTATGCGTGGCTGGAGCGCTGGCTGGCACGCAATTTCGATCACATCTGCTGTGATGATCTGGCCGAATTCCGCCGCCAACCCAAGGCCTTGTCGCTACAGGGGCAGGTCAAGAGCGGCGGCCGGCGCCACGAAAAGGATGATCGCCATGCATTGCAGGACCGTGCCCGCTACGTGCTGGGCTGGAGCAACGAAGGCAAGATCCGGGCGCTGGAGCAGGCGCTGCAGGCCTTGTCCTCGGAGATTATGGACCTGGCGCAGCAATTCGAGTTGGCGGAAAAGGAGCGCCGCCAGCTGATTCGCCATAGTGAACATGCGCGAGACCTGTGCAGTATCGTCAACTTCGAGGATATCGATTGGCAGGTGCTGGCGAAGAGAATTGGTGAGCTACAGGCGGAGAAGCGACGCATCGAGGAAAGCTCCGACCTGCTGAAACAGCTGCGGGAGCAGCTTTCCGAGGTGCAATTGCGTGTTACTGCGCTGGAGAGCAAGAAGACTGCCACCGAGCGTCAGGATGCCCAGCTGGAAGATCGTATCGAGCGAGCCCGCCAGGAGTACGAGGCCGCCACCGAGTTGGCAAACGGGTGGGACAGCGAGCAGCGTGAGACACTGCAGCCCAGGTTGCAGCGCCTTTTCGATGAGGCGTTGCCCGAGGCAGAATCCACATTGCAGAACCTCGACAAGCAGCAGCGCAGCCTCCGGGAGCATATTCAGGCGGAAATCGACAAGTATGAGGCGCGGCGCAAACGGCTGAATGATCGCATCATTACCGCGATGCAGAACTACAAGACCCGCTATCCGGTAGAAACCAAGGAGGTGGATGCCGCCATCGGAGCGCTGGCGGAATTTGCCACGATGCTGCGGGAGCTGCAGACCGAAGACCTGCCGCGCCATGAAGCGCGCTTCCGCGAGATGCTGCGTGAGGAGACCATCCAGGGCGTCGCGATGTTCAGCGCCCAGTTGGAGCGAGAGCAGAAGGACATTACCGACAAGATCGCAGTGATCAATACCTCGCTGCGGGAGATCGAATACAACCCCGGCAGCTATATCCGGCTGGTGCAGGACAGTGCGCCGGATACCGAGATTCGCGACTTTCGCCAGGATCTCAAGCAGGTGCTGACCGGCAGCCTGGACGAAGACGAACTCTATACCGAAGGTAAGTTCCTGCAGGTCAAGGCGATCATCGACCGCTTCAATGGTCGCGAAGGCTTTACCGATATCGACCGCCGCTGGACCCGCAAGGTGACCGATGTGCGCAACTGGTTCTTGTTTTCCGCCAGCGAACGCTGGCGTGAGGACGACAGCGAACGGGAGTTCTATTCGGATACCGCCGGCAAGTCCGGCGGGCAGAAGGAAAAGCTGGCCTATACCATACTGGCGTCTGCGCTGGCCTATCAGTTCGGGTTGGAGTGGGGTACCGCACGTTCGCGCTCGTTCCGCTTCGTGGTCATCGATGAAGCGTTTGGGCGCGGTTCGGATGAATCCACCCGCTATGCGTTGGAGCTGTTTCGCAAGCTGAACCTGCAATTGCTGATCGTCACGCCGCTACAGAAGATCCATATCATCGAGGACTACATCCATGCGGTTCACTTTGTCCATAACGAAGGTGGCAAGCGTTCCGTGCTGAGCAATCTGACGGTGGAGGAGTATCAGGCACGCAAGGCGGAATTCAAGCCGTGATGATGAGCCCGGCTACGCTGCGCAGCAAGGTGGCGGGGCGCTGGAAGCGTGGTCAGATACTGCGTGCGTGGCTGGGGGTGGAAGCCCTCTTTCCACTGCGGATCGGCCTTGGCAGACCACCGGCAGCCACGCTGCTGAATGATTACGCAGCGGTGAGGGCGTGGAAGGCAGCGCTGGAAAGTGGTGCCGGCGCCTATCGGCTGGAAATGGTTGAGATCAACCACCGGCAACTGGGCAGGCAACACTTGCCAGCGGCCGCAGTGTTCGACACGGTTGATGATCTTGTGGCCTTTATCGGCAAGCAGAACGCATTGCAACAGTTTGCGCGGCTGCATCGCGAGATTATCGACCGGGCGCCTGCGCTCGAAGAGTGGCTGCAGCGCTACCCGATCAAGGCGTTGCAGCAGGCGGAAAACTGGTCGCGATTGCTGATGATCGTGGACCATTTCAAGGCGCACCCCCGACCCGGTTGCTATCTGCGCGAGCTGGACATTCCCGGCGTCGATACCAAATTCATCGAGCGTCACAAGGGTCTGCTGACGGAATTGCTGGATATTGTCTTGCCCGATGAGGTTGTCGACGTAACGGTAACCGGACTCACCCGCTCCGGATTCGAGCGTCGCTTCGGCCTGAAATATGATGAACCGCTGATCCGCTTTCGCATTCTCGATCCTGATCTGCCTGGTGAGTTTGGCGGGCTGGATGACCTGACCATCCCGCTGAGCCGGTTTGCAGCGCTCGATCCCGGATGTGAGCGCGTTTTCATCACCGAAAACAAGATCAATGGCCTCAGCTTTCCACCCCATCCACGCAGCATCGTCATCTTTGGCCTGGGATACGGGATAGCCGCGCTGCGGGAAGTCGGTTGGCTGGCTACCCGGCAGATTCATTACTGGGGAGACATCGACTCTCATGGCTTTGCCATCCTGTCGCAGTTACGGCGCTATTTCCCCCGGCTGCAGTCGTTGCTGATGGATCAGATGACGCTGGAGCAATTCCGCACCCTTTGGGTCAGGGAAGATCCGGCCAAACGTACCACCGTCGAACTCCCGATGCTGACACCTGCAGAAAGCGAACTCTACCAACGTCTGAGCACGGATCACTACGGTGACTGCGTGCGCCTGGAGCAGGAACGTATCGACTTTGGCCATTTGCGGAAAAGGCTCGATGAACTCGGCAGCCAGGAAACAAGTGGTCAAAAACAGGGACTTAACGGCCTATCTTGAGGTAAACCGGGGTAGAGGTGGCTGGATGCGGTGATTTCGTGGTATCTTTCCGCCACGCAATTTTTCCTAAACACTGACACAGGAGTTATCCATGACAGACGTAGCTCAAGAACTGGACGCACGTGGCCTCAACTGCCCACTGCCTATCCTGAAGGCCAAGAAGGCAATCAACGGCATCAACTCCGGCGAAGTCCTGAAAATCATCGCCACAGACCCTGGTTCCGTTAAAGATTTCGAAGCGTTCACCAAGCAGACTGGTCATGAACTGATCGAAACTTCCGAGAACGGCGGGGAATTCACCTTCCTGATCAAGAAGTCTTGATCGACTCCTTCTCAGGATAGAAAAAAGGGGCCTCTGGCCCCTTTTTTGGTTTTAGGGATAAGGCAAAGCGCAGCGTGCCCAGCAGGAGAGTATCTTTCTGCGCTACCCCTCCGGCAGCAACACTTCACCTGCCATCAGCTGATCTACGGTTTCCCTTGGGCGGATGACGTAGGTCTTGTCGCCATCGACCATGATTTCTGCGGCGCGGGGGCGGGTGTTGTATTGCGAACTCATGGAGAAGCCGTAGGCGCCGGAGGAGCGCATGGCGAGCAGGTCGCCGGCCTTGAGTGAGAGTTTGCGATCCTTGCCGAGGAAGTCGCCGGTTTCGCAGATGGGGCCGACGATGTTGTAGGTGGCGTCGATGCCTTGGGCGTTGGCGTCCACCGGGACGATTTCCTGCCATGCCTGATACAGCGCCGGGCGCATGTTGTCGTTCATGGCGGCGTCGACGATGGCGAAGTGGTGTTCGCCGTTGCTCTTCAGGTACTCCACGCGTGTCAGTAAAACGCCGGCGTTGCCCATGATGGCGCGCCCCGGTTCCAGCAGAATCTGGTAGTGCGTGTCGCGGAGCCTGTCCAGTACGGCGGCGGCATAGTCGGCGGGTTGTGGCGGGTTTTCATCCTGATAGGGGATGCCGAGGCCGCCACCGAGATCGAGGTGTCTGATTTCGATGCCAGAGGCCTGCAGCCTTTCGGCCAGTGCCAGTACGCGGTCGAGCGCGGCGAGGAAGGGTTCCAGCTCGGTCAGCTGCGAGCCGATATGGCAGTCGATGCCGACCGGGTTGATGTGTGGCAATTCGGCGGCACGTTGATAGACGGCTGCGGCGGCATTGATATCGATACCGAACTTGTTCTCCTTCAGCCCGGTGGAGATGTAGGGATGGGTTTTGGCATCCACATCGGGGTTGACGCGCAGCGAGATTGGCGCCATTTTCCCCATTTCACCCGCTACGTCGTTCAGACGATCCAGTTCACCTTCGGACTCGATATTGAAGCAGTGAATTCCCACTTCCAGCGCCCGTTGCATTTCATCGACGCGTTTGCCAACACCGGAAAAGACGACGCGTGCAGGATCACCGCCGGCGCGTAGTACGCGTTCCAGCTCACCCACCGAGACAATATCGAAGCCCGAGCCCATGCGTGCCATCAGGTTAAGTATGGCCAGGCTGGAGTTGGCCTTGACGGCGTAGCAGATCAGATGCGGATGGTCGCCGAGTGAATCGTTGAAGGCATGCCAGTGACGTTCGATGGTGGCGCGCGAATAGACGTAACAGGGTGTACCATGAGTCTCGGCGATATCGGCCAACGAGCAGGATTCGGCGTAGAGCTGGCCGTCGCGGTAGTTGAAGTAATCCATGATTATTGTTTCTGCTTCTTCTGTTTTTCGGGTTGGTGTTGTTCGTCGGGCAGGTAGAGCGGCCCTTTCTGACCGCAGGCCGTAAGGATGCTGGAGGTGCCCAGTATAATGATGACGAGTATGAACAGGGCCTGGGCCCAACAGATTTTCATGACAGGTTCCGGTGGAATGCGACTGACGATTATATGAAGCTGAGGAATCACTTGCTACTCTGGTTTGCCATAATCAGCCTGCTGCCGCTGGCGGCGTTGCTGTTTTTTGCCAATCAGTACAACCAGCGGGTCTACCTGGCGGAGGTGGATCGTGAAATGCAGGCCGAGCTGCGGCGATTGGCAGCCAGCATCGAGCAGCAGTTTCATCAGCAGCGCAATATCCTCGATTCCCTGGCGGATGCCGAAGTGGTCACTCAGTTTGCCCGCGAGCTGGAATGGGTCATCACCCGTGGCAGTGTCACCTGGGAGTATGCGGCAGCGCGGGCGCGGGTGGAGCGTTTTCTGTTCAATCTGCAGCCGGTGGTGGCGGAGAAGGCGGCGATTCGCATTCTGGATCATCGTGGCAATACCGTGGTACAGGCAAATTACGGCGGCCTGACCAAGCCGGAGCTGGAGAGTCTGCTGCCCTATCCGCTGCTGGAGGTGGAGCCGGAACCAGGATTTTCACGGAAGCTGGAGGCGCTGCCGGACGACGAGATCAGTTACCTGCGCTTCCCGCACGGGAGTACGCCATCGGGCGAGACAGTGGAATCCTCGATCCTCGATGCGTTCTGGCCGCTGGAGCTGGCGGGGCACCGCATCTACCTGGTCTTCAGCAGTGCGGGTGAGCGCTTCGACCGCCTGTTTGCGCTGACGCCCCGGTTGCGCGGTGGCAAGATTGGCGTGGTGGAAAACGACGCCGACAGAACCATGGTGGCGCGCTGGATCTTCAACGATACCCCGACGCTGGCGTTTTCCAGCCACCCTGCAACGCTGACCGCCTTGCCGCCGCCGGTGTTGAGCTTTATCGGCCGGGGCGAGGACAAGGCGATTGTCCGCGGGGAGCATTTCCGCTGGTTCATGACCGAGTATTTTCCCTACCCGGATCGACTCCTCAGCTGGGTGCTGTCGATCCGGCTGAACAACGAGAAGCTGACCGGGCAGTTCAAGGTGGTGAGCTACGGCCTGCTGGCGCTGACGGTGGTGATGTTGCTGCTGGGGTTTCTGCTGGCGCGGCTGGCTTCGCGGCGACTCGCCAAGCCGATTACCCATCTGGCGCGCAATATGCGCAACTATGCCAATGGCGTGCCGATGACAGCGCCGGTGCGCTCCTGGTCGTCGGAGGTGAATGAGCTGGATCGTTCGTTTCAGCAGATGATCACCAGCCTGGAGCAGGCCGAGCAGTTGCGCAACAAGGCAGAAAAGCGGTTGATCAAGTCGGCGCGGCTGGCTTCCATCGGGGAGATGGCGGCCGGGATCGGTCATGAGCTGAACAATCCGCTGACCAATATCCTGTCGCTGGGCAAGCTGATCAAGCGCAGCGCCTCCGGTGAGCCGGAAATAGCCGAAGATGCCGAGGCCATACTGGCCGAGACGCGGCGCGCCGAGCATATCGTCAAGGGAATACTCAACTTTGCCCGCCAGATCTCGCCGGTGTATGAGCAGATTGACGTGCGGGAGTGGCTGGAGCGCTGTGTCCAGCGCATGGCGGGCAAGCTGGTAGAGCAGCAGGTTACTGTCGAGATCAAGGTGGATGAAGAGCTGGTTGTCCAAGCCGACCGTTACCAGATGGAGCAGGTGATGCTCAATCTGTTGCAGAATGCCATCCACGCTTCGCCGCAGGGTTCGGTCATTCGCATTGTGGCATCCGTACTGTCGGGCTGGCTGGTAATTCGGGTGATCGACCAGGGCAGTGGTATCGATGCCGATGTGGAGGATCGCCTGTTCGAGCCGTTTGCCACCAGCAAGCCGGTGGGCGAGGGTAGCGGCCTGGGCCTGTCGATCAGCCTGGGCATTGTCGAAATGCATGGTGGCCATCTGCAACTCAAGAACAACGATGACGGTGGCTGCACAGCCGAAATCTCCATTCCACTGGTGAAAGAATGAACAGACCTAGAATCCATTTCATCGATGATGACCCCACGGCCGGACGGCTGTTCAGCCGCTTTGCGGTTGATGCCGGTTATGAGGTGACGACCTTCAAGGATCCTGTTGCTGCGCTGGAGGCGTTTCGGCAATCGCCAGCCGATGCGGTGATCACCGATCTGAAAATGCCGGGCATGAGTGGCATCGAGCTGCTGGCCGAGCTGAAGACCCTGGAGCCACGACTGCCGGTCATTATCATCACCGGCTATTCCACTGTGGAGAATGCCATCGAGGCATTGCGCCTGGGGGCGGCCGATTTCGTCAAGAAGCCTTATGATGCCGAGGAGTTGCTGCACCAGGTGGGGCTGGTGCTCGAAGCCGCCAATCTGAAGCGGGAGAATCAGGCGCTGCGCCAGGCGCTCGCCAGGGAGCGGCAATCCTCGTCAATTCTCGGTGAATCAGCACCGGTCGCGCAGCTGCGGGAGCTGATCGCCAAGCTGGCGCAGATCCGCTGCAATGTCATCGTGACCGGGGAGTCCGGCACCGGCAAGGAGCTGGTGGCGCGGGATCTGCATCAGCTCAGCTCCTGGGCAGAGCAGCCCTTTGTCGTCATCGATTGTGGTGCCGTCAGTGACACGCTGCTGGAAAGCGAGCTGTTCGGCCATGAAAAGGGGGCCTTTACCGGGGCTGATCAGCAGCGTATCGGCCGTCTGGAGAGTGCTACCGGCGGTACGGTATTCCTCGATGAGATCTGCAATGTCTCCGATGCCATGCAGACCAAGCTGCTGCGTGTGGTGCAGGAGCAGAAGATCACCCGGGTCGGTGGGGTCGAGCAGATCGATATCGATGTTCGCTTTGTTGCAGCCACCAATCGTGACCTGGCGGCAATGGTCAAGGCCGGGGATTTCCGCGAGGATCTGTACCATCGTCTCAATGTCGTGCGTATCGATGTGCCGCCGCTACGTGAGCGTACCGGCGATGTTGGCCTGCTGATCCATCACTTCATCCACGAATTCAACCTGCGTTACCAGCGTGATGTTCAGGGTTTTGATCCGGCCTCGATGCAGCAGCTGGAGGCCTATGGTTGGCCCGGGAACGTGCGTGAACTGCGAAATCTGGTCGAAAGGCATCTGGTGCTGGCCGATGGTCACGAGATGTCGGTGGACCAGAGCGTGGCCGAGTCGGCAGCCGTGGAGGTGTCCCGTGGTATCGATCATGACCAGCCCGATCTGAAAACCCTGGAGCAGCGTTACATTGAAAAAACCCTGCAGCGTTGCGATGGCAACAGGGAGTTGACGGCCAGGATCCTGGGTATCAACAAGTCCACGTTATGGCGGAAAATGCAACAGTATGAGCGGTAGCTGATCGCCTCTTTCATACCGTTCAGTTACCCGGCAGCGGGGAATTCGCTTCCATTTGTCGCCAAATAATGCGCATTTGTTCACTTTATCCATCCTTTTACACACCCGATCCCAAATAACTGTGATCTGCTTCACGCATTAAATCCTACTCCCCCACTAAGATTCATCTCACACAAAACAACAAATAACTCAGACAAGAGTGGGCTTTGAGATGATGGGTAAACTTGACAGAATTCTTATCAGCGTGGTGATTTTCACATTGGCACTTGCTGCAGGCGTTATCGGTCAGGCAGGGCAGACCACAGTGGGCGATGAAATCGTCATCGTGGACAAGACCGAAAAGATGGCAGATATCAAACTGGTCGAAGCCAGATTCAACAATGTCGCAAAGACTTCCGCCCCGGCTGAAAAGAACCTCTACCCCACAACGCTGTGGTTACTTGGTTCAGCGCTGCTGGCCATGGTCGGCTACAAGCGTATGAGGAACACCTTCGTCGAATAACCCAGGATCACGAATTTCTACCCGAAGACTGCCAGCCAGCCTTCGGGGCCTCCGAGCCAAAGCCTACCGGCTCGAAAACAGTATCTAAGCACCCCCTTTTAACCACTTGTACAAGTGGTTTCTTTTTGGGCAGCTACCCAACAGGCACCATTTCGATGTTGATGTGTGGGAAGTTGCGCATCACACCCCCCTGAAGGGAAGCAGATTGGCATTATGGAGAGTAGCCCCCGTTCCCTGGATTCCGGCCTGCGTCGGAATGACGGGGGGTGGGATGGCATTTCATCTATTACTCGAGAATCAAGTAGGCCGGGATAAGCGGAGCGTTCCCGGAAATGATGCCTGTACGTTGCATTTTACAATCGCTTTGATTGCAATTTGCAATGATATTCCCGCCATCTGTTTCTTTCTAACCGCCAAGCTATTGATTTATCGTTGATTGCCGTCTGGCACGATACTTGTATCTACCTTGACTCCATAACAAAGCTGGATTTTTTGGAGTATTCAAGTATGCAACGCAGAATTTTCTTACGAGGCAGCCTTGCTGCCGGAGCAGCAGGTGTTGCCGCAGCGGCAGGCCTGTTGACCCCTGGTGCCGTTCTGGCCGCATGGCCCAAGGCTGCTTTTGAAAGCAAGAGCCTCCAGGATGCAATGAAGGCCATTGGTGGTGGCGCAGCTGCCACGGAATCCGCCGACATCAAGATCAAGGCGCCCGATATTGCCGAGAACGGTGCGGTTGTTCCCGTAACCATCTCTACCGGCATGGCCGATGTAGAAACCATCTCCCTGATTGCCGAAGCCAACCCGCTGCCGCTGGTTTCCAGCACTGTACTGGGTGAAGGCGCCAAGCCCTATATCGCTTCACGCATCAAGATGGGCAAGACCGGCAACGTGGTTGCCCTGGTCAAGGCTGGTGGAAAGCTCTACTCCGCCAAGAAGGAAGTCAAAGTTACTATCGGCGGCTGCGGCGGCTAATCAGAAGAGGTATATACCATGGGATCAATCAAGATTCGCGCTAAGGAATCCGGTGGCGTCACCACCGTCAAATGTCTGATCAGCCACCCGATGGAAACCGGGCAGCGCAAGGACAAGAAAACCGGCAAGCTCATCCCTGCCAAATTCATTCAGGAAGTGAATGCCGCGGCAGGTGGAAAAACCGTCCTGACCTCCTACTGGAGTGGTGGTGTTTCCAAGAACCCCTACCTGTCGTTCAAGTTCGAAGGTGCCAAGAAGGGAGATATGGTAAAGATTTCCTGGACGGATAACACCGGGGCTTCCGATTCGAATGAAGCCAAGATCGGCTGACCACTATCCGGAGATATACAAGATGAAAAAACTCATAGTCTGCATGGCAGTCGCTGCCGGCATTGCAGCTCTCCCCGTTACTCAGGTCTTCGCCACACCTGCTGACGATCTTGAAGCCTTCAGGGCCTACTTCAAGAAGAAATTCAAGGATGTTCCTTTCGAGGATTACAAGAACGGCGTTTATGCGCTGGACAAGGCCTCAAGAGAACAGTGGCAGGAAATCGAAGAATTCCCTCCCTATGAAATCAATATCGAAAAGGGCGAAGAGATCTTCAACAAGCCTTTCAAGAACGGCAAGACCTTTGCGTCCTGCTTCGGCGATGACCCCAGCACAGTTCGTGCCCGTTACCCGAAGTTCGACGACGATAGCGGCCTGGTACTGACGCTGGAAAGCCAGATCAACGCCTGTCTCAAGGCCAATGGTGAAAAGCCGTTCAAATACAAGAAAGGCAAGATTGCCGATCTGTCAGCATTCTTTGCCTACAAGGCACGCGGACAGAAGGTCGATGTCAAGGTCGATTCCCCGAAAGCGGTTGAAACCTACGACAAGGGCAAGCAGTTTTTCTATGCCAAACGCGGTCAACTCAACATGTCTTGCGCAGACTGCCATGTCTACTATGCAGGCAGCAGAATTCGCGCTGACATTCTGAGCCCTGCACTCGGCCATACGACACACTTCCCGGTTTATCGTTCCAAGTGGGGAGGTCTGGGAACATTGCACCGTCGCTATGGTGGCTGTAACAAACAGGTAAGAGCCAAACCTTTCAAGGCCCAAGGCCCTGAGTACAAAGCATTGGAACTCTTCCACAGCTACATGTCGAACGGACTGGAATACAACGGCCCGGGCGCACGCAAGTAAGCCTGAACTGCACCAAGAAAAACCCGGCCACGCCGGGTTTTTTTGTATCTGGAGCACACCTTCACACCCCGAAACACTATTACAAAAACGGCATATGCACATAATCCTGTCGCACGGTGATCGTATCCTCGATGGTGCACTCAAAACCACTACGCTTCGTGGATTCAACTGAGCTTGGCCAGTCTCAACCATTGAGAACCCTGTCAGCTGTCCACACCAACCCGAGAACAGAAATCAGTAACGAACCCGGGATGACGACCAGCAATCGATAGTTCAATGTCCGCTGCAACGGCAATGCCAATAGCACAAAGGCACCGAGCAGCAGAGTGAGCTGCCCCAGCTCGACCCCGACATTGAAGCTGATCAAGGCGGTGACAAAATCACTCCTGGGCATTCCGAAATCACCGAGAAAGGCGGCAAACCCCATGCCATGCAGCAGACCAAACAGGAACACCACAACAACCCTGGCCGAGTGCAGCTTCGCAAGAAAGAGGTTTTCCAGCCCCACATAGGCAATCGACAGGGCGATCAATGGCTCAATGATTCGTGGAGAAAGCTCGATGAGGCCGTACATACTCAAACCGAGCGTAATGGTATGCGCAATGGTAAATGCCGTAACCTGCCACAGCAGGGGGCGCAGCCGCGTACTCAACAGGAATATTCCCAGGATGAACAGGATATGATCCACCCCCTTGGGAACGATATGCAGGTATCCAATCTTCAGATAGGAAGCCACAACATCCAGAAACGGGCGCTGGACATAATCCGCCTCGATATCCATCTCCCCCGTCGACTCGCCATTACGCAGCCAGAGCCACTCACTCCAGGTGTATTCATCCTTGTTGTAATGGCGATACCTGAACGCTGTGTCACCAAACTTTTCCGGGTAACGCCAGGAGAAACTGCGGGTACCCGGCGGTACAGTTCCCGTCAAGGTAATAATGCTGATTCGCGGAACCTTCTTGTAGCCGGTTTCCGGGATCTCGATCTCCCGAAATTCGAGCCGTGCCTTATCGTGATCGAACCGCAGGTCGATCTCCGCCAGAAAAGTCTGCCGAAAGCCCTTGAAGGCCTCATCCAGCTCATCAGGCGGCATTGCCCGATATTGGTCATATTCGGCTGCAGTGGGCGCATCCCTGGTATTCTTGTAACGCGCATTGATGCCGGCCAGCAACGCTTCAAGAGACGTCCTGATCTCGAAGACATACTCTCCCCCCTGATAGAGCGTCAGCTCCGCCAGCGCCGGCTTGACGACATCTGCCGCCAGCCAGCCGGGAAACAGCAGGATCAGCGCCAAAAAAACCCTTGCCACCCCCTGCAATCCGATGGCCTTCCGTGTTATATTTTCATGCATTGATTCGTTCGCCCGGGTGCGTCTTGCTTGCTTTTGTCATTGTCAACGCTGGCTTCCAGCAGATGGAAAGGGGCAACACTATATTCGCCTGTTTCCACAAGCGCAAACTCCACAATACAACACCTTTAGCGGGTACCACACCAACCATTTCATCTCTGTTCCTGCCGCTTGCGGCGGTAAAAACAATCACTATTTGAGGAAAATCCATGAGCCTTACGAGAAGAGATTTCATCAAGATCATCGGCGCAGCCAACGCAGCCGGACTGATATCAGCCTGCGGCAAGCATGACGGCGCAGCCCTGGCGGGCCAGGACAACATGTATGAGGTTCCCAAATTCGGGAATGCCCGTATCCTGCACCTGACCGATGTTCATGGCCAGCTGAATCCCGTGTTTTTCCGGGAACCCAACGTTAACCTGGGTGTTGGCGAAGCCTACGGCAAATTCCCTCATATCGTTGGTACGAAACTGCTTGCCGAGCTGGGCTTCAAACCCGGCAGCCCCGAAGCCTATGCATTTACCTACCTGAATTTCGAAGAAGCAGCTCACCAATACGGCAAGACGGGAGGCTATGCCCAGATCAAGACCGTACTCGACTCACTGCGCGAAGGCGCGGGCGGTCAGAAGAATACTCTGACCGTCGATGGCGGCGACCTGTGGCAAGGCTCGGGCACATCACTCTGGACCCGGGGTCGCGACATGGTGGAAGCCTCCAATATCCTTGGTGTCGATGTCATGGTCGGACATTGGGAATTTACCTACAAGGAAGCCGAAGTCCTTTCCAACATCGGCTTCTTCAAGGGTGACTTCCTTGGTCAGAACGTCCGCATCATCGAAGACGCATTGTTCGGCGATGAATACCGGAAAATGACCGAAAAATTCGATGGCCGCGGCCTCTATGACGAAGACTCCGGACATCCATTCAAGCCCTACGTAATCCGCAAGGTGGGCGATACCCGCATTGCTGTCATCGGTCAGGCTTTCCCCAGAACGTCCAACGCCAACCCACAGAAATACTTCTTTCCCGACTGGTCCTTCAACCTGCGCGAAGATGACATGCAGAACCTGGTCGAGGAGATTCGCGCCAACGAGAAACCCGATGCCGTTATCGTCGTCTCCCATAACGGCATGGACGTCGACATCAAGATGGCTTCCCGCGTGGTCGGCATCGACGCCATCTTTGGCGGTCATACCCACGACGGCATGCCCAAACCCGTTCTGGTCAAGAATAAAGGCGGCAAGACCATCGTCACCAATGCCGGTTGCAGTGGCAAATATGTTGGCGTCATGGACTTCGACATCAAGGGCGGCAAGATCGTCGATTACCGCTACAAGATGCTACCGATTATCTCCAACCTCATTGAACCCGACAAGGAAATGCAGTCCTACATCAACAAGATGCGGCAGACCAAATATGACGACAAGGTCGTCGAAAGCCGCGCCAAGGATCGGTATACCAACAAGAGCCGCATGGGCAAGACCTTCGAGGACATCCTCAGCGAAAAGCTCTGCACGACCGAGCAGACCCTGTACCGTCGCGGCAACTTCATGGGCACCTGGGATCAGGTACTGGTGAACGCCTTGCGCAAGGAGTATGACGCCGACTTCGCCATGTCCGCCGGCGTTCGCTGGGGTACCTCTGTCGTCAAGGGTGATGCCGTGACCATGGAAGACCTGATGACTGAAACCTCCATGACCTACGGCGAAACCTATGCCACCGAAATGACCGGCAAGACCATCAAGGACATCATGGAAGGCATCGCCGAGAACCTGTTCCAGAAAGACCCCTATCTGCAATCCGGCGGCGACATGGTACGCATGGGTGGCATGGATTACACCATCGACCCCAACGCCGAGCTGGGCAACCGTATTTCCGATATCCGTGATGACAACGGCAAACCGCTGGATCTGAAGAAGAAATACAAGGTCGCCGGTTGGGCACAGGTTGACAGCATCGGCCCCGGCCGCCTGATGTGGGATGTTGCCGCGGACTATCTGCGTGGCGAGAAGACCCTGAAACTGTCCAAGGTCAATCACCCCAAGATCATTGGTGTCAAGGACAACCCCGGCATTGCCGACTACGACGGCGAGCTGGGTTAGGCTTTCCAGCCCCCAGGGAAAGCAGCCGGAGTCTCCCTCCGGCTGCTTCTCCAGCACACGTTCGAGCTACAGGCTTTCCCCGAGCCATTCGTCTCTCCACTGAAATCCCTCTATACTCTCCGACTGTTCACGCAAACACAGTCATCCCATGAAGGTACACCTGAAGGCACTCGGTTGCCGGCTCAACGAAGCCGAGCTGGAACAGTGGTCGCAACAGTTTCAGGCCGAGGGCTATGCCATCAGCCGCGACGAGTCCGATGCAGACCTGGTCGTCCTCAACACCTGCGCCGTCACCAATGAAGCCAGCCGCAAATCCCGCTATCTGATCAATCGATTGCATCGGGAAAACCCCACCGCCAAACTTATTGTTACCGGTTGCCACGCCTCACTGGAACCCGAGCAGGTAGCCGACACACTCGGTGTTGACCTGGTGATCCGCAACGACCAGAAAACACAGCTCCCTGCCATCGCCCACGAACAGCTTGCGCTGCCCACCATGCCATTGAGCGCCACCGAGCCGGATGACATCGCGCTCTACAGCAGAGGGCGCCATCGCGCCTTTATCAAGGTGCAAGACGGTTGCCGCTACCGTTGCACCTTCTGCATCGTGACAATCGCTCGAGGCGACGAACACAGCCGCAGCATCGAAGAAATCATCAGCGAAATCCGCAAATTTCACCGCAGCGGCATTCAGGAAATCATACTGGCCGGTGTTCACGTGGGTGGCTATGGCAGCGATACCGGCTCCAACCTTCATGATCTCGTCCAGGCCATCCTGCAGGATACTGACATACCAAGAATCCGCTTTGCATCGGTTGAACCCTGGGACCTGCCGGAGCACTTCTTCACCCTGTTCGGCAACCCCCGGGTCATGCCCCACATGCACCTGCCACTGCAGAGTGGCTCGGACGCCATTCTTCGGCGTATGGCCCGGCGTTGCAAGACCGCAGAGTTCCAGGCGCTGGCCGATAAGGCCCGCACTGCCGTAGCCGACTTCAATATTACTTCAGACATCATCGTCGGGTTTCCCGGGGAAACGCACGATGACTGGGAAAGAACAATGCGCTTTGTCGACAACATCGGCTTTGGTCATCTGCACATCTTTCCCTACTCCCCACGCCAGGGCACCAGGGCTGCCAAACTGCCCGAGCAGATCGACAAGGCCACCAAGCAACACCGCTGCCGCGAGCTTGCCACGCTGGCAGATGGCATGAAACGCGCTGCACTGGAGAAAATGCTGGGGAAATCGGCCAATATCCTGTGGGAAAAACCCGGTGCCATGAATGACCAGGGGCAACGCACCTACTCCGGCTATACACCCAACTACCATCGCGTCGAAGCCTGCAGCCACGAAGACCTCGAATACCAGATTACCAATATCAGCCTCACAGCCATCGACGACGACAAGCTCACGCTCAGAGGCGAGCCCGGATCATGACCTCACAACATCTGCAACTGGCCCGGCAAATACTGGAGACCTGCCAACAGAAGCAACTGAAGATCGCAGCTGCCGAATCCTGCACCGGCGGCTGGGTCGCCAAGATCATGACGGACCTCGCCGGCAGCTCCGCCGTCTTCGACCGCGGCTTTGTCACCTACAGCGATATGGCCAAGATGGAGATGCTTGGCGTCAGCAACGCAACACTCGACAACCACGGCGCCGTCAGCGAGGAGACCGTGCTGGCAATGGCATCAGGTGCGCTGCAGCACAGCGAAGCCGACATGACTGTCGCCATCAGCGGCATTGCCGGTCCAGGTGGCGGTAGTATGGAAAAACCGGTAGGCACCGTCTGGTTTGCCTGGGCACAAAAAGGGAAGCCCACAACGGCCACCTTGCAGCATTTCAACGGCGACCGAAATGCCGTCCGGCGACAGGCCGTCACCTTCGCACTCGAGAGGCTGTTGCAAATGGCACGGGAGCACTGACCCGGCTTTTCTGCTTGTCACAGCCATCCATTGCCCCACTGCCGCTGAAGTTCTACCTGAATCCGAGGAGCCTGTCGGACTTAACCGTTTGAAGCCAGACCCCTGGGGGTAAATTAACCCATCTTATTCATGGTGGATCGCGGATCCTGGCGCTGGACTGGTGCGTCTGGGCGCCGCTCTGGAGCGAAATTTGTAGCAATCGCTACAACTGCAAGCGCAGGCGTGTCAGAACAAGCCAGGGCCGTGACAGGCTGAAGCGTCTCACCATCCGGGTGAAACGGGACTAAATCAGTTTATCGTGTGAGGAGAATAACCGAGCTATTTGACGACCAGGATAAGCTCATTAATCATCATCCAGGGTTTTGCACCCCAAGGGCACTTCCTGCGGGCGCATCCAATTGGCGTTAAGTCCGACAGGCTCCTGGGAGGCTGTCCGAGAATAGGAGTCGTAGCGAGGGAAAGCCGTTTTAGGTCATTTTTTTCACTGATTTGAGGAGAATATTGGTTATATTTGACGAAAATCAGGGGGAAAAAGGGCCAAAATGGCTTTCCCGCAGTA